>NZ_CP029343.1:3383746-3691359 GCF_003143515.1 Massilia oculi | reverse complement strand
TGACGATGAAGCCGGGCGTCGACTTGGCATGCACAGGGCTCTTGCCCCAGCTTTCGGCGGTGGCGTGGACGACGTTCGCGACCTCGCGGCTTGTCGCCAGGCCACTGATCACTTCGACCAGCGCCATCAGCGGCACCGGATTGAAGAAATGCATGCCGACCAGGCGTTCGGGGCGCCGCAGTTGCGCGCCGATGGCCGTGACCGAGATCGACGAGGTGTTGGTGGCCAGGATGCAGCGATCGCCGACGATGCCTTCCAGCTCGGCGAAAAGCAAGCGTTTGGCGTCCAGGTCTTCGACGATGGCCTCGATCACGAGGACGGCGCCGGCGGCTTCGTGCAATGACGCGATGCGCTTGAGGCGTTCGCGCGCCAGGTCGGATTCGACCGCACCCATGCGGCCCTTCTCGACCAGCTTCGCATAGGTCTTGCCGATCTCAAGGATGGCCTTGTCGGCGGCATCAGGCCGGGTATCGAACAGCAGGACCTGGTGGCCGGCGGTGGCCGCCACTTGCGCGATGCCGGCGCCCATGGCGCCGCTGCCGATGACGGCGACCGTGCTGCCCGGAGGGATGGCGTGCATGCTCACTCTCCCTTGAAATGCGGCGCGCGCTTGGCCATGAAGGCGGCGACGCCTTCGCGGTAATCGTGGCTGTAGCCCAGTTCGCGCATCATGCCGGCTTCCAGCTGCAATTGGTCTTCGAGCGAGTTGGCGTAGCTGGCCTGGAAGGCTTTCTTGGTGAAGGCCAGGCCGCGGGTTGCAGCGGCGGCGAAGTGTTCGGCCATGGCCATGGCTTCATCCATCAGGGCTTCGTCGGGCACGCAGCGCCAGATCAGGCCCCACTCCTCGGCTTTCTCGGCGCTGAGCTTTTCGCCCAGCATGGCCAGGCCCATGGCGCGCGCATGGCCGATCAGGCGCGGCAGGTGCCAGGTGCCGCCGGTGTCCGGAATCAGGCCCAGCTTGCTGAAGGCTTCGATGAAGCTGGCCGATCTGGCGGCCAGCACGATGTCGCAGGCCAGCGCCAGGTTGGCGCCGGCGCCGGCGGCCACGCCATTGACGGCGCAGATCACCGGCATCGGCAGGTTCTTCAGGGTCAGCACCAGCGGGGCGTAGAACTTCTCGACCGATTCGCCCAGGTCGACGCTGGGGGCGCCGGGGTCGACGGCGCGGTCGGACAGGTCCTGGCCGGCGCAGAAGCCGCGGCCGGCGCCGGTCAGGACCAGCACGCGGACCGATCCGTCGGCCTGCACGCGCGTGAGGGCGTCGCGCACTTCGAGGTGCATGGCCCGGGTGAAGCTGTTCAGGCGGTCGGGCCGGCTCAACGTCAGCAGCGCGATGCCGTTCTCGATCTTGAACGTGATCGATTCATAGCTCATGGTTGTCTCCGTCATCAGGTTCTTATTCGTGGATATCGAAATCGACCACCACCTTGTCGGTGACCGGGAAGCTCTGGCAGCTCAACACGAAGCCGCGCGCGACTTCGTAGTCTTCGAGCGCGTAATTCACGTCCATTTCGACTTCGCCGTCGAGCACCTTGCAGCGGCAGGTCGAGCACACGCCGCCCTTGCACGAGTAGCGCATGTCCAGCCCGGCGCGTAGCCCTGCGTCCAGCAGCGATTCCTTGTCCTTGTCCATTGTGAAGCTGGCGGCGTTGCCGTCCATGATCACCGTCACTTCAGTCAGGTTTCGTGCTGCCGATTCGACCGAACGTGGCTTGCGCTCGCGCGTCGGCGCGCTGGCTGCGAACAGCTCGATGCGGATCTGCTCCTTCGGCAGGCCGGCTGCCTGCAGCGCGCGCGAGACGCCGTGCATCATGTCTTCCGGGCCGCAGATGAAGGCGACGTCGATGTCCTTGATGTCGATCCAGTGGCGCAGGAACTGGCTGCACTTGTCTTCGGTGATGCGGCCGTTGAACAGCTCGATGTCCTGCTGCTCGCGGCTCATCACGTACACCAGGCGCAGGCGGCCCATGTACTGGTCCTTCAGGTCGGTCAGTTCATCCCGGAAGATCACGCTCGACGAGGCGCGGTTGCCGTAGACGATGGTGAAGCGGCTGTGCGGCTCGGCCTGCAGCGTGGTCTTGACGATCGACAGGATCGGCGTGATGCCGCTGCCGGCGGCGAACGCCAGGTAGTGGCGGCGGCTCGCCGCGTCGAGCGGCACGTTGAAGTTGCCGCTGGGCGGCATCACCTCCAGCGTGGCGCCGGGCTGCAGGCTGTCGTTGGCCCAGCCAGAAAACAGGCCGCCGCTGCAGCGCTTGATCGCCACCCGCAACTGCGCCTCCTGCACGGCCGAGCAGATCGAATAGGAGCGGCGCACGTCTTCGCCATCGATGGTCGTGCGCAGGGTCAGATACTGGCCCTGGCGGTAGGCGAAGGTGTCCTTCAGCTCGGGCGGGACGTCGAAGGTGACGGCGATGGCGTCGCGCGTCTCGTGCTTCACCTTCGAGACGGTCAGTGGATAGAACTTGCTCATGCTGGCCTCAGTGGCATTTGAAGTAGTCGAACGGCTCGCGGCAGTCGAGGCACTTGTACAGCGCCTTGCACGGGGTCGAGCCGAATTCGCTGGTCAGTTGGGTGTGGGACGAGCCGCAGTGGGGGCAGGCGACGGCGGGCGCGGCGCGGCGGCGGATGCCGGCGTGCAGCCCGCTGATGTCGATCGCCTGCTGCACCGGCGGCGCGATGCCATAGCCTTTCAATGCCGCCTTGCCCGCCGCGCTCATCCAGTCGGTGGTCCAGGCGGGCGACAGGCGGCTCTCGATGCGGACATCCTCGATGCCATGCGCGCGCAGGGCATCGCTGACCGATTCCGAGATCACCCGCATCGCCGGGCAGCCGGAGTAGGTCGGCGTGATCGTGACCACGCATGCCTCGCCCTCCAGGCGCACGGCGCGCACGATGCCGAGATCGACCACCGAGATGACCGGGATCTCCGGATCGGCGACCTCGCCGAGCCAGTCCCACACCTGTTCGACGGAGACGTCGAGGGCAGTCATTACCAGGCCGCTCCAGGATAGGCGCGCTGCAGGAACTGCATCTCGGCCAGGATGAAGCCGAGGCGTTCGCTGTGGCGGCCCTGCTTGCCGCCGCGCTGCATCCAGGCGTCGGGCGACGGCATGACGAGGGTCGCTTCGCTCAGGATGTCGGCCATGTGGTCGAGCGACTGCTTGCGCAAGGCATCGGCCGGCGGGGCCACGCCCTGCTCCACCATCGCATTGTCGATCTCGTCGTAGAGGAACATCTCGCCGCTGTACATCCACAGTTCTTCGAGGGCGGCCTGCATCATGGCGCGGCTCTTGTCGGTGCCGTCGCCCAGGCGCACCACCAGGTCGCCGCTGCGGCGCAGGTGATAGGTCACTTCCTTGATCGACTTGGCGGCGATCTCGCGGATGCGCTCGTCGCTCGACCTGGTCAGTCCGTCCATCAGGAAGTAGTGCCAGGTGTCGAACAGGAACTGGCGCGTCAGGGTGTCGGCATAGCTGCCGTTGGGCTGCTCGACCAGCAGGCAGTTGCGGTAGTCGATGGCGTCGCGGAGAAAAGCCAGGCGGTCTTCGTCGCGGCCCTTTCCTTCGCGCTCGCCGGCGTAGCTCAGCCACATGCGGGTCTGGCCCAGCAGGTCGAGAGCGACGTTGGACAGGGCCATGTCTTCTTCGAGCGCGGGGCCCTTGCCGACCAGCTGGCACAGCTGCTGGGACAGGATCAGGGCGTTGTCGCCCTGGCGCAGCAGGTACTGGAATTTGGCGTCCACGAATTTGTCCACGTCGAGGCTCACAGGTTCTTGACTTCTTCCGGCATCGGGAAGAAGGTCGGGTGGCGGTAGACCTTGCTGTTGGCCGGCTCGAACAGCGACTCCTTGTCAAGCGGGCTGCTGGCGACGATGTCGGCGGCGCGCACGACCCAGATCGAGACGCCTTCGTTGCGGCGGGTGTAGACGTCGCGTGCGTTGTTGATCGCCATGTCGGCGTCAGGGGCGTGCAGGCTGCCCACGTGCTTGTGGGCGAGGCCGTGCTGGCTGCGGATGAAGACTTCCCACAGGGGCCATTCTTTGCTCATGATTTGTCTCCGTTATTGCGGTGCGCCGGCGTGGATTGAACGGGTGTTTTTATGCGGCGGCTTTTTTTGCAGCTTGCTTGTCGGCGTGGGCGACCAGGGCGTCGCGGAACCATTCGCCGTCGTCCCAGGCCTTGACGCGGGTGCGCAGGCGCTCGCGGTTGCAGGGCCCGTTGCCCTTCAGGACGTTGTGGAACTCGGACCAGTCGATCTCGCCGAAATCGTAGGAACCGCGCTCTTCGTTCCATTTGAGGTCGGGATCGGGAATCGTCAGGCCCAGGTATTCGGCCTGCGGCACGGTCTGGTCGACCATGCGCTGGCGCAGCTCGTCGTTCGAGAACAGCTTGATGCGCCAGGCCGTCGATTGCGCGCTGTTGACCGATTCGGCGTCGGACGGACCGAACATCATCAAGGAAGGCCACCACCAGCGGTTGAGCGCATCCTGGGCCATCGCCTTCTGCTCCGGCGTGCCCCTGGCCAGCGCCATCATGATGTCGTAGCCCTGGCGCGCGTGGAAGGATTCTTCCTTGCAGACGCGGACCATGGCGCGCGCATACGGACCATACGAGCAGCGGCACAGCGGGATCTGGTTGATGATGGCCGAGCCGTCGACCAGCCAGCCGATCGCGCCCATGTCGGCCCAGCTCAGCGTCGGATAGTTGAAGATGCTCGAATACTTGGCCTTGCCGGCGTGCAGGGCCGCCAGCAGCTCGTCGCGCGAGACGCCCAGCGTCTCGGCGGCGCTGTACAGGTAGAGGCCGTGGCCGGCCTCGTCCTGGATCTTGGCCAGCAGGACCGACTTGCGCTGCAGCGTCGGCGCGCGCGTCACCCAGTTGCCTTCCGGGAGCTGGCCGACGATCTCGGAATGCGCGTGCTGCGAGATCTGGCGGATCAGCGTCTTGCGGTACGCTTCCGGCATCCAGTCCTTCGGTTCGATCTTGATCCCGGCGTCGATGCGCGCCTGGAACGCCTGCTCTTCGGCGCTCATGTCCTGTTCCGTGCGGACTTTATTGAGGCCGGTCTCCACCATCTGTGCGTACATAGCTTCCCCCGTGGTTTTCACCAATTGCAAACCCGTCCAAATCATAATACGATACAAAAAACTTGATGTACACAATAATTTTGAATCATATCGCAGCGCCAAAAATTGACAAGAATCATGAAACGACTGTCCAGCACTGAGTGGATCGCCCACGACCTGGCCCTCGACCCGCCGCGCCACAAGTCGCTGGTGGTGACCGTGTGCGGCGACACGATCGCCCCGCACGGCGGCGCCTTCTGGCTGGGCAGCATGATCGAGCTGGTGGGCCCGCTCGGCGTCGGCGACCGGCTGGTGCGCACCAGCGTGTTCCGCCTGGTACAGGAAGGCTGGCTGACGGCCAGCCGCGAAGGCCGGCGCAGCCGCTATGCGATCGAGCCGAAGGCGCTGCCGCGCTTTGAGCGCGCCAACCGCCGCATCTATTCGGCGCCGGGACTGGACTGGGATGGGCGCTGGACCTTCGTGCTGGCGCCGCATGGCAAGAGCGGCAGCATCGACAGCGAGCTGCGCACCCTGCTGCGCAAGGAACTCGAATGGGAGGGTTTCGCGATGCTGGCGACGGGGGTGATGGCGCATCCGGCGCCCGAGCGCGACACGCTGCGCGAGATCCTGGCGCGCGCGGACGCGGTCGACAAGGTGTTCGTGTGCCAGGCCGACGAGCTGCCCGGCATGGGCGCGCGCCCGCTGCCCGAGCTGGTGGGCGACTGCTGGAATCTCGATGCGGTGGTGAGCGCCTATCGGGGCTTCATCGAGCGCTTCGCGCCGCTGCCCGACATGCTGGGCAAGGGCGACGTGACGCCCGAGCATGCGTTCGCGATCCGCACCCTGCTGATCCACGCCTACCGCCGGGTGCAGCTGCACGATCCGATGCTGCCGCTGGCCCTGCTGCCGCAGCCGTGGCCGGGGACCGACGCCTATGCGCTGGCGCGCGAGATCTACCGCCTGTGCCACGCGCGCGCCGAGGAGCACGTGCTGGCCATGCTGCGCAAGGAAGACGCGGCGACGCCGGACGCCGACGCCGCCTATCACGGCCGCTTCGGCGGCCTGCGCGATTGATTACGCCCTGGCGACGGTGAAGCGCGCGCGCAGGTGGCGCGGCCGTTCGATCTCGTCGGCGATCGCGAGCGCCAGGTCGGCCACCGCGATGCCGGCCGGCTGGTCGCCGTCCATCAGCAGATCCTCGCCGCCGACACGGTAGGCGCCGGTCGCATCGCCCTGCCCCAGCATCGCGGGCGGGCTGAGGAAGGTCCAGTCCAGCGCCGTGCTGGCGCGCAGCGTGTTCAGCGCATCGCGCGCCGCCTGTGCGCCTGGCACGATATTGGGCGGCACGTGATCGACAAATTCGGGCGTGTCGACCAGTTGCACGCCGGGCGCCACGAACAGGCTGCCGGCGCCGCCAACCACCAGCAGGCGCCGCACGCCGCCGAGTTCCACGCCACGCTCGATGGCCGCGCTGCCGCGCATGAAATTGTCATACAGGGCGGGATCGTTCCAGCCCGGATTGAAGGCCGAGACCACGGCGTCGTGACCGCGCACGGCGGCGGCGACCGCATCGGCGTCATAGGCGTCGGCCACCTTGACGGTCAAGCCGGGCTGCGGCGCCAGGCGCGACGGATCGCGCACCAGCGCGGTGACCTGGTGATTGCGTTGCAGGAGGGTGGACAGGACGGCGGCGCCGACGAAACCGGTGGCGCCGATCAGGGCGATGTTCATGCGTGACTCCAATGATGTGTTCGAGCTGACCACGATACCGGCTTCACGATATGGCGATAAGATGGCAAAAATCACTATCACCTTGAAGCCAGGCTTATAAATGGATGACCTAAAACCCTATGCGGTATTCGCCGAGACAGTCTCGGGCGGCTCGATGAGCGCCGCCGCGCGCCGGCTCGGCATGAGCCCGTCCGCCGTCAGCCAGACCATCCGCGCGCTCGAGCGGCAGGCCGGCGTCATGCTGCTGCACCGCTCGACGCGCAAGCTGACCCTGACCGAGGCCGGCGCGCGCTGCTATCCGCACTGCCTGCGCCTCTTGGCGGCCGCCAATGCCGCCAGCGACTCGCTGCTGCATGCGCGCGACGCGCCCAGCGGCGAGCTGCGGGTGGCGGCGCCGGTGGGCTTCGGCCTGCACATCGCACCGGCGCTGGCGCCGGTGCTGGCCGCCTGGCCGCAGCTGCGCCTGCGGCTGCTGGTCGACGACGCCATGATCGACCTGATCGACGAGCGCATCGACATCGCCCTGCGCGCCGGCCGCCTGCCCGATTCGGGCTGGATCGCGCGCCGCCTGTGCCAGTTCGACGTCGTCATATGCGCGGCGCCGGCCTATATCGAACGCCACGGCATGCCGGACACGCCGCAGGCGCTGCAAGACCATCACTGGCTGGGCTCGATGCGCCAGGCGACCGAGCCGAAAGGCGACGAAGAAGCGCCGTCAATGGAACTCGACCTGCGGCAGGGGGAGCAGCGCGAGCGCATGCGCGTCAGCGTGCGCATCGTCAGCAACAACCAGCTCTCGCTGCAGCAGATGTGCGAACAGGGCATGGGCCTCGCGCTGCTGGGCCACGCCGACGTGCATCCCGCGCTGGAACGCGGACTTCTCGTGCGCGTGCTGCCGCACTGGCAATTGCCGGCACTGCCAGTGGCGGCCATGACGCCGCGGCGCGACGGCGATCCGGCCAAGGTGCGGCTTGCGCTGGATGCCTTGCAGCGCCATTTCGCCGCCCTGCCGGGCGCCAGGCCCGCCTAGCGATGATCGAAAACGGGTATCATCGATGCTTCAACGTACCTTCCCAACACAGGACAACACCATGTCTATCAAGATCAGCAGCCAGTTCGACGCTGGCGCCATCGAGGTCGTGAACGCCACCAGCGCCAACGCCATCGACCTGAACATCCGCAAGGACTCGCACGCCGACATCATCCAGTGGTTCTACTTCCGCCTGCAGGGCGCGCAGGGCGAAGCCTGCTCCATCCGCCTGCTCAACGCCGGCAAGGCCGCCTATCCGGCCGGCTGGGAAGGCTACCAGGCGATGGCGAGCTACGACCGCGTCAACTGGTTCCGCGTGCCGACCACCTTCGATGGCCAGGTGCTCACCATCGAGCACACCCCGGGCATGGACAGCGTCTACTACGCCTATTTCGAGCCGTATTCGTGGGAACGCCACCTGGAGCTGCTGGACCGCGCCCAGATGTCGGAAAACGTGCGCATGCTCGACCTGGGCTCGACCGTCGACGGCCGCGACCTGAACATGCTGGTGATCGGCGAACCGGCCGAAGGCAAGAAGAAGGTGTGGGTGATCGCGCGCCAGCATCCGGGCGAGACGATGGCCGAATGGTTCGTCGAGGGCATGCTCGACGCGCTGCTCGATCCGGCCCACCCGTTCGGGCGCCAGTTGCTGAAGGAATCGGTATTCTACGTGGTGCCGAACATGAACCCGGACGGCTCGGTGCGCGGCAACCTGCGCACCAATGCGGCCGGCGCCAACCTGAACCGCGAATGGCTCAATCCGAGCATGGAGCGCAGCCCCGAGGTGTTCCTGGTCCTGAAGAAGATGCACGAAACCGGCGTCGACCTGTGCCTGGACGTGCACGGCGACGAAGGCCTGCCCTACGTGTTCGTGGCCGGCAGCGAATCGCTGCCGAACTTCACCCAGGAGCAAGGCGCGGCGCAAGACCGCTTCATCGCCGACTTCAAGATCGCCAGCCCGGACTTCCAGGACGTGCACGGCTACGGCGCCACGCCGTACACCGAAGAGACCCTGACCATGGGTTCGCCGCACATCACCCACGCCTTTGGCTGCCTGTCGCTCACGCTGGAACTCCCGTTCAAGGACAACGCCAACGACCCGGATCCGCAAGTCGGCTGGGACGGCGCACGCAGCGCGCGCCTGGGCGCCGCGGTGCTGCAGCCGGTGCTGAACGCGATCCGCGCGGTCAAGTAAGCATGCGCCGCTGGCGCGGCTTGTGTGAAGCGCCCCGCATGCCGGGGCGTTTTTCATGGGCGCGCCATGGTCAGATCGTCACGCCAGGCCGGCGATCCAGCGCGAAGCGCCCACTGCCGCGCACCGCGATGTACAGGGCGAGAAAGCCCATCAGGAAGGGGAACTCGATGCCGCGGTCGATCCACGGCCAGGTGGGCCCGAGCGCATGGCAGATGCCGGCCATCTGCAGGGCGATCAGGAACGCGACCGGCCTGGCCCACCATCCCAGCGCCAGCATCAGCGCGCCGCCGGTCTCGAGCAGCATGACGAGGAAGGCCAGCTGCGGCGCGAACGGCAAGCCCATCACGTCCTGGATCAGCCGGATCGAGCCGGCCATCGGATCGGCCATCGAACCATGCGGGATGCCCAGCGCCTTGGGCAGGCCGTGGGTGAACATGACGACGCCGAAAACGAAGCGCAGCAGGGCGTAGAAGACGGGTTCGGCGCGTTGATGGAACGCGTCCAGTTGCGGCAGCAGCAGGCGCTCGCGCGCCGTGGGCGGACTGGTGTCCTGATGAGTTGTTTGCATCGCTGATCCTTGCGCGTGGTGAAAGACCGGCCCATCTTGCCGGCCTGCGCTGCTGGGATAAAGATGCGGAAAGCGGATTGTCAGTTCACGATCGACTAACAATCCCGCTTGGCGGTGCGTTCAGAGCTCGACGCCCAAATGGGTCTTGACCCACGCGTTCGCATCCGCGCTGCTGTCGAAATGCAGGGTCGCGATCGCGGTCTTGTCGGGCGCGAGGAAGGTGGCGTACACCTTGCGGCCGTCCGCGCCGGCCGAGCTGAGCAGGTCGGATTGCGGGGCCAGCTCGACGGTGGCCACCAGGTCGAGATTGAGCAGCACCGTCTTGGGGCTGCTTTCCTTGTCGATGCGGACGAATCGGCCCATGGCGTTCTCCTCGGTCAGTTGCCGGCCACGACCATCTTCTCGATCAGGATCGAGCCGGTGGTCTTGTTGCCGCGTACGAGGGTGTCGTTACCGACGGCAACGAATTGCTGGAACATCTCACGCATATTGCCGGCGATGGTGATTTCTTCGACCGGATACTGGATGACGCCGTTCTCGACCCAGTAGCCCGACGCGCCGCGCGAATAGTCGCCGGTCACGTAGTTGACGCCCTGGCCCATCAGCTCGGTGACCAGCAGGCCGGTGCCGAGCTTGCGCAGCATGCCTTCGAAATCGTCGCTGCGGCGGGTGTCCTTCGAGACGATCTCGAGGTTGTGCGAACCGCCGGCGTTGCCGGTGGTCTGCATGCCCAGCTTGCGCGCCGAATACGAGGACAGGAAGTACCCCTGCAGCATGCCGTCGGCGATCACCTTGCGGCGCACGGTCTTGACGCCCTCTTCGTCGAACGGCGCCGAGCCGACCGCGCCGACCAGGTGCGGGTCTTCGACGATCTGGATGTGCGACGGGAACACCTGCTTGCCGAGGGTGTCGAGCAGGAAGGTCGACTTGCGGTACAGCGCGCCGCCCGACACGGCTTGCACGAAGGCGCCCAGGAGGCCAGCAGCCAGCGGCGCTTCGAACAGCACCGGGCAGGTGCGGGTATTGAGCTTGCGCGCGTTCAGGCGCGCCAGCGCGCGCTCGGCGGCGTAGCGGCCCACTTTCTCGGGCCTGGCCAGTTCCTTGGGGTTGCGCGACGAGGTGTACCAGTCGTCGCGCTGCATCTGATTGCCCTTGCCGGCGATCGGCGCCACCGAGATCGTGTGGCGCGAGAACGGGTAGCCGCCGATGAAGCCGCGCGAATTGGCGCCGACGAAATGCGACTGCTGCACGTAGACGCTGGCGCCTTCGCTGTTGGTGATGCGCTTGTCGACCTCGAAGGCGGCGTTTTCGCAGCGCTTGGCCAGCTCGACCGCTTCTTCGGTGCCGATCTGCCACGGGTAGAACAAGCGCAGATCACGGGGTGCAAGCTCCAGCAGGTCGGCGTCGGGCAGGCCGGCGCAATCGTCCTCGGCGGTGAAGCGGGCGATATTGGCCGCCGCCTCCACGGTCGCCTTGAGCGAGGCGACCGAGAAATCGGAGGTGCTGGCATTGCCGCGGCGCTGGCCCACGTAGACGGTGACGCCCAGGCCCTTGTCCTTGTTTTGCTCGATCGTCTCGATGTTGCCTTTACGCACAGAAACCGACAAACCGCTCCCCTCGCTGATCTCGACCGAGGCGTCGGTCGCGCCCTGCTCGCGGGCGAACGCCAGCACGTCGCGCGCCAGCTGTTTGAGCTGATCCTGGGTGTGGGTAAAAGCGTTGTCGTTCATAGGTGTTTTTCGTGGCAGGCCCTAAAACAGTTATCATAGCAGCCGTTTACAGTTTTCACTGATCGGCCCCGCGCCAATCAAATCCATTCATATCATGCCTAATCCAAATCGCGGCTCCGTCGGCTTCCAGTCGAACGAGTTCGAACCCGAATACGACCGTCCGTCCAAGTCGGAACTCAAGCGCCAGTCGAACGAGCTGCAAAAGCTCGGCGAGCAACTGGTCGACGCGCCGCGCGACCGCGTCAAGCGCGTACCGATGCCGGAGGACGTGCGCGATGTCATCCTCGAAACCCAGACCATCACCAACCACGAAGGCCGCCGCCGCGCCCTGCAGTTCGTGGGCAAGAAGATGCGCACCCTGGACGAGGAAGAAGTCGCCGCCATCCAGCGCGCCATCGACAGCTGGAAAGGCGCCTCGAAGTCCGAGACGGCCGCCCTGCATGCGCTCGAGCGCCGCCGCGAGAAGCTCCTTGGCGACGACAAGGCCCTGACCGTCCTGCTCGAGGAAAATCCCGAGCTCGACGTCCAGCACCTGCGCACCCTGATCCGCAACGCGCGCAAGGAAGTGGCCGAGTCCAAGCCGCCGAAGGCCTACCGCGAGATCTTCCAGATCCTGAAGGACCTGGGCAAGAAGAAGAAAGCCGACGCCGAAGAAGAGGCCATTGATGACGAGTCAGACGACGAATGATCAGGAACTGGTGATCGGCCTGGTGTCGGTCTCCGATCGCGCCAGCGGCGGCGTCTATGAAGACAAGGGCATCCCGGCGCTGCACGAGTGGCTGGCGGGGGCGATCACGACGCCATTTCGTGTCGAGACGCGCTTGATCCCCGACGAGCGCGCCAGTATCGAAGCGACCCTGGTCGAGCTGGTGGACACCGCGCGCTGCCACCTGGTGCTGACCACCGGCGGCACCGGTCCGGCGCGGCGCGACGTCACGCCAGAGGCCACGCTGGCCGTCGCCACCAAGGAAATGCCCGGCTTCGGCGAGCAGATGCGCCAGATCAGCCTGCGCTTCGTGCCGACCGCGATCCTGTCGCGCCAGACCGCGGTCATTCGCGAAACGGCAGACCATGCGGCCCTGATCATGAACCTGCCGGGCCAGCCGAAGTCGATCAGGGAAACCCTCGAGGGATTGAAGGACGACGCCGGCAACACGGTCGTCGGCGGCATCTTCGCGGCTGTCCCCTACTGCATCGACCTGATCGGCGGCCCGTACATGGAAACCAATCCGGCGGTGAGCAAGACTTTCCGTCCCAAATCGGCATTGCGTCCGCCTGTCGCCTAACTGAAGGAAGCCATGAGCCAGCTGCTTGAGAACATCGAGATCGAAACCGCACCGAACCCGTCCATTGCCATCGTCTGGCTGCACGGCCTGGGCGCCGACGGCAACGACTTCGTGCCGATCGTGCGCGAACTGGACTTGTCGGGCCTGCCCGGCATCCGCTTCGTGTTCCCGCATGCGAACACGATGCCGGTGACGATCAACGGCGGCTACGTGATGCGCTCCTGGTACGACATCGTCGCCACCGACCTGGTGCGGCGCGAGGACGAGGCCGGCCTGCGCGCCTCGCAGCTGCAGGTCGAGGCGCTGATCGCGCGCGAAAAGGAACGCGGCATCCCGGCCTCGCGCATCATCCTGGCCGGCTTCTCGCAGGGCTGCGCGATGACGCTGCAGACCGGCCTGCGCCACCCGGAACCGCTGGCCGGCATGATGTGCCTGTCGGGCTACCTGCCGCTGGCGGGCGTGGCCGGCGCGGAGCGCCATGAAGCCAGCCTGAAAACGCCGGTCTTCATGGCGCATGGCGTGCAGGATCCGGTGGTGCCGTTCGCGCGCGCGGAAGATTCGCGCAAGGTGCTCGAGTCGCTCGGCTACCAGGTCGAGTGGCATGCCTACCAGATGCAGCACACGCTGTGCCTGGAAGAGGTGCAGGACATCGCCAAGTGGATTCGCAAGGTCGTTGCATAAGTCCTCCCATCGGCGGCGCGGTCACGTCGACAGCGCCGCCTCCACAGCATCGCTCAAGCGCGACACGATCTCCGACAGATCCGCCGGCGTCGCGATGAACGGCGGTGCCAGCAGCACGTGGTCGCCGTGCTGCCCATCGATCGTTCCCCCCATCGGATAGACCAGCAGGCCGCGCGCCATCGCCTCGGCCTTGATCGCCGCGTGCAGCTTGCGCTCGGGCGCGAACGGCTCCCTGGTTTCCCTGTCCCTGACGAACTCCAGCGCCAGCAACAGCCCGCGTCCGCGGATGTCGCCGACATGCTCGTGCACCCCGAACACGTCGCCCAGCATGCGGCGCAGCACCGCGCCGCGGCTGCGCACGCGCGCCAGCAGGTCGTCGCGCTCGATCACCTGCTGCACCGCCAGCGCGGCGGCCGCCGCCACCGGATGGCCGATGTAGGTGTGCCCGTGCTGGAACATGCCGCTGCCGCTGCGCAGGCATTCGACGATGCGCTGGTGCGCCAGCACCGCGCCGATCGGCTGGTAGCCGGCGCCCAGGCCCTTGGCCACGGCCACGATGTCGGGCGCCACGCCATCCTGCTCGATCGCGTACATGGTGCCGGTGCGGCCCATGCCGCACATGACTTCGTCGGCGATGAACAGGATGCGATGGCGGTCGCAGATCTCGCGCACGCCCTGGAAGTAGCCCGGCGTAGGCGGGATCGCGCCGCCGGTCGCCCCCACCACCGGCTCGGCCACGAAAGCGATGATGTTCTCGGGGCCGGCGCGCAGGATGGTGGTCTCCAGTTCGTCCAGCAGGCCGGCGGTGTAGTCGTCGACGCTGACGCCGCTGGCGCGGCCGCGGTACTCGTAGCAGGCCGACACCCGCAGCGCGTCCTTCAATAGCGGGGCGAAGGCGCGCCTTCTCCATTCGTTGCCGCCCACGCCCAGCGCGCCCAGCGTGTTGCCGTGGTAGCTCTGGCGCCGCGCCAGGAAGCGGGTGCGCTGCGGCTCGCCCATCTCGACCCAGTACTGGCGCGCCAGCTTGAGCGCGGTCTCGATCGCCTCGGAGCCGCCGGAGACGAAATACACGCCGCCCATATCTTGCGGCCCGCCCCCGACCAGGCGCGCGGCCAGCTGCTCGGCCACGTCGGTGGTGAAGAAGGCGGTATGGGCGTAGGCGCAGCGGTCGATCTGGCGGTGCATGGCGGCGATCACGTCCGGGTGGCCGTGGCCCAGCGAAGAAACGGCGGCGCCGCTGCTGGCGTCGATGTAGGTCTTGCCGTTGGTATCGACGAGCGTGATGCCCTCGCCGCCGGCCGCGAGGGGCGGCACCTGGCGCAGGCTGCGGTGGATGATGTGGCTCATGAAAGCTTACCTCCGATCTCCGAAAGGGACGACGCTTGACGATAAGCGCGGGAGTGCCGGCTTCTTTTGATTTTTAGCGCAGGCCGTGCGAATATTTTCTTGGGATCACTATTGGAACAACAGATGAGTGAGCAAACGAGCGAGCGCCTGGGCCCCATCCCCGACCACGAACTGAACGACGCCCAGCGCGCGGCCGCGCAGGAAATCGCCGCCGGCCCGCGCGGCGCCGTCTACGGCCCCTTCGTGCCGCTGCTGCGCAGTCCCGAGCTGATGCGCCATGCGCAGCGCATGGGCGAGTACCTGCGCTACCGCAGCACGATCGGGGTGCGCCTGTCGGAGCTGGCGATCCTGGTCACGGCGCGCCAGTGGGACCAGCAGGTGGAGTGGGCGATCCATGCGCCGATCGCGGCCGAGGTGGGAATCCCGTCGTCGGTGATCACGGCCATCGCGGCGCGCCAGCGGCCCGCCGAGATGCTGGTGGACGAGGCGGTGGTGCACGACTTCTGCACCCAGCTGCACGAGCACAAGGCGGTGTCGGACCGGGTGTACGCCGACGCGCTCGCGCTGTTCGGCGAGCAGGGCGTGGTCGACCTCATCGGGATCAACGGCTACTACACTTTCCTGGCGATGGTGATGAACACCGCGCGGACGGCCGTGCCGGAGGAAGGCGTCCGGCGCATGCCGGAGCAAGGCTGCTGCGATTAAAATGGCCGTCAGGATCTCCTGCCTGCCGTGGAAAATGCTTTATTCTTGTTGCGCATTCGATGTGCTAACCAATGGATTGGCGGACATGACTGAGTATGCTGATAAAAGAACGCAAGCTGGCGGCATCGTCGCGCCCCCGGACACCGCTCCACTGCAGGATCGGACCGAACGGGCCGCATACCAGGCGGATCATCGCCCCGAGACAAGCCAACTACGGCGTCTGCAGGCGGCGGTCCAGAGCAGCCGGCGGCTGGAGCCGGGCAGCCACTGGCAAACGGCCGCGGATCGGCACACCGGCAGTCCACTGCCCATACAACGCAAGACGCTGGAGAATGCAGGATTGCACGCGCAACTCGATGTTGCGTCCACTGGACGACGCGGCAAGATCATAGGCGACAATGCACATAATGGACTGATCTATGGCAACCCCGAACCCCAGATCGTCCTTACTCGAGCGGATGTGCTCAAGGAGAGCGCCCGCCTGGCTGCTGACGTAGGCAAGGGGGTACAGAAATGGGCGGCTGAGTCTTCAGACCGAAAGGGAAAGAACGGGCGCATCTATACCACAGGCCAATTTGACGAGCCCGCAGTACCCACGGTGGACCCGTTCATCCACGAGACAGCATTTTCATACGGCGACCGGAAAGCCGGCACAGGCGGCGCCTTCAGTATTTCCTATCAACATAGCAACGATATGGATGGCTATGTATCTTCCATTGTCGAGACGCCTGATGGCCAGGCAGGCTTGAGCGGTGGAATGGAAAAAGGGCGAGAGCGCTTCAGTGATGCTCCTTCGGTCTTCCGATACTCACACCTGCACGAGAAGCACTCCGGCAGCCTGCTGGACGCAACCGCCCCGGCAACTGTCAAGCGCTTCGATCCGATCACAAAACTGGCCGGTGAAGGCGCGCGGTTCAACTGCGTGCGAAATCACATGGCAAAACTGAGAGACGACTCCATTTTCTATACGAAGGAGAACGACTATTACCGTGGCATAGCCTTTCAGCACCTGTATGTGATATGGACGACCCGATTCGGTGGGCGATTCGGCATTCCCGACAAGGATGTGGCTGACACGATCAGGGACAAGGAAAGCCTTTCCGGTACGAAGCGCGGAGGGAAAAAAAGGCCGGCATATCCATTACTAAAGCTTGCCAAGGAAGAGCTCAGCGATAAGGATTATGATCTCGATCGCTAGGCGCTGGCCAGCGATGGGAACCGGCAGAAAGGCCTGGTGTTCAGCAAACGGCCCGCCAGGAATTCATCCGGCAGACCGCGCGCCGCTCTGCCCTTATTTTGGAAACGCCACCACCTCGGCCTGCTGCTCGCCCAGGCCCGCGATCCCCAGGCGCAGCTGATCGCCCTTCTTCAGGAAGCGCTGCGGCGAACGGCCCATGCCCACTCCCGGCGGGGTGCCGGTGGTGATGATGTCGGCCGGCTCCAGGGTCATGAAGCGCGACACGTAGCTGACGATCTGCGCCACGCTGAAGATCATGCTGCCCGTGTTCCCGGTCTGCATGCGCTTGCCGTTCAGCTCCAGGTAGAGGTCGAGGTCCTGCACGTCAAGGATCTCGTCGCGCGTGACCAGGAAGGGGCCGACCGGGCCGAAGGTGTCGCAGCCTTTTCCCTTGTCCCACTGCGAGCCCATCTCGAACTGGAAGGCGCGCTCCGAGACGTCGTTGACCACGCAGTAGCCGGCCACGTATTTCAGCGCGTCTTCTTCGCGCACGTACTGGGCGCGCTCGCCGATGATCACGCCCAGCTCGACCTCCCAGTCGGTCTTCTTCGCGCCTTTCGGCAGCACGATCGCATCGTCCGGGCCGTTCAGGGAGCTGATCGCCTTGGTGAAGAACACCGGCTCGCTTGGGGTGGTGGATTTGGTTTCGGCGACGTGGTCGGCGTAGTTCATGCCGATGCCGATGAATTTGCCGACGCCCTTGACCGGCACGCCCAGGCGCGGATTGCCGCGCACCAGCGGCAGGGTCTTGTGGTCGATCTTCGCCAGCTTGCGCAGCGCCTTGTTCCCCAATACCGACGCATCGATGTCGTCGATGATGCCGGACAGGTCGCGCAGGCGGCCCTCTTCGTCGAACAGGCCCGGCTTCTCTTTGCCCGGGCGGCCATAGCGCACCAATCTCATTGTCGTCTTCCTCGTCGTGAACGCGCGGGCCGTGGCGGCCCGCGTCAAACCGGGGATGATACCAAGGATCGGTCTATTGAAGGATCGGCTATTGACTGAGCAGATAGGCGCTGATGTCGATCGCATCGCGCTCGCTCACGCCCATGGCCGGCATTGCATTGCCCGGGTCGATGGACTGCGGATCCATGATCCAGCGCACCAGGTTGGCCTGGGTATTGGGCACCTTGCCGGCAATGTAGCGGCGGTCGGCCACGTCCGCGAGCGGACGGCCGACGAAGACTTTCGAACCGGCGATGGTCGGCACCGCGTGACAGGAATGGCAGGCGTACTGGGTCAGTGCGATCTTGCCGCGTTCGGGATCGCCCTGGATGCCGGGCGCCGGCCGCGTCGGGCCGCAGGCGGCCAGCACCATGGCCAGCGCCATCATGGCGGGAATGCGTGCGGTGGTCATGGCGCCTCCCCTTGCGTCGAGTTTGCCGGCGCTCCGCCGACGGACGTCATGCGGCGGAAGTCTTCCTGCGTCATGTCCGGCATGGCCGACACGAACGCCACCACGGCCCAGATGTCGTTGTCGCTCAGGTGATATTCCCAGGCCGGCATGCCGCTCATCTTGATGCCGTTGCGCGTGATCCAGTACAGCTCGCGCGTTTCCCAGTTGACGTCGGCGTCGACCAGCGGACCAGGAGCCGGCTGCATGCTCATGCCCTGCTTGAGCGGCGCCACGCCCGGTCCGCCATGGCACTGGATGCAGTTGGCCTTGTAGACGGCGGCGCCGCGCAGCAGCTGCTCCGGCGCGCCCAGTCCCGCCGGCACCTGGATGTCGCGCGCATGGTTCTGCACCGAATACTGCAAGCCTTCCTCGAAGACGGTGTAGATCAGCGGGTAGTGCTGCTGGGTGGCGGCGATGTTGTAGAAGCCGCAGCGCAGGACGACCAGGCCGATGACGGCGCCGATCAGTCCAGCCCCCAGCAGGGTCAGCACCATGGTCTTGACGATAAGTCGTGCGCGATTGGATAGCATCACTTAGGCCGCTCAGTTAAAAAAATGACATCGGATTTCTTGTATTATAAAAGCCACAGCTTTTTCACGAAAAAACCAACCGTGCGCATGAATATCCGTCAATACGATCGCTTGCAGCCTGCGCTGCGCGCCGGCGCCATGCTGCTGTGTGCGGTGCTGGCCAGCGGCTGCGGCAGCCAGGACAAGCCCAGCCGCGTCGACGGCGGCGATCCGGAGCGCGGCCGCCTGCTGACCCAGCAATACCAGTGCGCGGCCTGCCACTATATTCCCGAGGTGCAGGGCACGAACGGCGACGCCGGTCCGTCGCTGCAATACATGGGTCGCCTGAGCTATATCGCGGGCAGCATCCCGAACCAGCCCGAGAACATGGTGCGCTTCCTGCGCAATCCGCCCGCGGTCAAGCCCGGCACGCTGATGCCCGCGCTCGGCATTTCCGAAGAAGAGGCGCGTCATATGGCCGCATTCATGTATACCTTGAAATGAACGACCTGCAATCCGTCCTCCACCCGGCCGGCGCCGACGCCGCCATCATCCACCAGTTCACGTGGGTGCTGTTTGTCGGCGGCACGCTGATCTTCGTCTTCGTGATGGCCTTGCTGACCCTGGCCATGCGGCGCCAGGCGCGTCCGATCCGGCCCGCCATCTGGATCTTTGGCGCCGGCATCGCCTTCCCGGTCGTGGTGCTTACGGCCCTGCTCGCCTGGAGCACCTGGCGCAGCGCGCAGCTGGCGCCGCAGACCTCGCACGAGGCGATGACGATCTCGGTCACCGGCAAAATGTGGTGGTGGGAAGTGCGCTACCGCGACCCGGCGACCAACCGCGAGATCATCAGCGCCAACGAAATCCACATCCCGGTCGGCGAATCGGTCTACCTCGGCATGACGGCGTCCGACGTGATCCACAGCCTGTGGGTGCCGTCGCTGGCCGGCAAGCGCGACATGATCCCGGGCCGCGTCACCGGCCTCACCCTGCGCGCCGACAAGCCGGGCGTGTACCGCGGCCAGTGCGCCGAATACTGCGGCGAGCAGCATGCGCGCATGGCCTTCCACGTGATCGCCCTGCCGCGCCCCGAGTTCGACGCCTGGCTGGCGCGCCAGGCCGCGCCAAGCCTGCCGGCCGACACCACCGTGCTGCGGCGCGGCCGCGAGGCCTTCCTGGCGCAGCAATGCCAGGCCTGCCACACGATCCGCGGCGTCACCGACGTGCCGCCGTTCTCGGAGCAGGCGCGCATCGCCGACACCTCGCGCCTTGGGCCCGACCTGACCCACGTCGGCAGCCGCCGCGAGATCGCGGCCGGCACCCTGCGCAACCACCGCGGCACGCTGGCCGGCTGGATCGCCGACCCGCAAGCCATCAAGCCGGGCGTGTTCATGCCGCCTTCACAAGACCTGGACGGCGAAACCCTGCGCGCACTGGCCACCTACCTCGAGCACCTGAAATGACGACGCGCGACGCTACCGTGAACGACGACGCCTTACCCAATTCCCTGCCACGCCCGCCGCTGGAGCTGACCCGTCTCGAAGAGATCTGGGAAACGCCACGCGGCTGGCGCTTCTTCAAGTCGGTCAACAACACCAATATTGGCCTGCTGTACATCGGGACCGCGATCCTGTTCTTCATCCTGGCCGGCATCCTGGCCCTGATCATGCGGGTGCAGCTGGCGGTGCCGGACAACGACCTGGTGGCGGCCAGCACCTACAACCAGATCTTCACGATGCACGGCACCGTGATGATGTTCCTGTTCGCGATCCCGATCGTCGAGGCGATCGCGGTCTACCTGCTGCCCAATATGCTGGGCGCGCGCGATCTGCCCTTCCCACGCCTGTCGGCGTATGCCTTCTGGGCCTACGCCTTCGGCGGCCTGGCCTTCTTCTGCACGCTGTTCTGGGGCCTGGCGCCGGACGGCGGCTGGTTCATGTATCCGCCGCTGACCGGCATGAAGTATTCGCCCGGCCTGAACGCCGACTTCTGGCTGCTGGGCATCGGCTTCATCGAGATCTCGGCGATCGCCGGCGCGATCGAGCTGATCGTCGGCATCCTGTTCACCCGCGCGCCGGGCATGACCCTGCGCCGCATGCCGGTCTATGCCTGGGCGATGCTGGTGGTGGGCGTGATGATCATCATCGCTTTCCCGGCGGTGATCGCCGGCACCGCGCTGCTCGAACTCGAGCGCGCCTTCAACATGCCGATCTTCGATGCCGAGCGCGGCGGCGACCCGCTGATCTGGCAGCACCTGTTCTGGTTCTTCGGCCACCCCGAGGTCTACATCATCTTCCTGCCGGCGGCCGGCATGATCTCGACCATGATCCCCACCATCGCCCAGAACCGCCTGGTGGGACGGCGCGTGATCGTGGTGGCGCTGGTCGGCGTCGGCATCTTCAGCTTCGGCCTGTGGGCCCACCACATGTTCACCGCCGGCCTGGGCGTGCTCGAGATGAGCCTGATCTCGGCGGCCAGCATGGCGGTCGCGATCCCCACCGGTATCCAGGTGTTCGGCTGGATCGCCACATTATGGAGTGGCCGCATCAAGCTGAATGCTCCAACTCTTTTCATGCTCGGCTTCATGTTCATCTTCGTGCTCGGCGGACTGACCGGCGTGATGGTGGCCGTGATCCCGTTCGACTGGCAGGTGCACGACACCTATTTCATCGTCGCCCACCTGCACTACGTGCTGATCGGCGGCATGGTGTTCCCGGTGTTCGCCGCCATTTATTACTGGATGCCGCTGGTGAACGGCAACCAGATGTCCGAGCGCTGGGCCAAGCCGATCTTCTGGCTGCTGTTCGGCGGCTTCAACATCACCTTCTTCCCGATGCACATCACCGGCCTGTACGGCATGCCGCGCCGGGTCTATACCTACTCGCACGAGATGGGCTGGGACTGGCTCAATATGGTCTCGACCGTCGGCGCCTTCATGTTCGCCCTCGGTATCCTGGCCATGATCGTCGACGCCGCCCGCACGCTGCGCCGTCCGGCGAAAAAGACGGGCAATCCATGGAATGCGGCCACGCTCGAGTGGCTTCCCAACGAAGACTACGGCAACCGCAGCATCCCGATCATCACATCAAACGATCCGCTGTGGGACCAGCCGACCCTGTCGAAGGAAGTGGAAGAAGGCCGCCACTACCTGCCCAATACCGTCACCGGCCGCCGCGAGACGATCGCCACCAGCCCGGTGAGCGCGAAGCCTACCTACCTGATGATCCTGCCCGGCGACAGCTGGCTGACCGTCATCGGCGCCGCCGGCACCGCCGGCTTCTTCCTGCTGCTGACCGTGAAGGCGATGGTGCTGGCCACTATTTGCGGCATCATCGCCATCGCCTCCATCATCGGCTGGCTGTGGCAGTCGGACCGCAGCGTGAACATGACGCATGCGCCGATTGGCGGCGGCATCAAGCTGCCGATCGGGGCGGTTGGTGCGGCCTCGCATTCGTGGTGGGGAACCTTCATCATGCTGATCGTGATCTACGGGATCTTCTGGTCCTTCGCCTACACCTACATCCACACCTCGATGCGGCTCGAGATCTGCCCGCCGCCGGGCGCCTCGCTGCCCGACGGGACATACACCATCGCCGCGGCGGCGCTGCTGCTGGCGGGTTCCGCGCTGGTCTGGTTCAGTGGTCGCCTGAAGGGCCACGGCATGGCCTGGACTCTGCTTCCGGCGCTGGCCTGCACCACGGCCGCCTTCCTGGTCGACGTGCACAGCTGGCGCCTGGTGCACCTGGACGGGACCAAGGATGCGTGGAACGCCTCGATCTCGATCATGCTCGGCTTCCAGGGCGTGATGCTGTTCGTGCTGCTGCTCGCCGCGCCCTACCTGTGCGTGCGGGTGTGGCGCGGCTTCATCCGGCCGGAGAACCGCGCCACGCGCGACAATATCGCGCTGATCTGGCACTACGTGACCCTGCAGGGCCTGACCGCCATGGTGGTGATCCGCGGCCTGCTGCTGGTGATGGATTGAACATGGACGACCGATTCTTCCGGCGCGCCACGCGCGCCTCGCTTCCCTTCCTGGTCTGGGCCGCGCATTTCGGCTTCAGCTATATCGTGGCCGCGGCCCAGTGCACGCCGGGCGCCTGGCGGCCCGAAGGGCCGAATCACTGGCTGCTGGGCGGCGTCACGCTGCTGGCGCTGGCCATTTGCGTATGGAGCGGCGCCGCCGCCGGCAAGCGCCTGCGGCAGGGGTCGACCGAGTTCGTGGATTACGTGGCCGCGGCCAGCGCGGTGCTGGCCTTCGTGGCGATCACGTGGGCCGGGATTCCGGTCCTGCTGGTCACTGGATGCGCCTGACCGCGCGTCACCCCGCGTCCGGCACCACGCGCCAGATCACGTTGCCGACGTCGTCGGCCACCAGCACCGCGCCCTTGTGGTCGACCGCGACGCCCACCGGCCGGCCATGGGCCTCGCCATCCTTGTTGACGAAGCCGGTCAGCATGTCGACCGGTTTCCCGTTCGGCCGGCCATTCTTGAACGGCACGAACACCACGTTGTAGCCCGCGCGCGGCTTGCGGTTCCAGGAGCCGTGGTTGCCGATGATGGCGCCGTTGCGGTACTGCGCCGGCAGCAGCGAGCCCTCGTAGAAGGCCAGGCCCAGCGCCGCCACGTGGGCGCCCAGCGCGTAATCCGGCACGATCGCCTTTGCCACCAGGTCGGGACGCGGCGGCTCGACGCGCGTGTCGACGTTCTTGCCGAAGTAGCTGTACGGCCAGCCATAGAAGCCGCCATCCTTCACCGAGGTCAGGTAGTCCGGCACCAGGTCGCTGCCGATCAGGTCGCGCTCGTTCACGACGGTCCACAGGACGCCGGTCTCGGGATGCCAGGCCAAGCCGTTCGGATTGCGCAGGCCCGATGCGAAGACACGCGTCCTGCCGCTGGCGATGTCGATCTCCAGGATCGCGGCCCGGTCCTTTTCCTGGTCCATGCCGTTCTCGGCGACGTTGCTGTTCGAGCCCGTGGTCGCGTACAGCTTGCTGCCGTCCTTGCTGGCGATGATGTTCTTGGTCCAGTGGTGGTTCAGCGGACCGCCCGGCAGCGGCGCCACCTGCTGCGGCTTGTCGAGGATCTCGGTCGCGCCTTCCTTGTACGGGAAGCGCACCACCGCGTCGGTATTGGCGACGTACAGCGTATCGCCCACCAGCGCCATGCCGAACGGCGAGTTCAGGTCTTTCAGGAACACGCGCTTCAGCTCGGCCACGCCGTCGCCATCGGCGTCGCGCAGCAGGCTGATACGGTTCGCGCTCGGCACGCCGGCGCCGGCGCGCGCCATGACCTTGCCCTGCACCCAGTTGAAGAGACCGCTCTTTTCCGGACGCTGCGGCGCATTGGTCTCGGCCACCAGCACGTCGCCGTTCGGGAGCACGTAGATCCAGCGCGGATGGTCGAGCGCGGTGCCGAAGGCGTTCACCGCCAGGCCAGGCGCCGGGGTCGGCGTCATGTTCGCCGGCCAGCCCTTGGCCGGGGCGATGTGGACGGTCGGGATCAGGGTCTTGTTCGGCTCCTTCAGGGTCGGCTGCGAACCCATGTCGGCGCCGGGCGGCAAGGTGGATCGGTCGCCGCAGGCGGCCAGCAGAAGCACGGCGGCGCCTGCGCACATCAACGGAAGTGGTTTGCCCATGACTTTCCCCAAGGAGTCGGAATGGGGGAAGTGTATATGACAAGGCGCCGGTGCACGTTACGGTTGAGAAAGCTCAGCCGTGCGCCGGCGCGCGAAACGCCACAGGCCGGGCAGCTGGATCGCCACCAGCAGGGCGAAGGCGGCGCGGTAGGCTTCCGGCGGCGCGCGGCCGAGCATGTCGGGCTCCCATAGGCCGATCACCAGCCCGAAACCGGCCTGGACCAGGAAGGCGCCGATGAAGATCAGGAGGTTCAAAAAAGTCGCGGCGCGCCCCGTCAGTTCGCGCGGCATCGACTGCGCCACGATGGCGTACTCGATGCCGGTGATCGTGCCCACCAGCGTGAACATCACCGACAGCATCGCGACACTGGGCCGGTAACCGACCACGAAGGCGGCCTGCACCAGCACGAAAAAGGTGATGCCGGCAGCCGCCACGTCGAGCGGCGGCATGCCGTGCCGTCCGGCCCATTCGGTGATCATGCCGACCGCGATCGCGCCGAACACCACCGCCGCCATGCCCAGGTAGAGCAGATAGGCGACCGCGGGCTCGGGATAGCGCCCCACGTCGGACAGCCAGCGCCCGATCCATAAACCCTGCACCCCGAAGAACACCGCATGCGGGGTCAAGACCAGCGAGGCCACCGCGCGAAAGCTCGGCGCGCGCCAGATTTCGCGCAGGGCCGGCAGCAGCGGACCGCGCTGCGCGGCCGGGCCGTCGGCCTTGGGGTACAGCAGCGCGATCAACAGGCCGGTACAGGCCACCAGCGCCGCCAGCAGGAAAAACAGGCCGCGCCAGTCGGTGTATTCCAGCACGGCGCGCACCGGCATGGTGGCGCTGGCGGCGCCCATGCCGCCGACCGCGATCAGGTAGCCGTGCACCGACGGCAGCCGGTTCGGCGCGATCCAGGTGGAGATCGCCTTGACCGCCGCCATGAAGCAGCCGCCCAAGCCGCAGCCCATGACGGCGCGCGCCGCCAGCAGGCCATGAAAGCCGCTGCAGTTCGCGAACAGCAGCGCGCCGCCGGACGCGAACAGCAGCATCGCCACCTGCACCCGGCGCGGCCCGTAGCGATCCAGCGCCATCCCCACCGGCAGCTGGACCAGGGCGAAGGCGAAGAAGAACGCGCTGGTCAGTAATCCGAGCTGGCCCGGCGTGAGCGCCAGCGCACCCACCAGGTGCGAAGCCAGCACCGCGTTCACGTTGCGCAGCAGCGAAGACAGGAAGTGTCCCAGCGCGAAAGGCAGGAACACGTAGAAGAACACCCCCACGCCGGACAGGCGCAGGGGTGCCGGGGAAGCCAGGCCGGCTGGCATCATCGGACCGGGAACCGGCATCAGGCCGCGTCGGGCTGGGCTTCGCCGCGCTGGCCGGCCGGGACCAGCGGGATCACGCGCCCGCCGGGACCGCGCAACGGACCGCCGCTTTCCATCTCGAAGAAGAAGCGGTCGCGCCCGAACGCGGGGGTCAAGTGATCGAGCCAGGTTGCATTCGGGTCGAACCTGGCGAAGAACGGGCGACGCACCCATTCCGGATTGCGCGCCTGCAGGAACTGCAGCGCGAACAGCTTCTCGCCATTGATGGTCACCACGCCATCGATCACGACCTTGCCCGGAAAGGCGCTCATCGACGGTCCGCGCACGGTGCGCGACAGGCCCGAGACCATCGAGTAGGCCTCCTGGAAGATCTCGTGGGCGCGCGCCAGCGGCAGCGCGAAGTAGTCGCGCGGCCCGGTGTCGCGCTCGACGAACATGTAATAGGGGATGGCCCCCAGGCGCACGCCGGTGGTCCACAGTTCGGCCCAGCTCTTCGGGTCTTCGTTGATATGGCGGATCAGCGGGCCTTGCATGCGCAGGGTGGCGCCGGTGCCGACGATGCGCTTGACCGCCTGCTGGGCGATCGGCGCCCGCAGTTCGACCGCGTGGTTGTAGTGGCCCATGATGGCCAGGTTCTTCCCGCTCGCCACCACCTTCTCGAACAAGCGCAGCAGGTCGTCGCTGTCCTTGTCCGACACGAAACGCTGCGGCCAATAGGCGACCGACTTGGTGCCGATGCGGATGTTCTGGATGTGGGCCAGCTCGGGCGCCAGCAGGGGCTCGAGGAACTCGGCCAGCGAGCGCGTATTCATGATCATCGGGTCGCCGCCGGTGATCAGGACGTCGGTCACGTCCGGATGCATCTTGAGGTAGGCCACCAGTTCGCCGCATTCGCGCGCATCGAACTTCATCTCTTCCATGCCGACGAACTGCGGCCATCGGAAGCAGAAGGTGCAGTAGGCGTGGCAGGTCTGGCCGGCGCTGGGGAAGAACAGCACGGTTTCCTTGTACAGGTGGTGATGTAAAACGTCCCTCTTGTTGGCAGTTTGGCGTTAGAATCGCGGGTATGAAAGGCTACTCATACTCGCGTTACAGTTCCGATGCTCAGAAAAAGGGAACCTCAATTGCCCGACAGCAGACCCTTGCCCGGAAATGGTGTAAGGACAACGGCGTCGAGCTTTCGGAGCGTGTGTTTGCTGATGAAGCCGTTAGTGGCTTCCATGGTGCAAACGCGGATAGCGGGGCGCTTGGAGAGTTCATTGCCGCCGTCAAGTCTGGAGAAATTGACTCCAAGTGCTGCTTAATTATTGAACACCTTGACCGGCTCACCCGTATGAAGCCCATGCAGGCGGTCGGGTTACTGTCAGACATCACTGAACTTGGCGTGACGGTGGTGACGTTACGACCTGAAATGAAATTCACCAGCGACTGGGACACGATGCAGCTTCTACAAGCTGTGTTGCATCTTGATAACGCTCACAAAGAAAGTGCCCGGAAAAGCGATCTCGGCAAGATTGAGTGGGCGAAGCGGTTTCAGCGGGCGAGGGAGTCTAAGCATCACATCGGCGGTCGGGTGTCCAACTGGCTTACGCTTGGCAAGGATGGTGCGTACATTGTGAACGAGCATGCGTACGCCGTTGGCCGTATCTTTGAATTGTGCTTACAGGGCTTGGGAAGCACGGCAATTTCGCAGACGCTCAATTCCGAAGGCTACAGGACGTTTAACAAGGGGGAACGGTGGGGAACTACCGCCGTTCTTTCGATTCTCCAGAATCGGGCAGCTATTGGAGAATTGGCCCTGAAAGACGGTGGCGACCCGATTCCCGGTTACTTCCCTGCTGTCGTGGATGCAGCGACCTTTGAGGCGGCACATGGGAGGATCGCAGCACGTAAAACCGGGTCGATTCCGAAGCAATCGGCGGCGTTCAACGTTTGGGGCAAGCTGGTGTTTTGCGGTGCGTGTGGCAGCGCCATGCACATCATCCAGCGTACTAAGTTCAAGTATTTGATGTGTGCCAACAAGCGCTATGGGCAGTGCAACGGAGCCAGGAATGTGCGGTTGGATGAAAGCGAAGATGTGTTCATGTGCATGCTCCGTGAACTGGATGCATTGCACTTTGCTATGCCCGATCCTGAACGCCTTTCGCGTGAACTGTCGGCAGCAGAGGGGCGATTACTGCTGGAGCGGGAAAAGCTAGCAATCTTGGCAGACAAGGTGGCACAGCATCCTGAATCGGAGACTTTTACCAATTTGATGTTGCAAGCGGAAAGCAAAGTTGTTGCCACTCGCGGCGAGGTAGAGCGGCTGAAAGCAGAACTGACAGGAAGCGGTGACAAGTTGAGTTTGGCAGAGATTCGGGCGAAGGTCGATATGAACGATAAGGATATGCGTAGGCGTGCGAATGCCTTTCTTCATCGCCTAGGGGTCAAGGTGCATATCGCTGACGGCTACTTGGTGACACAGGGTGATGAAGCCCGAGCTATGTTCGCTGTGTCCAAGAATCGTATCGGCTGTCTAGGATTGGAAGACGACCCACACGATTTTGCAGACGAAGTGGCAGCAGATGTGATTGCGGAGAACGTAAAGACGCTTCTTGTTAAGCCGGATGACAGTTCCGAGTATCGTAGCGAAATTCCAAACTTGGTGGCGGCGAATGCCATTGCGGCATCTGTAAAGACGCTATTGGATAAGCCGGGTGGTGGGTTTGTTTATCGCGGTGTCGTCACCACGCCGAACGGTAGGGGTACACGACGGGTCAAGGTCGATTCATGAAAATTGAAAAATTTCTAAAAAAAATTTTTCAACTTCAACCCTTCTGCCCTTTCTTGATCTGGAATTCTGAAAAGTCGCCATACCGAATAGGCGGTTGAACACCGTAGGGGATGGGATGATAGGCGGCGTTCCTGCTGGCAAAATATACAAGTGCCCCTAGGAAGCGTTTAGAAGCCCGCCGACGGGTTTTCTGGCGGGATGGTGGGGCAGGTAGGATTCCGCCCCGTTCGTTTACTACAGGGCCGCTCAGGCGGTCTGCGCGGCTTTATCACGCTTGAGGATCAGCTTAACTTGCGATTCGCTGACGCTCAGCTTGTCGGCAATCTTGGCGATAGTGTAGTTCAGGCCTCGAAGCTCGATGATCTTAGCGTTGGTGAACGTATCAGCCTTGCGGCCCTTGTACGTACGTTCTTCCAGCGGCTTGCTCTTGTCGGCTTCTTTCTTCTCCGCGATCCCAGAAGCTTGCTTGCTGGCACGCTGTTCATAGTCTTTACGGGCAATGTGCAGGGCAATCTTCAGCATCATCTTCTGATTCGCTTCCAGTACGATCCGCACCATTTCATCGGTCGAGTTGTCGATGACTTCGGAGAGGTCGATTAGATCGGGAACAGAGATTTTCGCTCCCTTATCAGTGATGCGTTCAATCAGGGCTTCTCCCTCAGCTACCGGCAAGCGGCTGATGCGGTCTAGCGATTCGGCAACAACAACATCACCTTTCTTGAGGTCGGCAATCAGCCGATTCAATTCAGGGCGGTTGTTGGTGGTTCCGCTGATCTTCTCCGAATAGACGCCCGCCACGTAGAAGCCAGCGGCTTCAGCATCCTCCACAAGCTTCTTTTGGCGGGTCAGGTCTTGGGAGTCCGTCGAGACTCGCTGGTAAATCCGTGCGATACGCTGGGTCATGGTTGATTCATCGTGTTTGTTTGATAAGTTAAATAGAGTATACCCTAAATAGCCTTTCATTTACAAGCACTGTCTAGGGTGTGGAAGGGTAAAAAATGGCCTATTTCTGACTGTTCTGCCGTTGACCACCCTATTTGTCTGTTGTGGATATGCAAGTGGCCCTTAGCTTCATTTCCTCGGTGGCATGCGGGACATTGCAATGGCAGTTGCCTTGATGTAAATTGATAAAACGACAGCTAAGGATATCGAATGAGTAATGACAACAAATTGGGTGGACTTCGCCCTCCTTCAGGTGGGCTTGCACAAGCTCATCCAGCAATGCAGGGCATCCGTACTCAGCCGTCTTTCGCTAATTTCTATAGTCGCCCTGTAGTTGAAGGCCTCTACTACAATGGAAAGACTGTAACGCTCGACGGATTCCACTTTGTCGGCTGCCGCTTCGATAACTGCCGCCTCCTTGTCGGGTCTACCAACTTTGAACTGCTGAACTGTGTGATCGACCCCTCGACGGTTATTCAATACGGTCCGGAGACCGTGAAGATCGTCCACCTCTTCAACAGCCGTAACGAGATAATCTTCCAGAATGCTCCTTCCCTGGCTCCTCGTAGGAATCCAGACGGCACAATCACGATTAATGGTATCTCGCCATGAGCGACGAAGAGCCGGCGATGCCAAGGGCCACCGTTACAACGCAAGTCGAGTTAAAGCCGAACGGAAGTCAAACGCTGTTAGTTGCCATGGTTGTCTTGGCTGGGGTGTCCCTCATAGCAGGCGCGGGCATGCTCATGATGGACAAAGACGCGGGGTGGGCGTTCGTAGCGCTTTCTCTTCTGTTTGCAGCGGCTCCCGCGTGGGGCTGGTTCTCTGCGCAAGCAGATACGGACCTGCATGATTCAAAGCCAACAACCATATCGACTGCCAATGGACTGATCGCGACTACCGACAGCCGCACGTTGCGTTCGCCTGCTGCAACGCAGGCGTTGGCGCAGTTGATCGAGGTGAGCCAGCGTCAGAAGTTGCCGCAAGCAGACGGGATCATTGAGAACGGTGTGTTGTTGCCTGATAGTGCTGAAGCAGCAAACGTAGTCGTTCAGCAGATAAACGACATTGTAGAAGAGCAAGCTAGGGCGCTTGATGCGCAAGTCCAGCGGTTGGAAGATGTGCCGACCGTAGCTCAACGACCAGAGGTGGATATCTCGCCTGATGACTCTAGCTTACGCCTTAACGTCGTGTCTTCGGGCTAACTGCGTATCAATCTGTTCGTAAGTCTGCGTCGGCGGAGCCGGGTGGGTCTCGGCGTAACGATGAAAACAGTATAAATCGTTTAACTCGATCTTGATCGCCAGTAGCGACTTGTGAATACCGTTCCTCGACAGGTGGTGCTGTACGTCGCCTAGATGCATCCCGGCGTCGATGGCTTCCTCGTAGATCGCACCTACGTAGTTAAACGCTGATTGGGTCAGGTGATTGGCGATCATGCTGCTACCGTCGCCTTGGCTGTCGGGGCTACCATCGCAGCCTTCTCGGCCACGCGCTTTGCGGTGTTGGCGTTGAATTCAGAGTTGAAGTAGGTTTCACGCCTCTGCACACCGGCCTTGCTGCGGCTCTTGTAGGCATATTTGACCCACTCAAGGCAGTTCGCCAGCTTGCCCCCAGCTACCACTGGTCGAGCGAAGAACTGACCTTCGTGCATCGGGTTCTGTGGCTTCGCTACGTGAATGCGGTTGATCTTCTTCCGGTCGGCTAGCTTGTGGAGGTAGTCACCGTCAGCGATGCTCATGATCCTGAAGGGTGATTTCTTGGAAGTCTCGATCAACAGGAAGCAGTGAGCGTGTACGCCGCCTTTGTCTTCGGCTGACTCGTAACCGCCGAAGTATTCGATTCGGCATCCATGATTCCGCAGGCGTCGGGCAAGGGCCTTGATCGTCGCTTGGTAGTCGGTGACTTGTCCACCAGTGAGTACGAGGTGGAACAGTACCGGCTGACAGAGATCATGGTGTTTGAGGATGGAGATTGCTGTATCCAACGCTCGGGAGCTATGCAGACCGCCGTTGGCGTCGAGTACAGCGTTGTTCTTGTAAATGGTCATTGAGTTCCTTATAAATCTTAACGTACTACCAAGTAGCTACTTTGTAATACAACTGAGTTACTGACATGACAGCCCGGAGAATATTCCTCCCTCGTCGTGGGTTTCTCCTATGAAAAACATCCATCGGAAGAGGTGCTGGGAATTGTTCTAATACGTTCTCGATGTTGCTGGAGGCGTCTAGCCGTGACATCATAGAAGGGCTCTGGTTATGCCCGCACTGAATTTGGCTTAAACGGCTCTTGGAGCGATTTGTGCAGTCATGGCGGGTCTACCCCTTGCGAGTTACTACAAACGCCTTGGCGGGCCTTCTGCGGGCCTGCAATCGCGGTTACTTCGCCTTCGGTTGCCAGCTTCGACCGAACATTGCGAGTAGAGAGGCGATCTTGGCATCGTTGACGCCGGTAGTGGCCTGCGGTGCCAGTGGCTTACCCTTACTTCCTCGCCGCGCAGCTAACGAGCGATAAGTTGCCGGGGCTGGGATGATTGCAACGAGCGGCTTGCTGGTGGTTCTCGGGGCTGGCACGAAGCGTACTGTCAGGGCTTTCACGCAACCCCCGCTGCTGCCTCAAGAGCGGCAAGCGCAATCTTCTGCTCGGTGATTTTCGCTTTAAGCTCGGCGTCACGGGCTGCCTTGGCTGCACTGTCCACGATGTGCTTTGCTGCCGCTTGCACGCGAGCCTCAAACGCGGCTTCTTCCGCATCGCGACCAGCCTGAACAGACTTCATAGCGTCATCAAATGCTGCCTGATCTGGTGTACCCAGAGTGAGGCTAATGGTGGCCGTGCCGTTCGGGAAGATCATCGGCGCTGTACCGGGCGAAAATACATATCCTGCACGGACCAAGGCCGCTGCCTGAGCAAACGCCGTAAAGGTGTTCTCGAACAGGTCGATGTTGGCTGGCAGGCGACCGAATGTCAGTACGGTCGGTGATGTGGTTGCCGATGCCTGCGCAGCGGCGGTTTGCTTTGTTGTCATTGTAGTTCCTTTAATAATTAAACTTTGGTACGGCGAAGATAGTTCCCCAGCCGCTGTCTGTCGAAGGGAAGGCCCCTCGGGGTTGAGAATCCGCACCTATTTAGGTGGGCAGCGATCACACTGCGTGATGCCGTTTCTCGGAGGGTGGCGATGATGGCATCGACCCGTTGGTAATACTCGTCGCTGCAAACGGGCATGCCGAATGCGGGGCGACGTGCGTATGCGTTAAGCATGCACTGCTCCTATTTGTCTGTTTGTTTGAACTGGAATTTGAAGAGGACGCCGAGCGGGTGTTACGTGTCAGCGGTCCGAGTCACAAGCAAAATACTACCATACGAGTCGTCTGAAGTCAAGTGGTGTCTAGTGCATTTATGCATTCAAGTCAACAACTATTTTGTAAGAAATTGTAACATGGCTAGGACAGTGAAAAGCCACCCTTTCTCACAGTGGTGGGAAGCGAAAATCTGCGCAGTTAATGTAAGAAAGAGCGGGCCGTACTACTTAGCTAACAGGTGGTGTCGACAGGTCCGTATCTTGTGAGGTGGGATGGGGTGCGATGGATTCCAGCGGCGATCATTCCCGATCTGGGTAAAGCAACGCTTTGACCACTTCCGGGTCGAACTGGTACGGCTCAAGGAAGCGTGCGGCGAACTCCGTACCGTGGGTACGTTGCAACTCCAACGCTGCGGCGAGGATGGCAACGCTGCTGACCGGGGCAACTGGATAGTTATGAAGCATGCTGACCAGTATCCCACATCAATGTAATCACAGCTATGCAGAGCAAATAAACAACATTTTATGAGGGGCGTTTTACAGCGGTAGATGTACTTGTGCTGCAGGCCCTTGAGCGGCGCGTCGTTCACGCGCGGGACGTTGTGCGTCATCTGGCCGGCCGGGTGCGGGTTCATGCGCATGCGGATGTCGTGCACCAGGCGCGCGATCGCGGCATCGTCCTTCTTGTGCAGCACCAGCTCGCGCAGCTGCTCGTATTCCTGGGCCGGCAGCATGTCGCGGTGCGGGAAGGTCAGGCGGTAGATCGGATCGTCGGGCACGCGCTTCCAGTCGATCAGCTCATCCATCACATAGGCGTTGGTGCGAAACGGCAGCACGTGGGACACCACTTGTACGGCTTCCTGCAGCTCGGGCGTGAGCCATTCCCATTGACGCGCAGTAACGATGGACTGGCGCGTATACGGCTTGAACTTGGAGGGCGTCGATGCAGTCGTGGTCACGAGAATTCTCCAGTGAGATGACAGGCGGCAAGTTGCCGGGAAGCACTCATCTTAGGGAGCTGTATGCAATATGGATTGCCCTCAATCAACCACACTGTTTCCGGCACCGGAGTTGGGACAAACCCGCGGCATGGCGTGACGAAATGAGGCAACGACACAACGCGACCGGATCGCAGCCGTTGCCGTTGTGCGAACGCAATCCCACCCCGTCGCAGCTCGGTACATTAGTCCGTGCACTTGAGAAATATCTTATAAGCATTCACTTGAAAGGGACGTTCCATGAAGATGATCGCCACCACCGCCGCCCTCTGCCTGGGGCTGGCCGCCACGAACGCACTGGCCAACGAGCCGACCGAGAAGGACGCCATCGCGATGGCCGAGCGCGGCGCCGCCGTGATCAAGGCCAAGGGCAAGGCCGAGATGATGAAGCTCATCAATGCCAAGGATCCGAGCTTCGTCCAGGGCTCGCTGTACGTCGACCTGCGCGACGTCAAGACCGGCATCGTGCTGGCCCACCCGTACAACCCGTCGATCGTCGGCAAGGACCTGACCGACGTGCCCGATGCGAACGGCAAGAAATACCGGCGCGAGATCATCGAGCTGGCCGCGGCCAAGGGCAAGGGCTGGGTCGATTACCAGTACAAGAATCCGACCACCGGCAAGATCGAGCCGAAGACCACGTACATCCTGCTGGTCGACGACGTGGTGCTGGAGGCGGGAATTTATAAGAAATGAACACCATTGACGTTGGCACGCAGGGTGGACGGCGGGGCCGTCCACCCTAAGCGGGTCTCCATCTTCGCGCGCCCTCTCTCACGGAGTAACTCCCATGCTGAACAAACTGCGGATCGGCCAGAAACTGCTGCTGGCCCCGGGACTCGTGCTGGTCCTGCTGACCCTGCTTTCGGCGGCCGCCTATTACGGCATGGTGCGCCAGAACACCTCGCTCGAACATATGGTGCAGGTACGCGCCGCGCGCCTGCAGGCGGTGGCCGACGTCGCCGGCGAGGCGCGCTTCGCGCACGCCAACGCCTACCGGCTGCTGGCCTGGGTCAACGGCAGCTTCGCCCAGAACCGCCTGACGGCCCTGACGGCCGACATCGGGCGCAGGCATGCCGCCATCGGCGACAAGCTGGGCAAGTTCGCGCAGGGTGCCGAAGCGGACGAGCGCGCGCCGATCGAGGCCTCGCAGGCGGCGCTGGCGAGCTACCGCAAGGCGGTCGGCGAGACCATCGAGATGGCCTCGATCGACCAGTCGATCGCCACCAACTCGATGCAGAAGGCCGAGCAGCAGTTCGTCGCCCTCGACGCCGAACTGACGCGCCTGGCCCGGTTGGAAAAGAAGATGAGCGAAGACGCCCATGCCGCCGCCAAGGCCGAGTTCCGCGGCCTGGGCCTGAGCATGGCCGGCCTGGTGCTGCTCTCGGTCGGCCTGTCGCTGGCGGTGACGATGCTGGTGCGGCGCTCGATGCTGGGCGGGATCAACGCGATTGCGCGCACGGTCGGCGAACTGGCCGAGGGCCGGCTCGACGCGCCGCCCTTGCAGGCGAAAGGCCGCGACGAGATCGACGACACCGCGCGCGCGCTCGACCACACCATCGCGCGCCTCAACGCCGCCCTGCACAGCGTGATGAACGCGGTGCGCTCGATCGACACGGCGTCGCAGGAAATCGCCAGCGGCAACCTGGACCTGTCGACCCGCACCGAGATGCAGGCCGGCTCGCTCGAGCAGACCGCCAGCACCATGGAGACCCTGACCACCGCGGTCAAAGACAATGCCAGCAACGCACGCCAGGCCTCGGAACTGGCGGCGCAGGCGTCGCAACTGGCGTCGCGCGGCGGCCAGGCGGTGCAGCAGGCGGTGACGACGATGGAATCGATCCAGGCCAGCTCGCGCAAGATCGTCGAGATCATCGGCGTCATCGACGGCATCTCGTTCCAGACCAACATCCTGGCCCTGAATGCGGCGGTGGAAGCGGCGCGCGCCGGCGAGCAGGGACGCGGCTTCGCCGTGGTGGCGAGCGAGGTGCGCACCCTGGCCCAGCGCTCGGCGGCGGCGGCCAAGGAAATCAAGGGCCTGATCGCCGATTCGGTAAGCATCATCGAGCGCGGCAACGCCTCGGTCAGCGAGGCCGGCGCCAGCATGGGCGACATCGTGTCCTCGGTGCGCCAGGTGAACGACATCATCGGCCGCATCAGCATCGCCAGCACCGAGCAGGCCGACGGCATCGCCGAGGTCAATCGCGCGGTTGGACAGATGGACGGCATGACCCAGCAGAACGCGGCCCTGGTCGAGCAAGCCGCTGCGGCCGCCGAAAGCCTGCACGAGCAGACCGTGAACCTGGCGAAGGCGGTGGCGATCTTCCGCATCGCACCGGGTCTGGACGCCGCTGTCGCGGGCGTCGAAACGCCACAGGAAACGACCGCGGAAGAAGCGCCGGAAGCCGTCTTCCAGGGCGTGGGCGAACGGCGCGCATCGGGTAGCGCGATGCGGGGCGGCCCGCTGCGCGCCCTGCCCGCGGCCCCCACGCGGCGGCGCGCCTGAAGCGCGGCGCGGCTAGCGGAACGGCCGGCTGACGAAACGCGAACCGGCCAAGCCAAACCGCCAGGGAACATCGACCGCCTTCGAAATCCCGATACGCGGCCCGGCCACGAGCGTCAATCCCGGCGCGGCCGGCAGCAGTTCGAATGGTCGTTCCGACAGCGGCATGCCATTGTGCGCCCGGGTCACGCCCAGCGCCTGGCACAGCTTGCCCGGCCCGGAACACAGCAGGCGTTCATCCAGCGCGTCGCGCCGCACCCGCATCTCATCCAGTCCCGCCACCGGCTCCAGCGCCCGGATCAGCACACCGGCGCCGTGACCGGCCTCCTGGCACACGAAATTCAGGCACCAGTGGATGCCGTACGACCTGTAGACATAAGCATGCGCGGGCGGCCCGAACATCGACGCATTGCGCTCGGTCGGCCCGGCATAGGCATGCGAGGCCGGGTCTTCATGGTCATAGGCTTCGGTCTCGACGATGCGGCCGCCGACGCCGTCGACCAGCACGGTGACCCCGATCAGCTGCCGCGCAACGAGGTCCGCCGGCGCCGAAAAATCGATCCCTGCAATTGTAGAAATAGCCATGCGACGATTCTAGCGTGGGGCAGCCTGACCCGCCGTTTTGGTGAAATGGATACAAGAACAGCGTGATAATGGCATTGCCTTGCTGCAATAAAGAAATGACTCGGGTATAGTGGCGGGGTCCTCCGCATTTCCGCGAAGCCTATTCGCGCCTCTACTTCCATGAACACCGTCGTCGAGCCCATTCCGCAGATCGACCAGGTCGATGCCCTGATCAAATCGATCCGCATCCCGCCTCGGCCCAGCCTGCTCGCCGACCTGCAGCGCGAGTTGGCGGCGGAAGATCCGTCGCTGGACGCCATCGGCAAGATCGTGGCGAGCGACGTCGGCATGTCCGGCGCCCTTCTGAAACTTGCCAATTCGGCCATCTATGGCGGCCGGCGCAAGGCCAAGTCGATCGAGCAGGCCATCCTGTTCCTCGGCATTAACCAGGTGGCTGCGATGATGACCGGCCTGCTGGCGCGCCAGGCGATTCCCGCCAACAGCGCGGCCCTGGCCAGCTTCTGGGATATCTCCACCCGCCGCGCGCAGGCGATGGTGTTCCTGTCGCGCCGCCTGCGCATGGGCGAAGCGGACGTGGCCCACACCTTCGGCCTGTTCTGCGATACCGGCGTGCCGCTGCTGATGGAGCGTTTCAAGGATTACAACGTCACCTATGGCGCGGCCTCGCTCGAAGCGGTCCGCCCCTTCACCGCGCTCGAAGTCGAACGCCATGACACCAGCCACGCCGCCGTCGGCTGCCTGCTGGCGCGTAACTGGGGCCTGTCGGACCACGTGTCGTGGGCCATCCTGCACCACCACGACTACGCCGTGATCGACGACGTGTCGACGGCCTCGCCGGTCCGCTCGCTGGTCGCGCTGTCGCTGCTGGCCGAGAGCGCGATCTGCCGCTACCAGGGCCACGCCGAGTCGAACGAGTGGAGCAAGGGCGGCGCCGCGGCCTGCGCCTATCTCGGTTTATCGAGCGAGGAAACCGGCGAGATCCTGGACGAATTGCTGGAAGCCTTCCACGAGGATTGATCCTCTTTGACTTCTGCCTGAGGCGAGCGGATACTGGAATGTAAATACCCGCGCGTACAGGGAGGAGACATGAAGCGCCTCGTGACCGGACTGCTGTCGCTGTCCTTGCTGCTGGGCGGCTGCGCCAGCACCGTCCCCTCCTCCCCGCCAACCGCGCTGTTCGCCGATGAGCGCTTCGCGCCGCCGTCCGAAGCGGTCGGCGCGAAAGAGCTGTTCACGCTCAGCCCCGCGATGCGCGACTACCTGCACAGCGCCGCCTTCACCCAGCGCCTGCGCGCCAAGGGCATGCGCCATGGCCTGGTGGACGCGCTGTACAGCAAGACCGACCTGAAGCTGGAATACGAATCGCGCATCACGCGCACCGCCAGCGAAACGTATCAGGCGCGCAAGGGCAACTGCCTGTCGCTGGTCGTCATGACGGCCGCCTTCGCGAAGGAACTCGGGATGCCGGTGCGCTTCCGGAGCGTGGAGGTGGCGGACAGCTGGAGCCGCACCGACGGCATCTACCTGTCGAGCGCCCACATCAACATCAGCCTGGGACAGCATGCTTCCGACGTCCTGCGCGGCTACGACCCCGAACGGGTGCTGGTGGTCGATTTCATCCCGCGCGACGAAGCCGCGAGCCTGCGCACCCGCGAGCTGGAAGAAGAAGACGTCGTCGCCCTCTACCTGAACAACCGCGCCGCCGAAGCGCTGATACAGGGCCGCATCATTGATGCCTACTGGTGGGCGCGCGCGGCGGTGGCGGCGCGTCCGGGTACGGCGACCACGCTCAATACCCTGGCCGTGATCTACCACCGCCACGGCGAGCTGGCGCTGGCCGAGCGCGCCTTCCAGGCCGCGCTGGCGCGCGAGCCCGAGAACCTGTCGGTGCTGCGCAACCTGGAGCCGCTGCTGCTGACGCTGGGCCGGCCGCAGGAGGCGCAGGCGCTGGCCAAACGGATCGCCTCGATCGAGCCGACGCCGCCGTATCACTATTTCGACCAGGGCATGGTGGCGCTCAAGGCCGGCGACTTCGACGCGGCCGTGGCGCTCTTCGCACGCGAGGTGAAACGGGCGCCGTACAACGACGAGTTCAGGTTCTGGCTGGGGATTGCGCACCTCAAGCTCGGGCGCCTGGGCGATGCGCGCGAGCATATCGCGCTGGCGGTCGATCACAGCACGCGGGGGGAGATGCGCGAGGTGTACTCGGCCAAGCTGGCGCAGTTGCGCAAGGTGGCGACGACGGGAACCCGGCTTCGCTAGCCCTGCGTCCCATGCCGCGCGGCCGGCCTTCCCGGGCCGCGGGATGGCGCTCGCGTCTTCCGCTGGGCCAGGCACGATGCGCGTAGCCAACAACGCTTCCCGGATGTCCGCTGCAAACAGGGCGGCAGGTGTAGAGTAGGGGCTTGTTCTGGCCAGCCATTTTTCCATGCTTTACCAACACATTCCTGCCCTTCCCTGCTCCGTTGCCGCCATGCAAGAGGAGATCGAAGCGCTTCAACGAGAACGATCCCGTCTTCGCACGGCCAATGAACGACTGGAACTGGCCCTATCGGCGTCTGGCGTCGTCGGCCTGTGGGACTGGATGGTCGACACCGACCTGCTGCATGGAGACGCCAACTTCGCGAGGCTGTACGGGCTCGACAGGGAAAGGACAGCAGCAGGCTTGACCATGGAGCAATACCAGGAGTTCGTGGTCGTCGAGGACCTGCCCGGGCTGCGCGAAGACATTCGCGACACCTTCGTACGCGGCACCGACTTCCTGGTGGAATATCGTCTTGCCATCCCTGGCGAGGCGTTGCGCTGGGTCGAGTGCAAAGGCAAGCTCATCTACGACGAACATGGCAGGCCGGTCCGCTTTTCAGGAACCACGGTCGACATCACCAAGCGCAAGCAAGCGGACGACGACATGCGTTCGCACGCCGTCGCGGCGCGCGCCAACGCCGAACGCGTGCAGCTCGCCCTGGCGGCCGGAGCCATCGTCGGCACCTGGGTCTGGGATATCAAGACCAACCAGTTTTCCATCGATGAAGGCTTTGCCAGCGCGTTCGGACTGGATCCGGCGCTCGGCCACCGGGGAATCAGCCTGGAGCCGGTGATGGACGCCGTTCATCCGGACGACAGGGCCGCTCTCAGGGAGGCGGTCGCCAATGCGGTGCAGCATGGCGGCACCTATATGCATCAATACCGGGTGCGCCGCCACGACGGCATCCATTACTGGGTAGAGGCCAACGGCCGGGTCGAGCGCGACGGCGACGGCAACCCGGACCGGTTCCCGGGCGTGTTAATCGATATCACTGCGCGACGCGGCGTGGAAGCGGAACGCGACAGGGTCGCCGCCGAGCTGCGCGACCTGAATGCGAGCCTGGAGCAGCGTGTGAACGAGCGCACCGCGAAGCTCGTCGAAACGCAGGAAGCGTTGCGCCAATCACAGAAAATGGAAGCGGTCGGCCAGCTGACCGGCGGCCTGGCGCATGATTTCAACAATCTTTTGGCAGGCATCTCCGGGGCCTTACAGCTGATGCAATTGCGCGCCTTAAACGGCCAATTCAAGGATGTCGACCGCTACATCCTGACTGCGCAGAGCGGCGTCAAGCGTGCCGCCGCCCTCACCCATCGGCTGCTGGCCTTTTCCCGACGCCAGACGCTGGACCCGCGACCGGCCGACGTCAATCGGCTCGTCGCCGACATGCATGAGCTCGTCCAGCGCACGGTCGGTCCCGGCATCGCGGTCGAAGTGATCGCCGAGCCGGACCTGTGGAACGCGCTGGTCGATGCATCCCAGCTCGAAAACGCGCTCCTCAATCTCTGCATCAACGCACGCGACGCGATGCCCGATGGCGGCCACATCACCATCGAGACCGGCAACCGCTGGCTGGACGAGCGCGCTGCCCAGCTGCACGATATCCCTCCAGGCGCATATCTGGCCCTCCAGGTAAGCGACGCGGGCGTGGGCATGGCGCCGGACATTCTCGACAAGGCGTTCGAACCGTTCTTCACCACCAAGCCCGTCGGCGAAGGTACGGGGCTGGGCCTGTCCATGGTGTATGGATTCGCCAAGCAGTCTGGCGGACAGGTGCATATCAGCTCCGCGCCCGGTGCGGGCACGACCGTCTCCATTTATCTTCCCCGGCATGTCGGTGAAGTCTCGACCGAGCAAGAAAAAACCGCCGCGCTCCCGCCCGCGGCGGTGGCGACGCATCGCCATGTGCTGATCGTCGACGACGAGCCGATGATCCGCATGCTGGTCGCGGAGACGATCGTCGACCTGGGCTATACCGCCCTCGAAGCCGGCGACAGCGCAACCGGGTTGAAGATCCTGCAATCGGACGTGCCGATCGACCTGCTGGTGTCGGACGTGGGCCTACCAGGCGGCCTCAACGGCCGCCAGATGGCCGACGCCGGCCGGCAGACAAGGCCGGACCTGAAGGTGTTGTTCATCACCGGCTACGCCGAAAACGCCGCGGTCGGCAACGGCCACCTGATGGCCGGCATGCAGGTGGTGACCAAGCCATTCGACATGCAGGCGCTGGCGTCGCGCATCCGCGCCCTGGTCGAGTCGCAAGACCAGGCGCCAGCGTGAAAGGCGCACGGCCGCCGGCTAGGCGTGCCGCAGCAGCTGCTGCCAGTGCGGGAGCTTGCTTTCGAAGGACAGGGCGGCGTGGGCCGGCGATGACGACGGCAGGACCACCGTCCTGTAGCCCTGCGCAGCGAATTGCGGGGCGAATTTTCCGGCAGCCTGGCCATTGAAGCCGACGACCGCCAGTTCGGGGCATCGATGGCGCAGCCGTTCGAAGTCATTGGCGGCCGGCTTGCGGATCGCGGAATCGAGGCTTCCCTGCCGCTCGCACTCCCCGAGCACATCCCACAGGCCGATATGGTGCTTGCGCAGCAGGTCGATGCGGGTGGCGTAGGGGACCGCCAGCATGTCCTCATTGGTCAGCGCCGCCAGGAGGCGCCAGAACTGGTTGCGCGGATTTATGAGCGATGAAAAGTGTTCAGCTGCTCTTGCTCCAATGTCGCAATTTTTTCTCCTTCTACAGCCAGAAAAGCCTGTATTGTGCAGATAGTGCCATTACTTTAACAGTCTTCGAATGTTGATATCGAAGAGCTGAAACTTTGTTCACCAATCGCTCTAAACTCTTGTGCAGAGCACCTTCTCTTCCATCAACGTGTTCATCTACATTGATGGGGTCGCGGGGGCAAAATGATCACTCTCTGGAAGGCTAACGAACTACCGAAGGACGACCCGCTCTTCAAGTTTGCCTTGCCTGAAGGCTTTCCGTTTCTAGTGGTAGAGAGCGACGAAAGCATCGAGATCCAAGAGCATGTGCTGCTGTATCTCCATGAGAAGTTCGTCAGGGGTAAAGGCCGCCGCGGCTGGAAAAAAAATACGGCTGAGGCGTACGCTTATGACTTGCGTGATTGGTTCGCTTTTCTCGAGGTTTGCGAAGACGAAAGTGATGAAAACGGTAAGGTAGGCAAAGCCTGGGACGCCGCCACAGAAGACGACTACATCGACTACCGCGACGCGCTTCAGGACGCCGTGAGTCCTCATACCAGGCGATACCTGTCTCATTCCACGATTCGGCGTCGGCAAAGCACCGTTGAGAATTTCTATAAGGAGGCCCAAAAGCAGAACTGGTATGTCGGCGCGTTCTTGAAAACCTCGGAGTTCAAAAAAGGACGCATCAGGCCAGCCGACAGGGATGCCATGGTGCACTTGCGCGCTGGTCGCGACACCACGCACGAAGTTTCCCCTTATGCGGAAGAAATTGGCGAGACAGGAGTCGTCCATCCCCTTAACACGGCCGAATGGCGCGCAATTCAGCGCGAACTGGGACTTCTGCCAAGCGAGTCAGAAGAAAATCTTCGCTCGTCTCGCGACCGGCTTGCCTGCGAACTTGCCTTGACTACCGGCTTGCGGGTAGATGAGGCGGCCAGCCTGACAGTGCATCATATCCTCAAGCTCAACACGGATTATTTGCTCTTGAGCGAAGAGGACAGGGAGTATGGCTGCCTCAAGTTGTACATCACTAAAACAAAAAGACTCAAACCTCGCAACGTCCTGATACCGTGCTACCTCATTCCGGAGTTGGTCCGCTACATTGACGGAGAGCGGAAAGCAGCCGTTTCGGCTGGCAAGGCTTATTCAGCCAACCATGGCAAGAAGTACAAGGAGCCCAACTCTCTCTTCGTGAACCACGCCTATCCCGTGCAGTATGCGGGGAATGCTATACAGCCAACATCCCTGTCCCATGCCTTCCGTCAGGCATGCAAAGCCGCTGGCGTGATGAAAACTGTGCAGGAAATTCATGCCCTAGAGGACAACGATGGGGGCGAGACAAAAGTGAGCGTACTTCGTCGCGCCGCAGCGCACTGCTACCACGATTTGCGTCACACCTTCGCGGTGACGAAGTACTTCGATGAAGTGGGCAACGGGAACCTCGAGCCATGGCTGCTAATTAAAGAACTGCTGGGGCACTCCAGCGTGGAAACCACCCGAGATATTTACCTAAAGGTGGTGACGGTTGAGGAAAAAGCGCGGGCTGGCAAGATCTCCTATCGAGCCAAACAACGTATTGGAGGTAACAATGACTAACCCCCGCGGCTCCAATGCGTACAAGCGAAAAAACCGGACCAATGAGGGAGACGCCACCTCACTGGACAAAGCCCGTCGCTACCGCTTGGTGCGTAGCGCGGGCAACATAAAGCTGATGTGCCCCAAAGAAGGTGAGAAAAAAGAGGGCGCGGTTGATCTCTCGTACCTGTTGACCTTCCCTCACCTGACCGAGCCGTTTGCGCAAGCCACCCAGGAGATTTGCAAGAACAAGGCTTTCGCTTACGCGACTTGCGACAGAATGGGCCGCGAGCTAAAGACGGGGTTCTTCGCCTACCTGGAAGAAAAATCACTTAACAACATCAGGCTAGAGCAGCTGACAACGTTACATGTCGAGGGGTTTAAAAACTGGCTCGACCGAGGGAATAAGAAGGGCGTGGCCATCTACGCACTTGAAACCCGTGGACATAAGATGGGCTACTTTCGCAAAGTGGTTCAATACCTGAAAAAATCCGACAAGTGGATTCCGCAGCTTGCTGCGGACTTAGAGATCCGGCCGGGAATGTGGGCTGGTCAACAAGAGAACGTAAAGTCTACGCCCATTATTCATATTGAGGATTACCAGAAAATCTATAATGCTTGCAAGGAAGAAATTATTGAAATCACTGTCCGCGTCAGGGGACTGCGCGCGGCGTTACATAAAAATCTAGACCATCCAACAGCACTGGCACCGGAACCGGCTGAGAGAACGGTATATGGTAAAGGCATACCCGCCACCTTTCGTAATCCGTACAAGGATCTCGGCGTACTGCTGGCCACACTGTACCGTCGCTATCCCCGACAAATTCCTACCTACGAATGGCTCAAGGCGTTAAACGATCGGTCCTTAGCCGAGGCAGTAAACCAACGAGGGATTAGCAACATTAGCCCTTGCTTCTATCCCTCGGTCAGGGACTTAGTGCCGTTTGTCTTAATGATGGCCATCCACTTGGAATACAACAAGGCGACCTTAATGGGTAGCAAGATGAGCGATTACCGACTCGTTACCGGAAAATTGGGAAGGCCGGAATTTGAAGCATGTTCGTCCGTTATTGAAGATGAGGATACTGCGGACAGTGTCGAGGAAAAGAGGGACGAGAAACTGTTCAGGGGCGCGCCGAGAAAGAAACGTGCCCGTTATCGGCTGCAGGAGAAAATCCTACCTGTAGAGGATGCACCCGACAATCCTGCCTTCATCTGGCAATTCCTGATGGAGTGGACGGGTTGGTTCCGGCCGACGTCGGCCCCGCAGTGGCAAGACCGGTTGTTCCTGTACGTGACTGGCTATACCTCTGCAAATAAGAGGATGCAGGGCTTCGACGGCAAGACCGATCCGGGAGGCGACCCTAACTTTGACTTTGCTTACAAAGCGTTCTTCGGGGATCACGGTCTCACATACTATACCTTCAGGCAGTTCCGCCCAACGGGGTTAGATATCGTGGACGTCGAGTTTGGCGGCGACATACGGGCAAAGCAGGCTGCCGCGGGCCATGCAGAAGTGCAGACCACTTACCAGCGCTATACCACCGATGCGCAGATGCAACGAGGTGATGAGTCCCTCGCACAACTGTCCACGGTGCGAGAGCGCTTTCGACAGACCCAGGGTAAGTCGGACCCGCGCCGCAAGCCGGAAGGCGCGGATATCGGTGCCGCCACGCCAGGCTGGACCTGTAGCGACCCATATGACAGCCCATTGTACGAGAAGGATAAATTGTGTGGGGGTTATGGGCGCTGCCCCGCCTGCCCGCTCGGAAGCATAAACTCCGACAACTGTTACTCTGCCGCGCAAGCGTTCAATCTGCTCGATGCCATCGACAAGGCGGCTGAGACCATGGCTCCCGTTGCCTGGCTTGAACGATACGGGCCATCTAGGAGAGCCCTGACAAAATTCTGGCTTCCGCAGCTTCCCCAATACGTACTTGAGCAGGTCAGGCAAATGAAACTCCCCCCCTTGCCTCCATTGGAGTAAGCCTCATGGGTAAAGCACAGAAAAAATATTTCAGGGCGAGCATACAACCGAGGCAATAGTAAGCAAGATAGGCAACGGCACGCCGGCCTATCCTACCGAAGGCTGTCCCAATCCTTGGGTATCTTCAACCAGCCGATGGCAGGACCGCACGTGGTTCCTGGACAATCCTACGCCTGGAGCCGTACCTCATAGCTCAACAATTGATTGGGACATGCTCTGTGAGGATGGAACCAATTTGCTGGACGCCTATCATGCCGACTTGCTTGAACAATTCCGCCGATTCGCCTGGTCGCTGTTCGCCGCCCCCCGTACTGGCAATACGCTCAAACCGGGCAGCGCTAGTCCCTTAAGCGTTGGACTTCGTGAGTTGCTCCGGTGGATGGTGAAAAACCGCTATGCCCGGATGAGCGAACTCGATGGTGCGGCCTCGCAGTGCTACCTAGACGCCTTCCAGGCGCAATTGGACGGAGTCGCCCAGGAAGATTTGTTGGAAGAGCTGCTTGATGAGAACGCACTAGAAGCTATCGATATAACAGGTCGAAAGGACAATGAGGAAACCTCGCAGGACACGGATGAAGCTCTGCAAGTGACGGAGGGATGGGTGCGGACCCGGTTGGTGGTCTGGCGTTATATGTGGGACCAGCGCGCGGCCATGCGCGCCGCCGGGGTCGATCCGGTGCCCCAAGAGCCGTTTGGCGGGCGGAAAATCGGCCGCTTAGCTACGGAGATGGCGACGAAGGCCAGTCAGAAAATACCACCGCTTCCCGATGAAGTGGCGGTTGCTATCATGAACGCCGCGCATGGGTATATTGAAACGGCTGCCCCCGATGTTCTGCGCATGGTTGAAGACATGCGGACATTGCGGGACACGTATGACAGCTGTAACACTGCATCTAGGCACATGAAGAACTGGGAATTCTCCTTCCGGCCAGGAAGCGACCAGCCGTGGCATTCGCCGCTGGGCGAAGTAAGGCCTGTAGCAACCTTGCGACGGCTCGTGGACGACATGTCTCGAGCCTGCTCCATCATCCTGCAGTCCGAGACGGGCATGCGCGCCAACGAATTGTGCAGCCTACCATCAGGCATCAATCCCAAAACCGGCTTGCCTGCCTGTATTGAAATACGGCCGTCTAAGTCAGGCATGCTGGAGCTGTTTTACCTAAGAGGCACGCTTTCGAAAATGCGCCCCACGCCTGAATCAGCAACTTGGTTGTTGGCAGCGAGGCCACGCGGCTCGGACGTGCTGCCCAACTCGGTGCGCGCGGTCGATGTGATTCAAAAGCTGCTGCAACCCTTCCGCGACATGGCAGAAGAGAAAGTGCGGGAAGCCCTGTTCGTGGTGTTTGATATAGGCGGCGAAGGCTTTCCTAAAAATGGCCAAACAGTATCAGTCCTAACCAATGCAATATTGCGGAAATGGCAGAAACGATTCGTTGCCGCTCATGTCGAGTGGAGCACTGTCAAAGCGACTCCCGATACGCAAAATTACATCAACAGTAAGGGGGAGTGGCTGCGCACGCACCAATGGCGCAAAACCTACGCCCAATTCGTGTTCCAGGTGAACCCAAAGCTGTTGCCTGCCATAGCACGGCAGTTCAAGCACCTTAGCATTGCCATGACCGAAGGGGCCTACATCAATACGAATGATGCGCTGCTGAAAGACGTTGCAGAGCATAACCTATACCGAACTACAGATAAGCTGTTGGAGTTCGCACGTGGAACAGCTTCCAAGATGGAAGGACGCCTAGCTAGACTGCTCGAAAAATACCAGGGCGAGTTGGGCACCATCATCGAAGGCAAGAACGACATCGAAGCAAGGCACGCCATGCTTGCTTGGTGCTCGCAACGCAGCCTGAAACTGTTCTTCCATGGCTATGGCGGCTGTATCCCCGGTCTGGCGCCAACGGAAGCGGAGTGCCATAAGCGGGCGCAGACAGTGCACTGGGCTAACACGGCGCCCAACTACGCTACCCGCGAGCCCAGTGTTTGCACTGGGTGTTTTCTGTTCATGGTGGGGCCGGAATCGGTGGAGTTCTGGCGCGATCGCTACGTGTCAAACAACGCAGCCTACCTGCAGGCCAAAGCGCAGGGCAACGCGGACGACTTCAGGGTAGCCAAGGAACGTGCCGCACAGTCAGCGGCCTATCTCAAGTTTCTGGATGTGCCGTTACCGGACATCGTGCTGTAAGGAGAAAGTCATGCGGGGAAAGCGCAAGGATCTGCCCGCGAGCTATGAGGGCATGGAGAAACGGTTTCTGGACGCAATCGAGCGCCTGAGGGAAGGCAATCCGCTGTGCCCGGAATTACAGAAGAAAGCCAGGGCAGGCAAGCTGCGCGCCGATGTGAGTGCTGCCGCGCTGGAAGCCGGTGGCCAAGATGAAAAAGGGATCTGGCGAGGGCTATCGCGTACTCTGATCGGTCACGACAACTGCCGCTATCCCAGGGTTCGGGAAGAAATCCGGAAAGGAATAGAGGGAGAGCCAGGCGAATACGACCTGAAGAACGTCAACAGTAAGCTGCGTGAGAGAAACAGGCAGCTCGAAAAGGTTAATAAGCAGCTCCTGTCCACCTGCGCGGCGATGCGCGTGCGCATGAACAAGCTTGAAAGTGCGGTCAAGGAGAAAATTGAAAAACTGCAGCGTGAACAGCACCGCGGTAGCCGTCCCTTACACCAAGCACCGACGCTGGTCATAGATAACATTGGTTCCGAAGAACATGAGCCGGACAGTTGCCGTACACGGAACGGCAAAGAACGGCCATGAGCAGCCGCTCAAACAGAGAAGTTTCGAAGACTGGCGAATTCAGTGCACGTGCACCACAGCTCGTTTCGCGGCTCACAGCGCCTTAGGTCCAATACCTCGGGCCTTGTATATCAGCTTCATTTTTTGTTTTGCCTCTTCTGGCGTTAGCCCTACTGTTTCACCAGCATCGGTGATATAGACGGGATGCTCTACAGAATCCTCTTCGTAGGTGCGAATTTCCAGAACTTTGTTCCAGCGCCACGTATAAACCTTATCTCTTCGAAAAGGTTCCAGAAGAGAAATGTCAACGATTTTTGCGGCTCGATTATTTTTGAAACGGAGGCAAAAATCTAGCACATCGCGGCTGTCCCAGAGGATCGAAGTCTGGTGAATCCAGCTACGCCCCTCCTTCTGACCGTAGTTGACGAAAACATACAACATTCCCGAAGTGAGGGTTGCGGTACGCCAGGTCGCAAATCCAGGGCTAAGCGAGAACATCGCTGCCTCATCCGCCGCATACGTCGTGATCATACGCCCCTCCGCCCGGAACTCGGGAATGAACACTATAGATTGTAGCCCTAAAGTATTCGCTATGAGTACATCGTACCTTTTGTGCGGAGGTACTTGTGGTGTTGCTCAAACGTTTCGGAGTGGGGTTACAGAAAGCACGGAAGAGTCGTCAACTGACTCAAGAAGACTTCTCAGTCGTTTCAAGTAGAACCTATCTCAGCAGCTTGGAACGCGGGATCAAAGCGCCTACGATCACAAAGATTGATGAAATTGCGGCAGTAATCGGTGTACATCCTCTGTCGCTGATCGCGTACGCATACCTTCCTTCCAGCTCGGCAGAGCGCGAACAATTCTGGGCAGCAATTGCCGCAGAGGTAGACTCGTTCGACTAAGGTGCCGGCCCAACTGCTGGGGACAAAAATGGATGACGATTCGTCAAACCAGCTCTTGAGAGCGACAAGCTGGTTGCGACCATCGCAAACAGGTCTGCTTTCGCCCCCCATTGCAGACGTTCAATGAGTGCTGACGTGGGCTCCCGTTAAATAAACCACGAATACAGGAATGCGATATGCGTCTGGTTGCCTATGACAAAGTGCGACCTTTCGTACCTTATCTCGCCGGTCTTGGACTCAGTCGTCGTCATTATCGGCCGGGTCATCGGCCGGAATTTCTCTCCGCATCGCACCCTGGAGCCGGCCGCTAGAAACGACAGGTCGATTGGGAGAATTCAGCTACCATTTAGTTCTGCGCAGTCGAGTTGTGTTTGTGGAGCCTGATCCGGTCAACGTTGTTGAATGCTGAAGACCAACTATCCCGACTAGCAGGATCCCGATCAGGTTACTTCTTGAGCAGACACCGGCAAGATCGTTGAATGGCTTGTTTCCGCTGATATGAAACTTCCACACAAGGAGCTCCAGAACTGGGTGGCGGCGACACGCGCGAAAGAGCGGTGCATTGTCCTTGTGCAGGCAGCTGCCAACATAGGCCGGCCTCCCTTTACATGACGCACATCCCGCCTGGAAGTCGTGGCTTGCTCCATCTCTATGGTCCTATGTTCAATTCCTGCGTGGTTATACACGACCTGACCCACTGAATCTGGTTGGTGGATCGGTTACTCCGGTGCTCTTTTCAGCTGGGACCTGATGTATGGCCTCAGCTGGTCGAGGAACTCGTTCAACCATTGGTCTTTCAACTCAGCTGGGACATCCTCGGCGGTAGGATCCAAGCCGACAGCGCGCAATGCGTCGGTGGCTGCTTTCGACACCGCGTGCGCTCTGACCCGATCCCGACTGATGGCACTGACAATTCTTCCCGTGGTCTGGAACGCGTCAAGGAACATCTGCGGCGGTTCCTTGGGCATCCTGATGTCGTCTAGCCGCGGCGGGACGCGATCAAAGTCGACGGTGATGTCCGCCACACGAGCATCTACAGGATCGATTGCGTATGTCGCCTGGAATGCCTCACCCTCGTAGCCCTCCCCGATGAGAACCAGGATGCGAGCAAAGTTGAAGAACTCTACATAGCCAAGTATTCGCCGATGTTTGGGCTGGCCGACCACGGACACACAGTGGAACAGATGATCCTGAGGCCTATTAGTGATCAAGTCTGCATCGAAGAAGACCCAGAATGGTGGTAGCGCATCGGGACTCGGGTCTTCAAGGTACGTCAATGCGCGGGCACAGTCTTTCGGCTTGGCGCCTGTCTCGGACAACAGTGCCAAGCATGACTTCACCATCGAGCGTCCAGCTTCCGGCCCACCGTATCTGAACGAGAGCGCGAGCGGGCTATCAAGATAGCTGTCCTCCGTCGACATCTCACGGAGGCCCCCGAGCACGTCGAACCCTGGATGATCGCGTGCAACCCTGTTGATCAGGTTCCGAGCTGTTTTCGGATTGTTGGTCCGAATGGTGATCTCGAGCTTGTTTCCTAGGTCGTTGACTTTGACCTCTGGCTCGTCTGGAACCAGTACCGTATCGGACTGCAGTCTTAGCTTTTCTCCACTTGCCGTTTGGACCTTGAGATCAGGGTGTTTTCCCCCGCGCCCGCGCTTTACGGCCGCTGCGCTCGAGAACCATAGGAACTGCCGAGCGACCTCAGCTTCCCATCTGGCACCGCGCTCGCTATTGCACGTTCGGCAAATGAACTTAGAAACTTCCTTGTGGCCACCTATGGCCATCGGGATCACATGCTCACCAGTGACGTTTTCGCCGATGAGTGGACGAGGGCACAACCAGCATTCGTCGGCCGAATCACCTGTTGGGCAAGTATTTTCCGTGCCCCCCGGGCGAGTAGCAACTTCGTTCGCCGAGTGCCCACGCTCTGCCACTTGCTTGACCGCTGCGATCTTGAATTCCTCTGTGTCCCGCTTTCCGCTCATACCTCCTCCTTATGCCAACATTATGGCTCAAGAGTGTCTACGATAGTCGTGGCGATTCAAAGGTCAAAAAAGCGCCTAGCAAAACCTCTCGACGTAGCTCCAGGAGATGACTAAGCAGGCAAGCGAAAGAGAGGCCTGGTAAATTGCACCATACCGCTCATGACGGATGCGAAGTCTGTGAAACGGTGTAAGCAGCCAAGAACTGCCGCGCAACTCTTACGATACTAATTAAGGACTCGCTAGCCGGTTGCGGCAGAGATTAAAGTCCAGTAAGGTAGAGTCCGGGAGCACGCTGGGAAACCAGGGCCCTTCGGGGCGACCCTATTCAATCGCGGCTTGCCGTCGGCCTTATGGCAGTCCCTGGCAACAGGGAGATTAATCCTTGCATAATTAACCGTGCTCCCACTTCTTTCCGAGTGGACCTATTTTGACGATCCCTGAACATCTGTTCCACAAAGTTTGGTTCACGCGCAAGGCTTGGATCAATGCCGAAGAGCGATTTCTCCAAAACGAACACCACACGCAGCTTTTGATGGTGGTCTACGCGGCCTATACCACGTGCGTGTCGGTCGTCATGCTGAAATTTCCTCCTGCTCTGAAGGCGGACGAGGATCTGGCTAACACCGCAATGGCCGTCTTGTCGATCATTCTTTTGGCACTCTCGCTTTACCTCAACAGCAAGGCATTCAAGGACCGTGCCGCCCGCTTCAAGCAGGGGTATCACGAGCTGCAAGACGTCGAGAATTGCTTGGCTACCTTGAAAAGCCATCCCACAACCAATGTCGCTGGCTCAGCCTGCACGGCGTTGGCCGATCGGTATGCAAAAGCGCTTCGTGAGGTTGAAAACCACAATACGTTAGATGATATCCGGGCCCGCATCCTCGCAGGCTCTGGTTTAAGCTCGCGCCATCCGCTCCGCAGTGAAGTAGTGCGGTACTACTGGTGGCGCCTCTGGCGCTTTTGTGCGTTGACCCTACTATATATTGCGCCGGCGGGCGCGGCCCTCTGGTTTTATCTGAAATGAGTGCGGCGAAGCATTTTGCGCAGCAGTTCACAATCGAGAACTTGCGCGGTGTGTATGAAGACTATATTTCCCTAACGAGTGCGATCGGTGTCGACCGGCTCAGCCGGAACCTTTTCGAACTCACCGTCATGCGGGAAATCGATCTCATCAGTAAGAAAGCTGCGGACGGCTCCTACAAGTTCTCGCAGTACAAGGAAAAACTGATCTCAAAGGGCGCCAACAAATACCCGCGGGTGATTTCCATTCCGACCTATCGCGATAGGATCACGCTGCGCGCACTATGTAACGTCCTCAAAAACACGTTCAAAGAAAACCTGGACGTTAAGCTGCCGCAGCATACGGTCTCCGAACTTCGCAAAGCTTTAGCTGGTGGCATGTACACCCACTTGATCAAGCTCGACGTCACCAACTTTTATCCGAGCATCGATCATGATGTCTTGACAACGGCACTCAAGCGTAAGATTCGCAAGGCAGAGATTCACCATCTGATTCGCGTGGCCATCGAGAACCCGACAGTTGCCTACCCCGACCGTTCCAAGGCCAAAGAAACGAAGGGCGTGCCCCAAGGCTTGTCAATCTCGAATATCCTCGCCGAGGCCTATCTATCCAAGTTCGACGTGTGGGCTTCAAAACTTAATCACGTCAAGTACTTCCGCTATGTTGACGACGTCCTTATCTTGACAAATGGCGACCCCGAGGAGCTGTTCAATGTTGTCAGCGCATGCCTGCTGAACGACTATCGTCTTAGCGTGCATCCCTTGCACACGATGGGGAAGTCGATGGCCGGCAAGATCACGGATCACTTCAACTTTCTCGGGTACGATTTCAAGAATATGCTGGCGTCGGTCAAACTCGACTCGATTCGTCGCCTGGAGTCTTCCCTCGCAAAGATCTTCACTACCTACAAGTACAGGCGTGCATCAGCAATTGCCAACCCGGATCCTGCCGCGCGCAAGTTGTTGCAAGAGCGTGCTCGCAAAATTTTTACGTGGCGTCTGAACCTGCGCATCACCGGTTGCCTGTTCGATGAAGTTCGCCGCGGATGGGTTTTCTACTTCTCCCAAATTGACGACAAATCAGTGTCGCAGCTGCATAACTTGGACAAGACGATCCACGTCCTGTGCAAGCGCTTCGCCTTCGAGCCAAGCAAGGGCGAACTGAAATCGTTCGTTCGGAGCTTTCACGAAGCCAAGCGTAGCAACCTCACGCATCGGTACATCCCTAACTTCGACACCTCGTCCATCGACGAACAGCGGGCATTGCTCGCCCTGTACGGAATGGAAAATGTCGGGAGTCTGACCGAAGTGCAGGTCAACCGCGCCTTTAAAAGGCGCATCAGGCGCGAGACTTCTGAACTTGAGCAAGACATCCAGGGCGGCTCGCGTGGTTGAGTATCGCCACCGATGATGATTCTGGTCCTCTGAAAAGGAAGCGCAGTACGCATAGCCGGACGCGCAAACCTAACTTTACCAAGTCGTGCGTGGCATGAATGTAGACAATGAACGTGTAAGGACAATCGCCGTGGCTGTACGCGTAGCTTTCGAAAAGTGCGATCTGAAAGAGCTGCCGTGGCCAAGTTTTCCTCGAGGCGCCTGTGGCGACGTGTCGCTCGTGCTGGGCCAGGTTCTCGACGACGAAGGCATCGACGGGTTCATGTATGTTTGCGGGCACAAATACAGCGAGAGCGGCGCCGTCTCATCACATGCCTGGCTGCAAAATGGCGATTGGGTCGTCGACATCACTGCTGACCAGTTTGAAGACGTGGATGACGCCGTAATCGTCTCCAACTGCAGTACATGGCATGACGAATGGAAGCGCGACCACCCTACTGCCGGCACTTTGCGCCAGTATGGTTGCCAAGTACCTCAACTGTGGCGAGTGCTGTCGAAATTGGAACTGGAGTTTGACTCTTCTAGGAACCCGTAAAGCCCACATTTAGCATCACACATATGCGCCTTCTTCGTCATGAACTTGAATGTGTCCTTGCCAGGCACTTCTTACTCAGTTATCGAATTGCGTTTGCCGAATGCGTATCTGGAAACCCGTGGGGATTAAAAAAAATAGATTGGTTGACATATAAAACTTGCCGTGGGATACAGATAACTTAATCTTGATGATGGATCCAATATGTTCAAACTCGTCGCTATTCTCGCATTTGTCGTAACTGGTACATGGGTCTTCTTCCTACCTGGCTGGGATAGCATCTGCGCCGCACTAGCTGCTTTAGCTACCGTTGTGGGCGCACTCATGCAAAAAAGCGAACCAACGCAATCGCAAACAGTTGGCCCTGGCGGTGTCGGTATTCAGGCAGGAAGAGACGTCTCGACCCATGACATCTCAAGTAGAGGCTAGTCATGTTTGGTGATACGAAACAGGAGGTAGGAGACGGCTCACTGGCAATTCAAGCCCATCGAGATGTGACCGTCAATGCTGGTCTCAGCTACGAAAATGTCCGCACGGTAGCACTGGACACATTCCGATCTGAGTTCGTCAAAATGCTGGACATGGCAGGTGCTATCGCCGAAGCACGAGCGACCAATTTGCTCAACGAATACATTGCTCGCATCGAGCATGAGAACCGGGCAGCATTGGAGAACGCTCATGATCCCGATTTCCGATATAGCCTGTACACCGCGCAGAAAATTGCTGCCCGAAGTGGCGACGCAGGCCTTCAATCCTTACTCGTTGAGTTGCTTGTACAACGTTCCCATCAGGTGCCAAGAAGCTTCGTTCAGCTCGTGTTGAGCGAGTCGATCGATGCTATCCACAAGATTTCAGCAGGGCAGATCAATGCACTAACGCTGATCTTCGCCATCAAGCACATGAAGTTTTCGACGGTATCATCCTTCTCAACCCTATTGGATACACTAGACAAGTACGTAGAACCAGTCCTACAGGATATCGCCTCATCTGACGCCTCGATGAGCCACCTGGAATATGCTGGATGTGGAACCATCAGCAGTACTGGAAAATACGACATGAACAAGGCTTTACTCAGGTTCTATCCAGGCGCCTTTCAGACTGGCGTGTCCGAGGCTGATGTATGCGTAAAGGTCCTAAGCCCAGCTGCGCGCACTCTTCTCGTCCAGTGCGAACATGATGCGGGGCATGTCCAGGTCCTTGGGGGAAGCCTCGAGAATGTACGTGCCCTTTGCGATCAGCTAAGTTTGACGCTGAACGACCGGAAGATGCTCGAAGCAATCCTTCATTCGAAAAGCCAAATAAAGGTACTTGATTCATGCGCAAACCGCCGGACATATTTCGATTACTTATGGCAGGTATGGGAGAACACTCGACTTTCCAACTTTTCTCTGACAAGTGTAGGTTTCGCGATCGCTCATGCGAACTTATCGAAGTTTGGCCCCATCAGACCATTGACAGACTGGATTCATTGACATCCTAATCCCTTGGCCATATGTCGTCGTTATCTTTAATCCAATTTAAACTTTGTCTTGTTCGTGCTCAGCTCTCGCGACGGATTCGCCAAAGAACTACGCATCGCCCAAGTGTGATTAATAACCGGCTGGTTTTCTGCCATACTTCATCAACATCCTTCACAAATGCTAATTAAAGGCCGCTACAATATGCATCCGTTCCCGACATCTTTGGAGGACATGGAGGCGCTACTTGATACTCGTATTGAGCCAGCGGACCGCGTTTTAGCGTTTGACTCGCATCGTATTCGCGCCGACGATCATAAACTCCTTGTGGAAGCCTCGACCGTGCAGTGGTTGTGTACATGGACGCGTGTCTTGGGCGGTCGCACAAGTATTGAGCCAGGCATAGCAGAAGCCCCGCTTGACGCCCTCAAGCGCATTTCCGATACTCTGCCGGGGGCTCTGCTCGGCCTGCTCGACGAAAAGGCGGTGCCCGAAATTCCCAAGGTCGCGTTTGCTCGCTACAAAGACGCTTATTTCAAGCGTCAGCGTTCGTGGCCCGACCTCAATGCGCAAGATCGAGCTTCTTTGTTGTGTCTCGACAACATTCCTGCAGCGATCGGATTGCCGCCCCAGTTATATCCGCAGGCACCAAACCGACTTGTTGCCAGCCGCGACCAGTTCGAGCACATCGTAAATCAGATGATTAAGGCGGTCACGCCAGAGGCTAACATTCGGGGCGCGATCACAAATCATCGCGAACGGCTGACAACGATTTTGCATGAGCTCTTCAAGAATACGCACGACCACGCACGTACGACCGTGGACAGGCAGCCACTATTATTGTCGATACGTGGGATGTACGCTCGTTACTACACAGCTGAACAGCTTGCATATACTGCGCCCGCGCCTGTGAAAGACGACGAGGGTAATGACATTCCGTCGACGCTGAACCAAGCCGAAAACTACGCTTCGTACTTTACAAGACCGCGGGCGCTAGCCCCAAACACTCGACTAGTTCCACTGCCAGATCGCCACTTCCTTGGCCTTCTCGAGATTTCCGTCTTCGACACTGGCCCGGGGTTTGCCTATACCTACCTTAAAGATGGATATGCCGGGTCCTCCGCGCAGCAACAATTCGAGGCCGTGCTCGGCTGTTTCAGCACAGGAAGATCATCGACTGGGGACGAAAACCGAGGGTATGGTTTATGGAAGGTATTGCGCGACCTGAAAGAGCTTAAGGGATTCATCCGCGTACGCACTAACCGCGTGCATGTGTATCGGGATTTTGCATGGTACGGAAATATGTTCCTACAAACCGATGTCGCATCGCCGGCTGAGCGGATGATGGATTGGCGTAGAGGAATTACACAAAAGATGACGGAAGGGTATCCAGACATTCAAGGCGCACATGTGTCGATTCTAATTCCGCTGGGTGACAATTTATGAGCGTGTTCAATATCTCGACGTACCTTCGAGCAGGATCCGATGGCCGCTTGATCAACGTGCTCTCCGTTTTTCTTCATCCGGTTTCTTTCAGCGAGGAACTCTTAGATGAGGCAATCGTTCCTTGGCTGGCCAGTGGCGGCCCTTACGACCGCATTCATATCAGCGGCCAGCCAGTTGCCGTAGCAATGGTGCGCGCAATCCTATCCAGAGATTCCGCGATACGGATACGCCTCCAGACGATGCTCAAGGATATCGATCACATTACGCTGATTACGTGGTCAACGGATCATTCGAAGGTTTCGGTCGAGTCGTTGACGGGAATGTGCCCGGCAGACGCGAACATTGACGTCTTGGAGCAGCGCTTTTCCTTATTTGATCTGTTTTTAAGAAACGGGGGCCTTGTCACTGCTGGTCGTGGTACGCATTTCACGAAGCCGTCCGGTACGCATTCAACTCAATTTTTACGTGCAGCTAATGTTCTCGAAAAGAGCGGAGCAAATCACCAACTCCTTTTCTGGCTGTATCCACTGCTCAAAGGCCGCACTATCAATCGGCTCGTCATCGACACGTCCGGTATCGCACCAGTGGCTTACGCACTCGCGTATGAGCGACTCCGTTGGCAAGAGGCCGATGCACTTCCGATGATAGAATCGCACGCTTCGTATGGCGGCCTAGACGCACTTACCGTGTCCGATCCTGAGCATACTGTTTTTTTGGTTTCAGCCTCCACGTCAGGTAGTTTGGCCTCAAAGCTTATCGAAAAAGGCGCAAAAGCGGAAAATATCTTCACCTTGTATTTCCTGGGTTCTACCACGCCTGGCATTGTGGTCTGTAACTTGGGTGCGGACGCGGCGCACAGTTTCGAAGGAATACCGCGAATTGAAAATTACCCGGGAGCTAAGTGTCCCGAATGTAGCAGTCACTCCTACGCGATTCCTATTGTGGGAGACCAGTTTCGTACCGAACCGGCAAAAGTGGAAGAAATTGAAGTGGCTCTCAATGACTTCGACGAGACATCTAGGTCCGTGTTAGATCGACTGGTCAGTACAGGATTGTTCAGAGCATTCAGGTCTGTTGGCACGCGGCAGTTTGAACTTTATCTCGATGTGCAAAATATGTTGGAAGGCACGGCTGATGAAGAGAGTGCCCGCGAACGCGTTGCGGATATTCGCAGTAGACTTTCTCGGCTGATCCGTCGCGGCTCGACCGTGAACTTACGTCGCGTTGTACCAACAAGTTATCCTGGTGCCAGAACCTTCGCAGATCAAACCTATGCGGCGCTCCCATCCAATCTTCAGGAACAGGCGATCGTTACGCCATCAATGGCTCTTTCAGCCGTTCCCGAGGAGAGGGAAGCAGGCACCTTGGTGCTCTCGGGCTGTATGGACGACACCTACGAGTTGATGGGTATTAGTCGCGACCTGCGTACTGTTCACCCAGGCGGCAGCATTACTTACGTCAGCCCCATTTTCAGGGCTACGTCGGGGACAGAGCGTCGCCGCATCGAATCAAATCTTACTTTCGGGGATCAGGGACCTAAAACGTTTAACCTGCTGTCGGTTGTTTCTCTCGATCTACCACACTGTGTACCTAATCACAGCTGGCAGCTCGAATACGAACGGTTGCTAGAGTTGGAATATTGGTGCGCCTGTGCAGACCATGACGTGCCTGTCGCTATCACTGAGCGCATTGAGCTACTGCGCACTGCACCCGGAGTGGGTCTGGAAAACAACCTCTTCTGGCCTTCGCCGCAAGGGGTAACGTTAAAGCTCGCAGCTGACTTCACGATGATCCCGACTTACGATGGTAGACGCGTTATTAGCCAAGCGGACACGTTCGCAATCATAACGTCGCTGTTTCATAAGTATCGGCAGGGCGTGCCGAAGAAGGCGAGGCTGGTCTGCAGAACATACGAGCGAACGGTGATTTCGCCAGAGAGCTTTCAGAGGTTTAGCGACGGCGTTATTCAGGCATCCTTTCTCCGTGCTGCACGAGAGGGCGAAATCGCATACAGCAATTGTGACGAAATCGTTAGTGAACGCATGTTTGCCTTCCTGTCCGGCGAAGTTGCCGGCGCGTGCGAAAGCGGAGGTCATGCATTAATGGAATATTTGATTGCGCTGTTGGTTGGACGCTTGACGCTGCATCAGAAGCACGCCCGTGAACTTCTTGCCAACGTCGTCGACAAGGCTATCGCAGATCACTTTACTATCATTGCAATGTTCTTGATGAGTGAAATGGAACAAAACCGCCAGACTAGGTCCTCTACTTAACATCGTAGCGCCGCGCTTGGATTGACTTCAAATCTCCGTCCTCTCGATGCGTTGCCATAAGTCACGTACATTGGACGCTTGGGGCCTCGTCAGGCGCATCCGCGGCCTACGGGATTTTAGTTAATATGGTCTATGGGACCATGTGCATTCTTTACAAGACAACACGTTATCAATATAAATTCTTTCAAGCGCGGCGTGACTTGCATCTAATGCGCCCCCGCATTGTGGGCATGTGATCTCCAATAATGCCTCCGCTATTGATTCTAAAATTGGTCGGGCCTCAATTGGCGTAGGTCGGTGTTGGAACCAAAGTGCAAGACCAATAAGCGCGCGAACCGGATCCAAATCTCGCTGCTCAGTAAATCGAGAAAAATTTCCTATAATCGACTTCACAATCTGAACTGTGTGGAAAAGCATGATTGGCAGAAAAGAATATAACCCCTCCCACTGTGACTGCCATGCATCCTCATCAGAGAAAACGAAATTTAAGTTTGCTCGCTCGGTCTCAAGAAATCGAAATGACGTTACTAGATGATTTGCCTTTTGAAATAATGCCTCGAACCCTATCGAGAAGTTCTTATTGTATCTGACGTCGTAAATCAGCTCAGCCGGAAGCCATTCACCTGCATGAGAATTCTCCGCTGCCTCTTTAATTATTTGCTTTTTCTCAGAATCAGAAAATCGCTTGTTGATCGACTTATGCTCATAATCACCATCAAACGCAGCCAACATTTCACTAGGCCTCGCCAATAACCATTCCAGAAAAAACAGATTTTCCTTGAGTGGCTTTCGAAGTAGTGCAAAAGCGACGGTCAGCTTTCCTTTTGCAGAGCAAGATAGTGCCTCGTAGACAAAGTTCAGCATGTCCGAAACTAGCGCGGCGCAAATTTGTTTGTAGTAGAGGGAAAAAACCACGTCCTTCTTGTTGTTTCTCTCCAACCATTGAAATAGTTCCTCCCCTGATAAGTTCAAAGGAGGGTGAGCTTCCCCTTCCACAACCTTCCATTCATGCGAAAAAATATCCGCCGCTTCGCCCCCCTTTAAGAGGCTTACCAACTGATCGTGCAAAAAGAAGCAGTATTGGTGACTAAATTGGAACTGGTCAGGCAAGTGATTCTTCATTTTTATTCGGTACGATTGGATGGCCTAACGTAAATGATGGGACTTATAATATTACTGTTTCACTACTAAAGCGAAAATGGAGTTAATCTTCCGATAACTAGTGCACCTAAGCTCCCAGATATCTCGGTCTGCAGCAGCAGGGCATGTACACATATAGGCCTGGGTAATGGTTCAATTTATCAAGAAAGCCGAGATTGACGTTTCAGGAACCAGCATGCGTTGCCGCCTCTACCCTTAGGTGACGTTCACTTATTGTATTGCGATCTCGTCGTTAGTAAAGCTACGAACTACGCGCGAGGCGAACAGAGGCGGAACGCAGCGTCTCAAGGCGGGCAGTATCCTGCAGTGCGAGTCGCGCCGTCGTCCGGTGCGAGGATAGTCCTCCGAGAACCGCCCCCGCTGCTACCGCTATGAGTCTACGATCTTCTTCCAGACAGCCAGTTTATCTTCGAAAGACATATGAGCGTACGCTGGCGATGATGAGGGCAATACGAGGGTTTCGAACCCTGCCATGCAAAAGCGTTGTTCGGATTTGCCGGAGGTCTTACCGTTGAAGCAGACGCGGAAAAGATGTGGGCTGTGCCGTAGCAAAACGCCAAATTCGTTGGCCTGTGCCTGACGAATGGCAGCGTCCAAGCTTCCTTCACGTTCGCAAGCAGCGATGGTGTCCCACAAGCCGATCCGGTGAGCAAGCAAGCGAGCCAATCGCTCTTCGTAATCCATATCTGCGAGAGGTTCATTCGTCACTGCAGACATAAGCCGCCAGAACTGATTCCTAGGATGGGCATAGTATCGCTTTGCCGAAAGGGACGCCTCACCAGGAAAACTTCCAAGGATAACAATACGTGTTTGCAGATCAAGAACGGGAGGCAAGCCAACTAGCATAGGGACGACTTCGCTTGTAGTAAGTTAGATGGAGCAAAGTGCGAAATGAACACTTCGTCTCCAGATTCTAACTGTGTAAATGAGTTAAAGCCTCACTCCATGTTGGTTCTAGACCCGTTTTACATACACAGTGAACAAACCTCGTCACGCATAAGCGGATGGGCATAGTACTGGCCCGCAGCTAGCGAGGCCGCACCCGGAAAGCTGCCCAAGACAAGGATGCGCACGCTTGCGTCGAGAACCGGCGCCAAGCCGGTGAGAATGGGAACAGTTGCGTTCTGCATGACTGCATTGTAGCGGCCGGCCCGCGCGCCAGCTTGAAACTCCGTCGGAAGGTGCTACCTTAGTAGCACCACTTTAGATAACGCAGACTATGTCGACCACATCACTCAAGCTTCCCGATGAGCTCAAGCTACGCGCAGTCAACGCTGCGCGGGAACTAGGCATCAGTCCCCACGCATTCATGGTGGACGCGATCCGCCAGGCCGCCTATGCTGTCGAGCAACGCGCAGCCTTCGTTACGCAGGCGCGAGAAGCAAGGACGGAAATGCTGGAGCATGGAAATGGGCATGCGGCCGAGGACGTTCGAGCGTATCTGCGCCAGCGTCTCCAGAACGGCCAGATTGAAAGGCCCGCCAAGAAACCATGGCGAGAATAAGCTATTCCAGTCGTGCGCTGGCCGACCTCGAACGTATCAGCGACTTTCTCGCACCGGAGGGCATGGACGCGCAACTCGAAGCACTCGATTTGATTGACGAGGCCGTCACGGTACTCGTTCGGCACCCGCTCATCGGCCGTCTCGCAGAGCATGATTTACGTGAACTCATCATCTCGCAGGCGAAAACCGGATACATCGCTCTCTACAGCTATGAAGTGGAACAGGATGTCATCCTGATTCTCGCCATCCGACACCGGCGGGAAGTTGGCTTCTACGGATAGCGTTCGATCGCATCGAGCACGCAAATCCGACTGCCACAGACGGCAGCCGGTGACGACAAGCGGTCTTATTTGATCCAGACCGCGTAATGATTCCCCGACGTCTGCAGCACCCATCCACTGCCCGCCGGGCTCCAGCTGTTCGGCCCGATCTTCATCGCCAGCTGGCGCGTGTTGCCGTTGATGATCGCCGCATACAGGCCCTGGGTCGCCTGCTGGATCGCCACCGGCGAGGTCGAATGCACGCCCGCCGTACGCCGCGCCGCCATCAGCGCCGAAATCGGCGTCTTCAGGTTCCAGTTATAGATGTGGGGGTAGTACACGGTCGGGATGCCCGGATGGCTCAGCACATAGGCATACCCTTCCATCACCGAACCGCACGGCACCGACCAGTAGTTCTGGCCATTGCCGCAGCTTTCGGACGGACCGGTGTCGTGGTTGTCCACGAAGGTCACCGACATCGCCGGCCACCAGCCCAGCGCCCCTTGCGGCTTGCCGGATGCGTCACGCAGGCGCCAGTAGTTACCGTTCGCGAGCGCATCGTTGAGCAGGCCCTTGGTGGTGAAATCGAAGGCGCCGCAGCTGTTACCCGTGCCGTTAATCCAGTTCATGATTTCCTGGCGGTGGGCGTCGATATCGTTCAGGTTCATATCGTTCCACAGCTCGCCGACGCAGAATTCGGCGCCGAAGGCGTTGGCGTACTGGCCGGCATAACTCGGGCTGAAGCCGCGCACGTAGTCGATCCGCATGCCGCTGAAGCCCACCGGCTTCAGCGTGTGGTTCAACCAGGTGACGATGCCGTTCTGGACTTCGCCCACGTTGCGGTGATCCAGGTCGCGGCCGCCGTCGAAGCCGAGGGCGGTGTCGGGATTGCCCAGGCCGCAGTTGCATTCGTCGTTGTTGACGATCGTGTGCAGTGTCCAGTTGGGATTGGTGAAGTCCGACCAGTTGGTGGTGCCGACACGGTGATTGACCACGATATCCGCCACCGCCTTGATGCCGTTGTTGGTGAAGGCGCGCACGACGTTGGTCAGCTCGGCCGAGCTGCCATAGCTCGAACTGAGCACGTTGAGCTGGCGCGGCAGATAGCCCTGGGACGCGGCGGAATCCGATGGCGGCGGGAACCAGACGTGGGTGAATCCCATCGTTTTCAGGTCCCCCACATTGCCCAGCAGGATGTTGTACCAGTTCGGGCTGCGGTAGCCCGACGAATTCCAGTGGAAGCCCTGCAGCAGGACGGCCTGGCTGTTGCCGGACTGGGCCGGCGGGGTGGCGGCGCCGGCGCCGGCGCAGACGGCCATGGCGCTCGCGGCCAGCATGCCGATGATGCTCTTCTTCATGATTGCGTCTCCTCCGATTTTTTTGCGGTTTGAATGGGTTTTTTCAAACATCAGGATCTTGTCGCGCTCACCGGCAGCGTCCAGCCAGGTAGAAAAACTACCTTTTTCCTCCAAGAATCTACACCACCGATGAGTTCGACGGGATGAGTCTCTGCCGCGACCATCAGCGTGTCAATTGAATATGGGTGAAATATGTAGTTTTGCTACATCACGCAAAAAAAAGCGGCGGTACGCTTTCACGCACCGCCGCAAAGGGCAAACAACTTTGCCAGGGGGTAGTCAGATCAACGCTGTACCAGGGTCGCCGCTTCTGCCTGCGGGGCATCCCAGCCGCCGCCCAGCGACCGGATCAGCGCCACGGTCGTCAGCGCACGGTCGCCGCGCAGCTGCACCGCGGCGCGTTCCACCGTCGCCAGGTTGCGCTGCGCGTCGAGCAGTTCAAGGTAGCTGGAACGGCCCGCGTCATACAGCTTCTGCGCGAGATCGGCCGAACGGCGCGCCGACACCACGGCGGCGTCGATCTGGGCCGACTGGCCGGCCAGGATGCGCAGGCCGGCCAGGTTGTCCTCGACTTCGGCGAACGCCACCAGCACGCTCTGGCGGTAGGTACCCACCGATTCCTCGAGCGCCGCTTCGCTGCGCAGCACGTTGTTGCGGTTGCGGCCACCGTCGATCAGCGGCATCGAGGCCAGCGCCCCCACCACCCACGAGCGGCTGCTCCATTTGAAGACTTCCGAGAACACGCCACCGACGCCGCCGCCGTCGGCGCTGATGGTCAGCGCCGGGAACATGGCGCCGCGCGCCACGCCGATGCGGGCGTTGGACGCTTCCATCGCGCGCTGGGCGGCGACGATGTCGGGACGACGCTCCAGCAGCGACGATGGGAGGCCGGCGGGAATCGCCGGCATCAGGTTCGCGTCGAGCAGCGGGCTCGGGCCGGCCACGTAGTCGGCCGCCGGCTTGCCCAGCAGGACGGCAAGCGCGTGCTCGGTGGTGGCGCGCTGGCGCCGCACGCCGATCGCTTCGGCGCGCGCCGTCGCCAGCTCGGTGCGGGCACGCGACAGGTCGAATTCGCCGATATCGCCCAGGTCGAAGCGGCGCTGGGTCACGCCCACGCTCTCTTCACGCAGGCGCACGGTCTCGTCGACCGTCACGAGTTCGGCGTCCAGCGCGCGCAGCCTGAAATAGGTCTGGGCCACGTCGGCCTGCAGCGCCAGCAGCACCGAGCGGAAGTTCGCCTCGGACGTCGCCGCGTCGCCGCGCGCCGCCGACACGCCGGCCGCCACGCGGCCGAACAGGTCGACCTCGTAGCTGGCCGAGAGGCGCGCGGTGTAGCTGGTGCGCGCTTCGGTATCGCTGCCCTGCGGCAGATTCGACTCCAGCGGCGACAGGCGCGCGCGCTGGGCGCCGATGCCGATGCCCACCTGCGGGATGCGGTCGGCTTCGGCGATGCCGGCGATGGCCCGCGCCTGCTTGACGCGGCTGGCCGCGACCGACAGGTTGGCGTTGTTGGCGGCGGCTTCCTCGATCAGCGCGGTGAGCGCCGGGTCGTTGAAGGCCAGCCACCACTGGCCGCGCGGCTGGGCTTCGGCCGGCTGCGCCGGCTTCCAGCGCGCGCCGTCGACGCCCGCCACTTCCACGTCGGCCGCCTTGGGGGCCTGCGATTCGCGGAAGGCGGCCGGGGTGGCCACGTTGGGCTGGACGAAGTCCGGGGTGGCGCAGGCGGTCAGCAGCAAGGCCGCCAGTAATGGGCTTAACAACGGCGCGACGCCGCGTCGAATGAATGGATTATTCATCTCAATGTACTCCTTCCGTGCTATGCGCCACGGCCGGCGCCTTCGCAGGTTTTTCAAAGCGCTTGGCCAGCATGCGCAGCAGCACGTAGAACAGCGGCGTCAGGAACAGGCCGAAGAAGGTCACGCCCAGCATGCCCCAGAACACGGCGATGCCGATCGCGTGGCGCATCTCGGCGCCGGCGCCGCTCGAGAACACCAGCGGCACCACGCCGGCGATGAAGGCGATCGACGTCATCAGGATCGGACGCAGACGCAGGCGGGAAGCTTCCAGGGCGGCGTCGATCACGCTGCGGCCATGGTCTTCGAGTTCGCGGGCGAATTCAACGATCAGGATCGCGTTCTTCGAGGCCAGGCCCACCAGCACGAACAGGGCGATCTGGGTGAACACATTGTTGTCGCCACCCGACAGCTTGACGCCGGCCAGCGCGCACAGGATCGACATCGGCACGATCAGGATCACCGACAGCGGCAGCGTCCAGCTCTCGTACTGGGCGGCCAGCACCAGGAACACCAGCAGCACGCACAGCGGGAACACATAGATCATGGTGTTGCCCGACAGGATGTCCTGGTAGGTCAGCTCCGTCCATTCATACGACACGCCCTTCGGCAGCGTCTCTTTCGCGATTTTCTCCATGATGGCTTGCGCCTGGCCCGACGACACGCCCGGGGCCGCGCCGCCATTCATCTCGGCCGCGACATAGCCGTTGTAGCGCGTCACGCGGTCCGGACCATAGGTGTCCTTCACGCGCATCACCGACGACAGCGGGATCATCTCGCCGCTGTTGCTGCGCACCTTCAACTGGTCGATCTGCTCGCGGTGCGAACGGAACTCGGCGTCGGCCTGCACGCGCACCTGGTAGGTACGGCCGAACTGGTTGAAGTCGTTCACGTACACCGAACCCAGGTTCACCTGCAGGGTCTGGTTGATCGCGGACAGCGGCACGCCCAGCTGCTTGGCTTTCACGCGGTCGATGTCGGCGAACAGCTGCGGGACGTTGATCTGGAAACCGGAGAACACGCCGGCCAGCTCCGGGGTCTGCCAGGCGCGGCCCTGCAGCGCCTGCACCGCCTTGTTCAACTCGTCGTAGCCGACGTTGCCGCGGTCTTCGATCATCATCTTGAAGCCGCCCGTGGTGCCCAGGCCGTTCACCGGCGGTGGCGACAGCACCAGCACGAAGGCGTCTTCGACGGCGCCCATGCGCTTGTTGATCTCGGCCGCGATGGCGTCCGCGCTCATGTCCTTGCCCTTGCGCTCGCTGAACGGCTTCAGGCTGGTGAACACGATGCCGGCATTCGGCGCATTGGTGAAGCCATTGATCGACAGGCCCGGGAAGGCGATCGACGATTCCACGCCCGGGATGTCCTTGGCGATGGCCGACATCTGGCGGATCACGGCTTCGGTGCGGTCGAGCGAAGCGGCGTCCGGCAGCTGGGCGAAGCCGATCAGGTAGGCTTTATCCTGCTGCGGCACGAAGCCCGGCGGCACTGCCTTGAACATGAACACCGCGGCCACGGCCAGCGCCAGGTAGACGCCGATGGCGGCGGTCTTGCGGCGCAGGACGCCCTTCACGCCACCTTCGTACTTCTCGGACGAACGGGCGAAGAAGCGGTTGAACACGGCGAAGAAGCGTCCGAAAACTGCGTCGATCATGCGCGTCAACCGGTCCTTCGGCGCGCCGTGCGGCTGCAGGATCGCGCTTGACAAGGCCGGCGCCAGGGTCAGCGACACGAAGGCCGAGATCACGGTCGAGATCGCGATGGTCAGGGCGAACTGGCGATAGAACTGGCCGGTCAGGCCCGACACGAAGGCGATCGGCACGAACACCGCGCACAGCACCAGGGCGATCGCAATGATCGGACCACTGACTTCCTTCATCGCCTGGATGGTCGCGTCATGCGGCGTCAGACCATTCGCGATATTGCGCTCGACGTTTTCCACCACCACGATCGCGTCGTCGACCACGATGCCGATCGCCAGCACCAGGCCGAACAGCGACAGCGTGTTGATCGAGAAGCCGAAGGCCAGCATCACGGCGAAGGTGCCCACCACCGAGACCGGCACCGCCAGCAGCGGGATGACCGAGGCGCGCCAGGTCTGCAGGAAGATGATGACGACCAGCGCCACCAGCACCACGGCTTCGAGCAGGGTCTTGATCACCGAGTCGATCGATTCGCGCACGAACTGGGTCGGGTCATACACGATCGAATACTCGACTCCCTGCGGGAAATCCTTCGCCAGCTCATCCATCGTGGCGCGCACGTCGCTTGATAGTTGCAGGTCGTTGGCGCCAGGGGCGGCGAAGATCGGGATCGCCACCGCCGACTTGTTGTTCAGCAGCGAGCGCAATGCATACGAGCTGGAACCGAGTTCCAGGCGCGCCACGTCCTTGAGCAGCGTGGTACCGCCGTCGGCATTGGTCTTGAGGACGATGTCGCCGAATTCCTCGACGCTCTGCAGGCGGCCCACCGTGTTGACGGTCAGCTGGAAGTCGGCGTCCTTGGCCGGACCCTGGCCGATCACGCCGGCCGCGACCTGCACGTTCTGTTCGCGGATCGCCTCGACCACATCGCCCGCGGTCAGGTTGCGCGCGGCCACCTTCTGCGGATCGAGCCAGACCCGCATCGCGTATTCGCCGGAACCGAACAGCTGCACTTCGCCCATGCCATTGATGCGCGCCAGCTGGTCCTTGACGTTCAGCACCGCGTAGTTGCGCAGGTACAGGTCATCGTACTGGCCATTGGGCGAATTCAGGTGCACCACCATCGTGATGTTGGGCGACGATTTCACCGTGGTCACGCCAATCTGGCGCACCTCTTCCGGCAAACGTGGAAGCGCGCGCTGGACCCGGTTCTGCACCGCGGTTTCGGCCTGCTCGACGTTGGTGCCGATCTTGAAGGTGACGGTCAGCGCAAGCGCGCCGTCCGAGGTGTTTTGCGAGGACATGTACAGCATGTCCTCGACGCCGTTGATCTGTTCTTCCAATGGCGTGGCCACGGTTTCGGCGATCACCTTCGGGTTCGCGCCCGGATACTGGGCGCGCACCACCACCGAGGGCGGCACCACTTCCGGGTATTCCGAGATCGGCAGCTGGAAGATCGAAATCAGGCCGCCGACGAAGATGATCACCGACAGTACCGCAGCGAAGATCGGCTTGTCGACAAAAAATCTGGAAAAGTTCATGTTCGATTACTCCTTGACGTCGGCCAGCGCCACTTTGGCGTCCTTGGCCGCCGGGGCTGCGGCCGCGGGGGCCACCATCGGCACGGTTTGGGCGGCGATCGGCGCGCCGGGACGCACGCGCTGCAGGCCGTTGACGACGATCTTCTCGCCCGGCTTCAGGCCCTCGCGCACCACGCGCAGGCCGTCGTTCAGCGGTCCGAGCTTGACGGCGCGGTATTCGGCCTTGCCTTCCTTGTCGACCACGTAGACGAACTTGCGGTCCTGGTCGGTGTTGATGGCGCGGTCGGCGATCAATATCTGCTGGCTCGGGGCGCCGCCGGCGATCTGCACGCGCGCGAACAGGCCTGGGGCCAGCTGGCGGTCGGCATTGGCCAGGGTGGCGCGCATGCGCACGCTGCCGCTGCGGCTGTCGAGCTGGTTGTCGACGAATTCGAGCTTGCCGGCGTGCGGGAAGCCTTCTTCGCCGGCCAGGCCGACCTTCACGTCGACCGGCTGGCCGGCGTGGGTGCGGCGGCTCACGCGCAGATAGGTGTCCTCGTCGCCGTCGAAGCTGGCGTAGATGCGGTCCAGCGACACCACGGAGGTCAGCACCGCGCTGGCGTCGACCAGGTTGCCGAGGGTGATCTCGGCTTTCGAGACGCGGCCGTCGATCGGGGCGGTGACGCGGGTGTAGGCCAGGTTCAGGCGCGCGGCCTCGTGTTCGGCGGCGGCGGCGCGGGCGCTGGCGTCGAGCTCCTTCTGGCCGGCGTCGCGTTCGTCGAACTCGCGCTGGGCGATGGCTTTATCGGCCAGCAGGCGCTCGGCGCGCTGCAGTTCCAGGCGCGCCAGGTCGGCGCGGGCGCGGGCGGCGGCGGCGGCGGCCTGGGTGCGGTCGGACTCGGCCTGGTAAGGACGCGGGTCGATCACGAACAGCACGTCGCCCTTCTTCACTTCGGCGCCCGGCTTGAAATTGACGGCGGTGATGTAGCCCGAGACGCGCGAACGGATCTCGACCACGTCGATCGCTTCCAGACGGCCCGAGAATTCCTGGGTCTCGAGGACGGGTTTTTGCACGACCACGGCGGCGGACACCGGTGGCGCGGGGGGCGCTGCCGGTGCATCGTTGCTGTTGGCGTCCGCACAGCCGGTGACGCCTGCGCCGACCACGCCGGCGAGCGCCAGCGCGGCGACGACCGTCCGCAGCTTGCCCTGCAACAGATCCTTTGTTTTGCCCAGTTCTGGTTGGTTATTCATGATTAACCCTTCTTATTAAACACGATTGAAAAGACAATAAAACCCCGTCCGGCGTCGTCGACTTGTCGTGTCGAACGAAACGCTGGCGAAAAGAAGTCCCTTCCGCGCCGCAGCGCGGAAAAAAATTCAGTATCTGGATGGAGCGCGGCCGGTCAGTTCATGCCGGCGGCGCCGGGCTCAGGCCCGTGGACAGTCGCGCGCTGCCTGCAACCGCCGGCCCCGTGCCTGCTCGTTGTGTTTCATGGCGACCCTCCCCTCGATGCACTCTTACTCACCCCGACAGGATGCGAAAGACGCGGTTACAAAAATGCTGCCAATCTGCCCTGGCACAATATATTGCGCCCGGATGGCTTTCCCGACTCTTACTTACCCACCAATTATGCGAAAGACGCAGTTACAGCGATGCCCCCACCGGTGCGCCTGGCACGGTGTCTTGCGATACGATTGTGTGCCCGGCTCGGCCGGGCGTCAGGTGAACTGGCGCTGACTGGTCAGGCGCCTCCGCGCCCTTCCAGCCGCGCGAGGAAGCTGGAAATTTCAAGCATTGCCTGCACCTTGCAGGCGCACTCGTTGCGCCCGTTCGGATCCTGCAGGTCGGGTGCGGCCATGCGCCGCACGGTGGTGCAGATGCCGGCGTTGATCAACTTGGCGCCGTATTGTTCGGCCTCGTCGCGCAATGGGTCGTCCTCTGCCGACAGGATCAGGGCCGGCGCCAGGTTCTTGAGGCGGCTCGAGTGCAGCGGCGCCGCATACGGATGCGAGCGGTCGGCCGCATGCGGCAGATAGCCGCGGTAGGCGGCCGCACATACGGTAGCCGCTTTTTCGCGATCGGCACAATAGGTCATCTGACGCATCGAACCGGTGGACAGGGCCGGGTCGAGCATCGGCATGACCAGGATCTGTCCGGCCAGGGCCGGGCCGCCGCGGTCGCGCGACATCAGCGCGCACACCGCCGCCAGGTTGGCGCCGGCTTCGATGCCGGACGTTACCAGGAGCTTGCCGCTCCATCCCAGCTTGGTCTTGTTCTTCTTGGCCCACTGCAGCACCGCGTGGGCATCCTCGACCGCGGCAGGGAACGGGCTCACGGTCGCCAGCGTATAGGTGGTGGCCAGCACCAGCGGCAGATGGTCGCACTCCGCCAGGCTGCGCAGGAAGTCGTCGCACTCGTCCAGGTCGCCGCTATCGAAGCCGCCGCCGTGGAAATGCACCACCAGCAAGTCGCGCTTGGCGGCCGGGCCGGCGGCATACAGCCGAGCGGCCAGCGGGCCGGTGGCGCCACCGACCTCGAGCTCACGCACCTTCAGGGCACGCTCGGCCGCTTCGAGCACGGCGCTCATCGGGCGCCCCCCTGTTTCTGGAGCTCGACGATGCGCTCGTCGACGCCGGCGCAATCACCCACGCAGCTCATCTGCATTTCGAGGGACAACGCATGAAAGCCACGCGCCTCGGCGCCGGCGGCGCGTGAGTAGGCATCGGTGCAGAGCAGTGCCGCCAGTGCGACGCCGCTCAGGGCGACTGCTACCGTGGTAAAGATTCCGTTCTGAATGTTCCGATGGCTCATGGCCTGCTCCGTCTTCCTGGTCAATACATTGTTGCGATGCACACATAATAGTCTTCATCTACAATCAGATAAAGATGGCAATACCGAATTAATTGTTCGGATTGCTGAACAATCGCATCAAACTGGATTCGGAGAACAGGATATGAACAAACTCCAGGCCATGGAAGTCTTCGTGCAGGTGGTCGACGCCGGCAGCTTCACGCGCGCTGCCGAGACCCTGCAATTGCCCAAGGCGACGGTTTCGACCCTCGTCCAGGGACTGGAAACCTCGCTGGCTTCCAAGCTCTTGCACCGCACCACGCGCCATGTGTCGGTGACGTCGGACGGCGCCGCCTATTATGAACGCTGCGTACGCATCCTGTCCGACGTGCGCGACGCCGAGGAATCGCTGTCGCGCCACCGCTTCAGTCCCAGCGGACGGCTGCGGGTGGATGCGCCGACCGGGCTGTCAACCGAGATATTGATTCCGGCCTTGCCCGACTTCTTCGAGCGCTATCCGGACATCACGCTCGAGCTCGGCACCACCGACCGCCCCGTCGACCTGGTCGAGGAAGGCGTCGATTGCGCCGTGCGCGGCGGCGAACTGGTCGACACGAACCTGATCGCGCGCCGCGTCGGGGTGATCAATTTCGTCACCTGTGCCTCTCCCGCCTATGTGGAACGCTATGGCATGCCCATGCACCCGCGCGACCTGGAACGGCACCGCTGCGTGAACTATTTCTCGGCAAGGAACGGCAAGATCTCCAACTGGGACTATAACCGCGACGGCGAGCGGATCGAAATGACCTTGCCCGGCGTAATCGCCCTGAATGATTCGAGCGCCTATATCCAGGCCGGCTTGTCGGGGCTGGGCGTGATCAATATGACGGATTACCTGCTCAACGAGCACCTGGCCACAGGCAAGATGGTGCGTCTGTTGCCGGAATGGCGCTGCGATCCGCTGCCGGTGCACGTCGTCTATCCGCACAACCGCCATTTGTCGGCCAAGGTGCGCGTATTCGTCGAATGGATTTCGGAACTGTTCGCGAACCATCCGAACCTGCGCCTGCAGCCGGCCGACACCGCGGCGCCCGTGCCGGCCCTGCCTTCCGGCGCGCGGCAGACGGGACAGGGAGACTAAGTCGGGCGTAGAATCGTCGGCATAACAACCGGAGACCGCCGTCATGGAATTTTCCTCTACGCCGCGCGATATCGACGTCTTGCTGGCCCGCTATGCCGAGAGCCACCGCAATCCCGTCAACGAACTGATCCACTTCGTCTGCATCCCCGCCATCGTGTTCAGCCTGCTGGGCATCCTGTGGGCGATTCACCCGCTCGTGGCCCTGGCCGTCGTGGCCGCCGCGCTGGTCTATTACGCCAGGCTATCGATGCCGTTCGCGCTCGGGATGGCGGCGATGTGCGCCGTGATGCTGGGGCTGCTGAACGCGCTGCCGGACGGCACCGTGCTGGTGACCTCGATCGGGGTCTTCGTGCTGGCCTGGATCGGGCAATTCATCGGCCACCATATCGAGGGCAAGAAACCGTCGTTCTTCGAGGACTTGCGCTTCCTGCTGATCGGGCCATTGTTCGTGCTGAGCTTCCTGTATCGGCGCATGCGGCTCGCCTACTGATCGCCCAGGCGGTGATGTTGCGGTTTTGATACAGCACACCGTCCCACCGTCTAAAAAAAGTGCCTCCAGGAACAAAGCGGGAGGTCTATACTCCCGCGAATGTCTTCTCCCGTCCTTTTCATCATCGCCTCGCTGATCTGGGGCTCGACCTTCTGGGCCATCACCCTACAGCTGGGACACACCGCTCCCGCCGTGTCGGTCGCCTACCGCTTCTTCCTGGCCGCCGCCACCCTGTTCGCCATCTGCCTGGCGCGCCGCGACAGCCTGCGATTGCCCTGGAGCACCCATCGCTGGATGGCGCTGCAGGGCGGCCTGACCTTCGGCATCTCGTATATCTGCACCTATGAATCGGAGCAGCACATCGTGTCCGGCCTGGTGGCGGTGATGTTCGCGCTGATGGTGTTCTGGACGCCGATCTGGAGCCGCATCTTCTTCGGCACCGAGGTCAAGGGCCGCACCTGGGCCTGCGGCGCCGTCGCCACCGTCGGCGTGGCCCTGCTGTTCTGGCACTCGATCGGCGACGCCTGGCAAGCATTGAAAACGGGCGGCGACGGCCACTTCCTGGCCGGCGTGGTGCTGGCCCTTGCCGCCACCCTGGCCAGCTCGGCCGGCAGCATCGTGGTCAACAAAGTCAAGGACCAATCTTCCAACCTGCCGCTGACGATGGCCTGGTCGATGCTGTGGGGCGCGTCGATGGTGGCGGTGTGGTCGCTGGCCAACGGCAATGCCTTCACCCTGCCCGACAGCCCCTCTTACTGGGCGGGCCTGGTCTACCTGTCGATCTTCGGCTCGGTCATCGCCTTTTTCGCCTATTTCACCCTGATCGGCCGCATCGGCGCCAACAAGGCCGTCTACATCGGCGTCGTCACGCCCGTGCTGTCGGTGCTGCTGTCGGTCCAGCTCGAAGACTACCGCCCAGGCCTCCTCGAATTCCTGGGCATGGTGCTGTGCCTGGCGAGCGTCGCCTGGGCCGTGCGCGCGCCTGCCGCCAGGAGCGTGCAATCCGCTAACCTGAACAATGCCATCGAATCGCCATGACTATCCATTTCTCCATCCGCCCCGCCCAGCCGCAAGACGTCGCCCACATCCACGCCATGATCGTGGAGCTGGCCGTATTTGAAAAACTCGAACACATGGTGGTCGCCACCGAAGCGCTGCTGCACGAAGGCCTGTTCGGCGCGCGTCCATCGTGCGAAGCGATCGTCGGCGAAGAAAACGGTGAAGTCGTCACCTTCGCCCTGTTCTTCCACAATTTCTCGACCTTCCTCACCAAGAAGGGCTTGTATCTGGAAGACCTGTACGTGAAGCAGGCACACCGCGGCAAGGGCTACGGCACGCAGATGCTGCAACGCCTGGCGCAGCTGGCGGTAGAACGCGGTTGCGGACGTTTCGAATGGTCTGTGCTGGACTGGAACGAGCCGGCCATCCAGTTTTACAAGGCCATGGGCGCGGATGTCATGCCCGATTGGCGCATTTGCCGCGTCACCGGCGATAGCCTGCTGTCGCTTGCGCAGCACAGCCAAAGCACGCAATAAAGCGACGCACAAAGAAAAACCCACGGGCCTTGGCACCGTGGGCAAACCCATTTTGGCAAATGGGGAGGGGAGATGGGAATCACATGAATGACTATAGTCGGCCATTCTTAATGATCCATTAAGGCTTACATTTGCTTACCGCTGTAACCGCCGCTGTAACCGCTTGTCGCCATTGCGTGTTGGATCCATCATCAATCAGGCAAGAAAGCCGGACTTGAGGGCGATCAAGCACTTATCCACCGTGACTGTGGGTGTTGCGGTAAGGGGACAGGTGTTGCCGGACTAGGCAGGAAGATGAGGCGCGCGCAGGACGCCGCCATTGACCACGGCCTGGCAGGGATTGAAACCGATCGCATACGCCAGGTCGGCGGGACGGGCGATCTTCCACAAGGCCAGGTCGGCGCGCTTGCCGACCGTCAGGGTGCCGATCTCGGCCTGCAGGCCCAGGGCCAGCGCGCCATAGGCGGTCGCGCCCAGCAGGGCTTCCTGCGGCGTCAGGCGCCACAGGGTGCACGCCATATTCATCGCCAGCAGCAGTGAGGTCATCGGCGAGGTGCCGGGATTGCAGTCGGTGGCCACCGCTATCGGCACGCCGGCCTCGCGCAGCGCATCGATCGGCGGCATCACGGTCTCGCGCAAAAAATAATAGGCCCCCGGCAGCAGCACCGCCACGGTGCCCGCGCGCGCCATCGCCGCGATGCCCTGAGGGCTCAGGTGTTCCAGGTGGTCGGCCGACAGGCCCCGGTAGCGCGCCACCAGTTCCGCCCCGCCCTGGTCCGACAACTGCTCGGCGTGCAGCTTGAGCGGCAGGTCGAGCTTGCGCGCGGCGTCGAACACGCGCCCGGTCTGGGCGTGGGTAAACCCGATTCGTTCGCAGAAGGCGTCGACTGCGTCGACCAGGCCTTGCTCCGCCAGCGCCGGCAGCATGCGTTCGCACACTTCGGTCACGTAATCGTCCTGGCGGCCGGCGAATTCCGGCGGCAGCGCGTGGGCGCCGAGGAAGGTGGTCGCCACCCGCACCGGCAGCAGCGCGCCGATGCGGCGCGCGGCGCGCAGCATGCGTTCTTCGGCGCCCTGTTCGAGGCCGTAGCCGGACTTGATCTCGAGCGTGGTCACGCCCTCGGCCAGCAGGGCGCGCACGCGCGGCAGGCTGGCCGCGACCAGCTCGTCGATACTTGCTTCACGGGTCGCGCGCACGGTGGACATGATGCCGCCGCCCTGGCGCGCGATGTCTTCATAGGTGGCGCCGTTCAGGCGCGCTTCCCATTCGTTGCTGCGGTTGCCGGCGTGGACCACGTGGGTATGGCAGTCGACCAGGCCCGGCGTCATCCAGGCGCCGCCGCAATCGTGCACCCGGCTTGCCGGCGGGGCGTCAAGGCGCTTGCCGATCCAGGCGATGCGGCCATCCTTCACCGCCAGCGCGGCGTCCGGCAGTTCGCCGTAGCCGTCCTCCATCGTCGCCAGGTGGACGTTGGTAAACAGCAGATCCACGATGCGTTCAGTCATACATCGCCTCGTCGTCGTCCTCGGAATAGTAGTGGACGTCGACGATGAAGATCGTGGCCTGCCCTGCCTCCAGCGACCATACCGTGCCCTGGTCGAGGATCACGGCGTCGTAGCGCACCAGGCCGATGCGCTCGTCGTCGCTGGCCAGTTGCAGGCTGTCGCCCTCGGCCAGGAACAGGATCGTCACCTCGGCGCGCGCCACGAAGGTGGAGTCGCCGCTCAGGCGGCGCCGCCCGAACTGGTGCCAGCAGCGTTCGCTGCGCGACATGACGTTGAAGTCCAGGGTCGGCCCGCGATTGAGCCGGGCCTGCACTTCCGAGGCGCCGTCGAAGGCGATCACGGGTTCGGCGTCGCTGATCAGGGTCGGCTCGCCGTCGATCTGCAAGGTCAGGCCATGGCCGTCGACCAGCGCCAGGGTGCGGTCCACGCCGGGGAACTGCGAGAACGCGCCGTCCTCGGCGATGGTCGCCAGGCTGACGCGCCAGTCGAAATCGTCGAAGCCGGCCTCCAGTGGGCCGATCGCGATCTCGATCGTGCTGCCGCCGCCGTTCTTCCACGGCACCGGGGACAAGCCTGCAAAGGGAATCAAGACAGTCATTTCGCCACCTCCTGGGACACTGCGCGCAACTCCTTCAGCGCCTGCCGGTAACGCCCGGCGATCGCCTCCTGCGCCATGTGGCGCCCGTTCTCGACCACCCAGCGGCCGCCGCACAGCACGTCGCGCACCAGGTTGTCGTTGCCACAGAATACAACACGTCCGAGCACCTCAGCCTCAACGACGTCATCGAGGTTTGGATGATCCGCGTCCAGCACCAGCAGGTCGGCGCGGCTCCCGGCCTCGAGCCGCCCGACGCGCCGCCCGGCCGCGGCCGCGCCGCCGTGCAGCGCAGCCTGCCACAGGAAGTCGGCCACATCGCGCTGGGCCGGCGTGTGCGCCACGTTGCGTTTCTGGTGCAGCAGGCGCTGCCCGTACTCGAGCCAGCGCAGCTCTTCCACCGGGCTTTGCGACACATGGCTGTCGCTGCCGATGCCGAAGCGCCCGCCCGCCTCGATGAAGGGCGCCAGCGGGAACAGGCCGTCGCCCAGGTTGGCCTCGGTGGTCGGGCACAGGCCGGCCACGGCGCCGCTTCTTGCCAGCGCCGCGACTTCCGTCTCGTTCAGGTGGGTCGCATGCACCAGGCACCAGCGCGCATCGAGCGCGACGTGGTCCATCAGGTACTCGACCGGACGCCGTCCGGCATGCGCCAGGCATTGTTCCACCTCGCCCTGCTGCTCGGCGATGTGGATGTGCAGCGGACGGCCCGGCAGGCCAGCCGCCAATTCGCGGATCTGGTCGATGGTGGCCGCGCGCAGCGAGTGCGGCGCTGCGCCGACTTCCAGTTGTCCACTGCGCAGCGGGCCCAGCGCATCGACGATGCCGAGCACCTCGTCGACGTTCGTCCGAAATCGCGCCTGCGCCGGCGCCAGCGGTTTTTCACCGAAACCGGCATAGCTGTACAGCACCGGCAGCAGGGTCAGGCCCATGCCGGTCGCCTGCCCCGCCACCGCCAGTTGCTGGGCCGTCTCGGCCGGCCGCGCATAGGCGGCGCCGCCGACGTCGCGCTGCAGGTAGTGGAACTCGCACAGCGAGGTATAGCCGTGGCGCAGGCACTCGGCGAACAGCTGGGCCGCGATGGCCTCGATCTGGCTTGGGGTGATGCGGGCCGCGAAGCGGTACATCAGGTCGCGCCAGGTCCAGAAGCTGTCCGGCCCGTCGCCCGCGACTTCGGTCAGGCCGCCCAGCGCGCGCTGGAAGGCGTGCGAATGCAGGTTGACCATGCCTGGCAGGACGTATTGCGCCTGCCGCGTGCCGGAAGAAACCGTGGCGCCGGGCGCCACCCGGGTCAGGTCGCCGTGCGCATCCCATTCGAACAATACGTCGCGCCGCCAGCCCTGCGGCAGCAGCGCATGGCGCGCGAACAGGGCAGTCGTCATGAACGCACCCAGTGCACCGCCGCGCCGACCATGTCGCGCAGCAGCGGTTGCAGCTGGGCCGCGACGTCAGAACGGTATTCGAACGGCGGCGCCTCGTTCATGTACAGGCACTGGCATTTCTCGAGCTGGATCGCGTGCACGCCGCTGGCCGGCTGGCCGTAGTGGCGGGTGATGTGGCCGCCCTTGAAGCGGCCGTTCAGGGCGATCGTGTAGCGCTCCTGCGCGCGCGCCACGCCGAGGATGGCTTCCTCGAGTCCCGGGTCGCACGACTTGCCTTCGGCGGTGCCGAAGTTCAGGTCCGGCAGCTTGCCCTCGAAAAAGCGCGGAACGACGGACGCGATCGAATGCGCTTCCCACAGCACCACGCGGCCATGCTCGGCCTTCAGGCGCTCCAGCTCCGCCCCCAGCTGCTCGTGGTAGGGCCGCCAATAGCGATCCAGGCGCCGCTGCACCTCCGCCGCGTCGGGCTCCATGCCCTCCCTGTAAAGACGCTCGCGCCCGAAGGTGTCGAGCGGGCACAGGCCGGTCGTGTCCAGGCCCGGATACAGATTGGTGTTCTCCGGTGGGCGGTTCAGGTCGATCAGGTAGCGCGACCAGCGCGCCGAGATGGTCGCGATGCCCATCTCTTCCAGGAAGCCGTACAGCTCCGGCAAATGCCAGTCGGTGTCTGCGCGCGCCGCGGCGCAGGGCGCCAGCGTGTCCGCCACCTCGTCGGGTATGTCGGTGCCCGCATGCGGCATCGATACCAGCATGGGAAGCCTGCCTGCCTTGAACCGGAACTCCATCGCGACTCCTCTCCCTTACAGGTTTACGGGTGCAGCACGGTGAACAACGCCTTGCACGACGCCGACAGCGCGCCGTCGACCACCAGCTTGCGCGCGGCCTCGATGTCGGGCGCAAAGAAGCGGTCGGCATCGTAGGGGGCGACCTGCTGGCGCAGCTGGGCATGCACCGACTCCAGCGTCTCGGAGCTCTTCAACGGGCGGTGGAATTCGATTCCCTGGCCGGCCGCCAGCAGCTCGATCCCGACGATGACCGCCGTATTGTGCGCCATATGGTCGAGACGGCGCGCAGCGAAGGTCGCCATGCTGACGTGGTCTTCCTGGTTGGCCGACGTCGGCAGGCTGTCCACGCTGGCCGGATGGGCCAGCGACTTGTTTTCGGAAGCCAGCGCGGCGGCGGTCACGTGGGCGATCATGAAGCCGGAATTCAGCCCCGGCTCGCGCACCAGGAAGGCCGGCAGGCCGGACAGGTTGGCGTCGATCAGCAGCGCGATGCGGCGCTCGGCCAACGCGCCGATCTCGGCGATCGCCAGCGCCAGCGTGTCGGCGGCAAACGCCACCGGCTCGGCGTGGAAGTTGCCGCCAGAAATGATCTCTCCTCCGTCGAAGAGCAGCGGATTGTCGGTCACCGCATTCGCCTCGATCAGCAGGGTGCGGCCGGCATTGGCGATCAGGTCCATCACGGCGCCCATCACCTGCGGCTGGCAGCGCAGGCTGTACGGGTCCTGCACCCGCTCGTCGCCCACCAGGTGCGAGGCGCGGATCGCGCTGCCGGCCACCAGCTCGCGGTAGATCTTCGCCGCCGCGATCTGGCCCGGCTGGCCGCGCACCGCGTGGATGCGCGGATCGAACGGCGCATCGCTGCCGCGCGCCGCATCGACCGACAGCGAGCCGGTGACCATCGCGGCCTCGAGCAGGCGTTCGGCCATGAACAGGCCGTGCAGCGCCAGCGCGGTGGAGACCTGGGTGCCGTTGATCAGGGCCAGGCCTTCTTTCGCCGCCAGCGTCACCGGTTCGATGCCGGCCGCGCGCAGCGCATCGCCCGCCTCCACCAGCACGCCATTGTGGCGCACCTGGCCCACGCCCAGCATCGCCAGCGTCATATGGGCCAACGGCGCCAGGTCGCCCGAGGCGCCCACCGAACCCTGGCAGGGAATGGCCGGCATGATGTTGGCGTTGTACAGGGCGACCAGGGTCTCGACGATCACCGGACGCACGCCCGAATAGCCGCGCGCCAGGCTGCCGATCTTGGTCAGCAGGATCAGGCGCACGATGCTGTCCGGGAGAAGCTCACCGGTGCCGACCGCATGCGACAGGATCAGGTTGCGCTGCAGGGTGGCCAGCTGCTCGATCGGGATGTGGGCCTTGGCCAGGATGCCGAAGCCGGTGTTGATGCCATAGGCCGGGTCGCCCTTGGCGACGATGGCGTCGACGGTGGCGGCGGAGGCCGCGATGTCGTCCCAGGCCCTGGTGGCCAGGTCCAGCCGCTGGTGGCCGGCCCAGACGGCGCGCAGGTCGGCCAGGCGCAATTCGCCGGGTTGCAGGGTGAGGCTGTGGTTCGTGTCGTTCATATCGGTTGCTTACTTGATCATTGGGAGGTTCAGGCCATTGCGCTTGGCGCAGTCGATGGCGCTCTCATAGCCGGCGTCGGCGTGCCGCATCACGCCCGAGGCGCTGTCGTTCACCAGCACCCGCGCCAGGCGCCTGGCCGCGGCCTCGGTGCCGTCGGCCACGATCACCACGCCGGAATGCTGCGAGTAACCCATGCCCACGCCGCCGCCATGGTGCAGCGAGACCCAGGTGGCGCCGCCGGCCGTGTTCAGCAAGGCGTTCAGCAGCGGCCAGTCGGACACCGCATCGGTGCCGTCGCGCATGGCCTCGGTCTCGCGATTCGGGCTGGCCACCGAGCCGGTGTCGAGGTGGTCGCGGCCGATCACCACCGGCGCCTTCAGCTCGCCCGTGCGCACCATCTCGTTGAAGGCCAGGCCGGCCAGGTGGCGCTCGCCCAGGCCCAGCCAGCAGATCCGCGCCGGCAGGCCCTGGAAGGCGATCCGTTCGCGCGCCATGTCGAGCCAGCGATGCACCCGCGCGTCGTGCGGGAACAGTTCCTTGATCTTGGCGTCGGTCTTATAGATGTCTTCCGGGTCGCCCGACAGCGCCACCCAGCGGAACGGGCCGCGGCCCTCGCAGAACTGCGGACGGATATAGGCCGGCACGAAGCCCGGGAAGTCGAAGGCATCCTGCACGCCCTCGTCCTTCGCCACCTGGCGGATATTGTTGCCGTAGTCGACGGCATGGGCGCCGAGCGCCTTGAAGTCGAGGATGGCGCGCACGTGGATGGCGCACGATGCCGCCGCTTCCGCCTTGAGGCGCGCATGCTGCGCAGGGTCCTGCTGCGCCGCCTTCCATTGTTCGACACTCCAGCCGATCGGCAGGTAGCCGTTGATCAGGTCATGGGCCGAGGTCTGGTCGGTGACCAGGTCCGGCACCAGGCCGCCCTCTTTCGCCCGGCGCACCAGCTCCGGCAGCACCTCGGCCGCATTGCCGAGCAGGCCGATCGAGACGGCCTCGCGCGCGTCCTTGTGCCGGCGGATCATGCTGAGCGCCTCGTCGATGTCGCGCGCCTGCTTGTCCAGGTAGCGGGTGCGCAGGCGGAAATCGATGCTGCTCTGCTGGCATTCGACGGTCAGCGAGACGGCGCCGGCGAAGGTCGCGGCCAGCGGCTGGGCGCCGCCCATGCCGCCCAGGCCCGCCGTCAACACCCAGCGGCCGGCCATGTCGCCGCCGAAATGCTGGCGGCCGGCCTCGGCGAAGGTTTCATAGGTGCCCTGCACGATGCCCTGGGTGCCGATATAAATCCAGCTGCCGGCCGTCATCTGGCCGTACATGAACAGGCCCTTGCGATCGAGTTCGTTGAAGTGCTCCCAGTCGGCCCATTTCGGCACCAGGTTCGAGTTCGCCAGCAACACGCGCGGCGCATCCGGGTGGGTCTGGAACACGCCGACCGGCTTGCCGGACTGGATTAGGAGGGTCTGGTCGTCCTCGAGCGCGCGCAGCGAGGCCAGGATCTGGTCATAGCACTCCCAGTTGCGGGCGGCGCGACCGATGCCGCCATAGACCACCAGATGCTGCGGGTTTTCCGCGACCTCGGCGTCGAGGTTGTTCTGGATCATGCGGTAGGCGGCTTCGGTCAGCCAGCTCTTGCAGCTGAGCTGGCTGCCGCGCGGGGCCTGGATCACCCGGGTCGGGTCGAAACGTGGATCGGCGAGATGGCGGGAATCTTGGGACATGGCGGCTCCTTCGGTCGGTGACACGGCGCACGCCAGCGGCGCGCGCCGTAAAGCTGCTCTGGAGTCTAGGTTGTCTATACAACCTCGTCAAATCATTTTTTGAAGACCTGGCGGCCCGCCACCCAGGTCTCCAGCACGCCGGTCTTGTGGATGTCGTAGGTCGGCATGCGGAACAGGTCCTGGTCGATCACGATGAAGTCGGCCTGCTTGCCCGGCTCCAGCGAACCGAGCTCCTTTTCCTGGTGCCCGGCGTAAGCGGCATCCAGCGTGAAGCAGCGGAAGGCTTCCTTGAGCGACATCGCCTGGTTCGGATACCAGCCGGCCACCGGCTGCCCCTGCGCATCCTGGCGCGTGACGGCGGCATGGATGCCGAAGAACGGGTTCGGCGATTCGACCGGAAAATCCGAACCGCAGGCGATGCGCGAGCCCTGGTGCAGGAAGGTGCGCCAGGCGTAGGCGCCCTTGATGCGCTCCGGTCCGATGCGGGTCTCGGCCATGTTCTTGTCCGACGTCGCGTGGGTCGGCTGCATCGACGGAATGATGTCCAGCGTCCTGAAGCGCGGGATGTCGGCCGGGGTCACGACCTGGGCGTGCTCGATACGGTGGCGTTGCGCAGCGCTGCCAGTCGCCTTCAGCTCCTTCTGGTAGATGTCGAGGATCTGCTTGTTGCCCGCGTCGCCGATCGCGTGAACGTTGACCTGGTAGCCCTTGCGCATGGCCTTGGCCATCATGGCGTCCATCTGCGCGGTCTTGTAGAACAGCAGGCCGTGCGAGTGCGACTCGTCGCTGTAGGGCTTGATCAGGGCGGCGCCGCGGCTGCCCAGCGCCCCGTCCGAATACAGTTTCACGGAGCGCAGCGCATACATGCCATTGCCGTAGTCCTTCAGCGGCCCCTTGGCGGCCAGCTGGTCGAAATCCTTGTCGGTGCCGGCGATCATGCCGTACACGCGGGTGGTCAGCTTGCCTTGATCCGCATAGGCGCGGTACAGGCGGTCCTGGCCCACGTCGACGCCGGCGTCGTGCACGCTGGTCAGGCCGACGCGCGCCAGCTCGGCCAGCGCGCGGTCGAGCATCAGGCGTCCTTCGGCCTCGGTCTGCTGCGGCAGCACGCGGGTCAGGAGTTCCTGCGCGGTGTCGACCAGCACGCCGGTCGCCTCGCCATTGGCGTCGCGCACGATCTTGCCGCCGACCGGGTCCGGCGTCGACTTCGTGATGCCGGCCAGCGCCAGCCCGCGGCTATTGGTCCAGCCGGCGTGGCCGTCGACCCGCTCCAGCCATACCGGACGATCGCTCACGACACCGTCGAGCTCCCCAGCGGTCGGGAAGCGGCCCAGCTTCCAGTTCTCCTGGTTCCAGCCGCGGCCGCGGATCCATGCGTGATCCGCATTGGCGCGCGCGTAGTCGCCGATCGACTTCAGGGCGCCGTCGAGCGAGGTGCTGTGGAACAGGTCGAGCTGGGTCAGTTGCTGGCCCAGGCCGAACACGTGGCCGTGGGCGTCGATCAGGCCCGGCAGCAGGGTGCGCCCGCCCATGTCGACGCGCTTCGCGTTCGGCGCTTTCGCGGCGACGTCGGCGCCGCTGCCGACGGCGATGATGCGGCCCTTGTCGTCGAAGGCGATGGCCGTGAACTGGACCAGCTCACCCTTCCCGTTCAGGGTATAGCCGTTGGCGTTGTCGACCAGGGTGTCGGCATGTGCCGACAGGCTGCCGAGGGCAGCCAGGACGAATAATGAACACTGCAGGGATAACTGGCGCGCGCGCATGCTTTTTTCTCTCTCCGATATGGGTTTTCCGCGCTTCGTGGGCACGGTTCGACAGAGTGTACTGCATGAGGGCGGCAGCCCTTCAGGTGGCGTCGTGGAAGATGATCCCCAGGGTATGGCGCAGGCCGCGCCGCACCCGGCTGACGCCATGCCGCATCGCCACCCGGTAGACGCCGCGCGTGCCCTGCACCGGCCGCTGGTTGACGGCGAACACGACGGCGTCGCCCTGCTGGAGGCTCACGACTTCGGCGCGCGACTGCATGCGCGGCCGCTGCTCGGTGAGTACGAACTCGCCGCCATCGAACTCCTCGCCGGACCGCGACAGCAACACCGCCACCTGCAGCGGAAACACCTGTTCGCCATACAGGTCCTGGTGCAGGCAGTTGTAGTCGCCGGCGCGGTAGCGCAGCAGTAGTGGCGTCGGACGCAGCTGGCCGGTCGCATGACACTGCGCGAGGAAGTCGGCGTGAGCGGGCGGGAAGCGCGGTTCCAGCCCGAGCGCAGCCTGCCAGCGGTTGGCGATGCCCGCCAGCGGCGGATACAGGCTGGCGCGCAGCGCGGCCAGCGGCTCCGGCAGCGGATACCCGAAATACTGGTACTCGCCGCGGCCGAAGCCGTGGCGCTCCATCACCACCCGGCTACGAAAGCGCTGCGGCTCGTCGTAGGCGGCAATGAAGCGTGCGCAGTGACGCGCGTCGAGCAGCCCCGGAATCACGGCGCAGCCGGCGTCGTCGAGCTGGATGCCGACGTCATCCCAATCGATGACGGTCACTGCTGTGTCTCGCGCTCGAGCAGCGCGCGCTTGCGCTCGATCCCCCAGCGATAGCCGGACAGCGCGCCGCCGGTACGCACCACGCGGTGGCAGGGAATCGCCACCGCCGCCGGATTGGCGGCGCAGGCGCCGGCCACGGCGCGCGCGCCACCGGGCAGGCCGACCCGTTCGGCCAGTTCGGCATAGGTCACGGTCTGGCCCGAGGGAATCGCGCGCAGGGCTTGCCACACGCGCTGCTGGAAGGCGGTGCCGCGCACGTCGAGCGGCAAGTCGAGGCCGATGCGCGGCTCCTCGACCAGGCCGATCACCAGCGCCACGGTGCGCTCGAAGCCTTCTTCGGCGCCGCGCAGCTCGGCCTTGGGAAAGCGCGCCTGCAGGTCTTCCACCAGCGGTTCCGGTTGGTCGCCGATCAGGATCGCGCAGATGCCGCGCCCGGTGGCGGCGACCAGGATGGCGCCCAGCGAGCATTCGGCCACGGCGAAGCGGATCGTCTCGCCCCGCCCGCCGGCGCGGTAGTTCGACGGCTGCATGCCCAGCACCTCGTTCGACGCCGCATAGAAGCGCCCGCTGGAGCCATAGCCGGCGCCGTACAGGGCGTCGGTGACCGATGCGCCTCCCTCCAGTTCCTGGCGCACCCGGGCGCCGCGCCTGGCCGCCGCGTAGGCCTTGGGCGTGATCCCGGTCCGGGCCTTGAACACGCGGTGGAAGTGGAAGCGGCTCATGCCGGCGGCCTGGGCCAGGGTATCCAGGTCAGGTTCATCCTCCGATTCCTCGATCAGGCGGCAGGCGCGCGCCACCGCCTCGGCCTGGCGCTCGGCCAGCGGCGGCAGGTGCGGCGCGCAGCGCAGGCAGGGCCGGAAGCCCGCCGCCTCGGCCGCCTGGCTGCTGGCATGAAAGGCGACGTTGGCGCGCTTCGCGCCGCGCGACGGGCACGAGGGCCGGCAGTAGACGCCGGTGGTGCGCACCGAATAATAAAAACTGCCGTCGGCGCCGGCATCGCGCCGCTGTACCGCGTCCCAGCGCATGGCGTCGATCCGGTCGCTATCTGTCGCTGCTTCTGTCGCTGCTTCCGTCACTGTATCTGTCACCGTCATGATGGCCTCCTCCTTCAGCAATAGCGACATCCTGAAGCTCCCGCCGCCAGGCCGCACTCCGGGTCTTGCTTTCGAATCCCGGTGCTAGAATCGGGCGTGGCCGCAAAGGCCAGGCATTCGGAGATTGAGTTTGGAAGCACAGACCGCGCAAGAGAGCATGCAGGAAAAGTCGCCCATTTTCCAGCAGATCAAGGATTACCTGGTTGCCGAAATCGCTTCCGGCCGCTGGAAAGAGGGCGAGCTGGTGCCATCGGAGCAGGCGCTGGTGCGCCAGTTCGGCGTCTCGCGCATGACCGTCAACCGCGCCGTGCGCGAGCTCACCGCCGAGCAGGTGCTGGTGCGACGCCAGGGCTCGGGTACCTACGTCGCCCCCCAGAAATACCAGGGCACCCTGGTCGAGATCCGCAACATCGCCGACGAGATCCGCGCGCGCGGCAAGCTGCACGCCAGCCGCGTGCTGGCGCTGGAAGAAAAAAGCGCCGACGACACGCTGGCCGCCGAGTTCGACCTGGAGCCGGGCGCCACCCTGTTCCATTCGCTGATCGTCCACTTCGAGAACGAGGCGCCGGTCCAGCTCGAGGACCGCTGGGTCAACCCGGCCTGCGCCCCGGCCTACCTGGAGCAGGATTTTTCGCGCATCACCCCCAACGAGCACCTGATGGCGAGCGCGCCGCTGCAGGGGGCCACCTATGCGATCGAGGCCCAGCCGGCGCCTACGGCCGAGGCGCGCCTGCTGGCGGTCGAGGCCGGCGCCCCCTGCCTGGTGCTGCACCGGCGCACCACCTCGGCCGGACGGGTGGCCTCGGTGGCCACCATGTGGCATCCGGGGCACCTGGCGCGCTTCACCGGCAGCGTTTGATAAAAAATACCGATTCGGACAACCCGTCTTGCCGGTTTTTCGCGATAATGGCCGTCGATCTACCCATTTCAGATACATGACGCACATGCCTCCCGACGCCGCCGATTCGCCTCTCGCGCAACTGCGCGTGCTGGTGCTCGACGACGACCATCTGCTGCTGGAGGTCATGCGCGAGATGCTGGCAGCCTGCGGGCCGTGCGAGATCGTCCTCGAAGTCGATGCACCCCAGGCCCTGGCCCGGCTCGATGAAGCCATGCCCGACGTCCTGATCTGCGACCTGGTGCTGCCCGAAATGGACGGCATCGAGTTCCTGCAGGCCGCGGCCAGCCTTGGCTATGCCGGCAAGGTGATCCTGCTGTCGGCGCTCGAGGACGAGGTGCGCGAGGCCGCCGCCGACCTCGCGCGCGCCCTCGGCCTGCAAGTGGTAGGCTCCTTCCGCAAGCCGCTCACCCCGGAGCAATTGCGCCATGCGCTGGGATGTTGAGATTTTGTACAAAGCCTCGAACACTTTTTAAAAAAATGGGGTATTATTCGCCTCATTCCCCGCCTGACACCCTCTAGCCGTTCTTCCAATATTGAAATTCGCACACAGTGCCTCCACCATTGTGTAGCAGCAATATTTGGCAAGGCAGTACCCACGGTAGCCGGTCGAGACGTTCCGCATGACTTGTCTCAAGGCGTTAATAACGATTCTTACCTCACATTGAGGAAACCATGAGCGAAAACATCAAACACATCAGCGATGCATCCTTCGAAGCCGACGTGCTCAAGTCCGAGCAGCCGGTGCTGGTCGATTTCTGGGCCGAGTGGTGCGGTCCTTGCAAGATGATTGCCCCGATCCTGGAAGAAGTAGCCAAGGAATACGCAGGCAAGATCACGATCGCCAAGATGGACGTCGACGCGAACCAGGCCGTGCCGGCCCAGTTCGGCATCCGTGGCATCCCGACCCTGATCCTGTTCAAGAACGGCCAGGTCGCAGCCCAGAAGGTTGGCGCCGTCGCCAAGGGTCCGCTGACCGCTTTCATCGACAGCAACATCTGATCCAAGTAATATAGCGGCGACGGCGCGCCCGCGCAGTCGCCACGCAGTCACAATATTGGCCGGGAGTCACCCTCCCGCCTCGATTAACCCACGCAGTCCCCTCCCCTACCACATTCACCCGTCACGGGTCACCCACACACATGCATTTATCTGAACTGAAGGCGATGCACGTTTCCGCGCTGCTGGAAATGGCAATCGGCCTCGACATCGACAACGCAGCCCGCCTGCGCAAACAGGAACTGATGTTCGCGATCCTGAAGAAGCGCGCCAAGCAGGGCGAGCAAATCTTCGGCGACGGCGCTCTCGAGGTCCTGCCGGACGGTTTCGGTTTCCTGCGCTCGCCGGACGCGAGCTATATGGCTTCGACCGACGACATCTATATCTCGCCGTCGCAGATCCGTCGTTTCAACTTGCATACGGGTGACTCGATCGAAGGTGAAGTGCGTACGCCGAAGGACGGCGAGCGTTATTTCGCCCTGGTCAAGGTCGACAAGGTCAATGGCGAATCGCCGGAAGCCTCGAAGCACCGCATCCTGTTCGAGAACCTGACCCCGCTGCACCCGCAGGAACCGCTGCGCCTGGAGCGCGACATGAACGGCGCCGAGAACATCACCGGCCGCATCGTCGACCTGATCTCGCCGATCGGCAAGGGCCAGCGCGGCCTGCTGGTGGCGTCGCCGAAGTCCGGCAAATCGGTCATGCTGCAGCACATCGCGCATGCGATCACCGCGAACCACCCCGACGTGACCCTGATCGTCCTGCTGATCGACGAACGTCCGGAAGAAGTGACCGAGATGCAGCGTTCGGTGCGCGGCGAAGTCGTCGCCTCGACCTTCGACGAACCGGCCACCCGCCACGTGCAGGTCGCCGAGATGGTGCTGGAAAAAGCCAAGCGCCTGGTCGAAATGAAGAAGGACGTGGTCATCCTGCTGGACTCGATCACCCGCCTGGCGCGCGCCTACAACACCGTGATTCCGGCCTCGGGCAAGGTGCTGACCGGTGGTGTCGACGCCAACGCGCTGCAGCGTCCGAAGCGCTTCTTCGGCGCCGCCCGTAACGTCGAGGAAGGCGGCTCGCTGACCATCGTCGCGACCGCGCTGATCGAGACCGGCTCGCGCATGGACGACGTGATCTACGAAGAATTCAAGGGCACCGGCAATATGGAGGTGCACCTGGAGCGCCGCCTGGCCGAAAAGCGCGTCTACCCGGCGATCAACCTGAACAAATCGGGCACCCGTCGCGAAGAACTGCTGATCAAGCCCGACCAGTTGCAGAAAATCTGGATCCTGCGCAAGCTGCTGTACTCGATGGACGAGATCGAGGCGATGGAGTTCATCCTCGACAAGATGCGCGCGACCAAGAACAATGTCGAATTCTTCGACATGATGCGCCGCGGCGGTTGATACGCCCCGGTGCGCCGCGTGCAAAGGCAGCCTTCGGGCTGCCTTTTTATTTGGCATTGCCTGGCGCCGGAAACCGTTTTATAATCTTCGGTTCAGTCCAACCCCTGGCAAGTGATCGGCAATCGGGTCAAGAAGCTGTTCGACCGACGAAGTGCTGTTTGGCTACCAACTCAATAGAAAGCAGAACCATGAAGACCGATACCCATCCAGATTACCGCGAAGTCGTCTTCCACGACCTGTCGTGCGACTTCAAATTCGTGACCCGTTCGACCATCAACACCCGCGAAACGATCACCCACGAAGGTAAAGAATACCCACTGGTCAAGATCGAGGTGTCCGCTGAATCGCACCCGTTCTTCACCGGCAAGCACAAGATCGTCGACACCGCTGGCCGCGTCGAGAAATTCCGCCAGAAGTTCGGTTCGGTCGGCTCGAAGACCTCGGTCGCCAACGGCTAATTGCCGCAGTAGAATCTTCGAAGCCTCCGGGCTTCGCGAAAGAAGCCGCCTCAGCGGCTTCTTTTTTTTTCGCAGCTATACTACGCAGTTATTTTACCCATCCGATTCGCCGATGAAACCAGTCCGTCTTCCCGCCGCCGCCACCCTGGCGCTGCCCCGCTGGGCCCTGCTCGCGCTGGGCATGCTGTACATCCTGCCCGGCATTATCGGCCGCGATCTGTGGAAGGAAGACGCGGGCAGCTTCGGCATCATGTGGACCATGGCGCACGGCGGCCTGGAGGACTGGCTGTACCCGAACATCGCCGGCCTGGCCAGCGTCGACGAGGGCCCGCTGGCCTTCTGGCTGGGCGCCATCTGCATCAAGCTGTTCGGCTGGATCCTGGGCGACGTGCTGGCCGCGCGCGTGTCGACGATCGGCATCTTCGTGCTGGGCACGACGTCGCTGTGGTACACCGCCTTCCACCTCGGCCGGCGCGCCGAGGCGCAGCCGCTGCGCCTGGCCTTCGGCGGCCAGCCCGAACCCGACGACTACGGCCGCACGCTGGGTGACACCGCGGTCCTGATCTACCTCGGCAGCCTGGGCCTGCTGCTGCAAAGCCACCTGACCCTGGCCGCCACCCTGCAGGGCGCGCTGCTCGCCTATTTCCTGTACCGCGCCGTGCGCTACGTCGAGCACACCAGCACCCGCAACGCGGTGCTGGTCGGCCTCGCCCTGGGCGCCCTGACCCTGACCCAGGGCTTCCTGCCGCCGCTGGTGCTGATCGTGGCCCTGTTCGCCTGCACCCGCTATCTCGACATGCCCGCGGGCCAGGCGCTGCGCCACCTGCTCGTGGCGGCCGGCGTCGGCCTCGGCCTGACCCTGGTGTGGATCCTGCCCGCCGTCGTCGTGCAGCCGTTCGGCCTGCCGCCGGTGGCCGACTGGCTGGCCTGGAACGCGCAGCAGTTCGGTGTGCCCGGCTGGGTTGCGGTCAAGACTTTCCTCCGCACCGGCGTCTGGTTCTTCTGGCCGGCCTGGCCATTCGCGATCTGGGCGGTCTGGGCCTGGCGCCGCCAGCAGCAGATGCTGCACATCGTGCTGCCGGTGTTCTTCTTCCTGGCCCTGGTGCTGCAACTGCTGTGCGACCCGGTGCCCGAGAACAGCGACTTCCTCAAGATGCTGCCGCCGCTGGCCCTGATGGCCGCCTTCGGCCTGCCGACCATGAAGCGCGGCGCGATCAACGCCATCGACTGGTTCTCGGTGATGGTGCTGACCATGCTGGGCGCCGCCATCTGGCTGTTCTGGATCGCCAAGCTGACCGGCTGGCCGGCCCAGCTGGCCAAGAACGCGCTCAAGCTGGTGCCCGGTTTCACGCCTGAAATCGGCATCGTCACCTTCACCGTGGCGGCCGCAGCCAGCGTGGGCTGGGTCGTGCTGGTGCACTGGCGCCTGTCGCGCCAGCCATCGGTGCTGTGGCGCGCGGTGGTGCTGTCGTCCGGCGGCCTGATCCTGCTGTGGGTGCTCCTGATGACCCTGTTCCTGCCGGACCTGAACTACGGCAAGAGCTACGCCGGCGTGGCCCAGCAGATCGCGGCGCGCCTGCCGGCCGACACCGACTGCATCGAGACCAATGTCGGCCCGGCCCAGCGCGCCTCGCTGGCCTATTACGGACGCCTGCCCTTCGTCACCCTGGCCGGCGGCAAGTGCGACTACGTGCTGCTGCAGGACAGCCTGCGCAACCGCAACGACCGCGCGCTGCTGCGCAAATGGGGCGTGCGCAACACGATCCCGCTGTGGGAAGGCCGGCGCGCCTCCGACCGCGACGAGCGCTTCAGGCTGTTCCGCCGTACTCAATAAGATGCACCTCGACAAGCCGCATACCATGCGGCTTGTTTCTTTATGAGGCTTGTGAGCAACGATATTCACCTGTGCGCGGCAAGTGTTGCCAATATGAGAACCTAATCGCAAAGAATGCGTGTTTGCGTGGAGTCAAGCACCGGCCTGGTGCCGCTCGTCACAATGGGCGAGTCAATGCAGATCAACTACCAGGCTGAATGGGGTGTTGCGTCAGTTTAATTACAGGCCAACATGGACCGTTGCACGAGATGCTGTGAGGGAGAGATCACCATGAAGAGTGTGACGTTGTCAGAGATCGTGCGCGTCCGGGAGCGGCCCGGGTTCCTGCGGCGCATCGACACCTGGCGCCAGTCCCTGCCCTGGGCGCTGACGCTGCTGGGCGGCCTGCCGCTGCTGGTGCTAACGCTGCACCTGATCGATCCCGGCACCCCGCTGCCCTACCTGGTGCTGCCGGCCATCGTGGGCGGCCTGCTGCCGATCTATATGCTCGGGCCCGGCCGCTTCGAGATGCGCACCCGCTTCGATGCCCACTACATGATCAACACGCTCGACGAAGCGCTTGGCACGCTGGGCTACCGGCGCACCGCGGCAGACAGCACCAGCATCCGCTACTTCCGCCCGCGGCCCTGGCTGCGCGGGCAGGAAGGCGCGATCAATGTCGCGGTGCGCGAGCACGTGCTGGAGATTGTCGGGCCGGTGGGGAGTTTGCGGTTGTTGCAGCATCGGATTGCGCGCTGAGCGGGCGCGCCGGGCATCGGTTGGCGGCGTGCGCTAACGTGTCCGCATGTCGACTTACGCCAATTTCTTGCGCACACTGGTCAGTTGCGCGCGCCATGTGCTAAGATGCGCGCCTGCTATTGGGCCTCTGTGGCGGAATTGGTAGACGCACTTGACTCAAAATCAAGCGCCGTAAGGCGTGCCGGTTCGATTCCGGCCGGAGGCACCACCAACAGACAGTATTAGCGAAACCCGCTCTCTTCTTCGAAAGAGCGGGTTTTTTGCTTTTTTGGCCGGACCGCTCGCCGGCGCACTATCCTCCGCTGCAGGCAAGCGAATCGCAGCCGTCACCCTGCCCACCCTTCTCCGACTGCGGATAGCAAGCGTTTCATGCTGTTCCACAATCCCACCTAAATGTCTAGGTCCATACCCAGTCAGGCCCCGTTGTCTGCTGCTGCAAATTAAAGCTATAGGGTCACGTCTAAGCCACAGCATGACGTCTGCCAATCGAACACGGGCTCAGCCGTTTTTACCCAATAGCCGGGATTAATGTAGAGGCCGTGTCCGATTGTCAGACGTGACCCTTCGGACTCAGAAGCGGACGAGCTGTTCCTGCTCGAATCGCAGAAAGGCTCACGCCAACTGACTCGTCCTGCCCGCAAGCGTGGCGGCGTGGCGGCAAAACGCGGGATCTCGAAAGAACACGACTGCGTCCTGGTGGCGCGTGACCGCGACGGCCGCACCTTCAACTTCGTTCCCGACCGGGGTGCGGTCACCAAGTCGCAGCTGCATGAGCATTTATTGCCGGCGCTCGAAGCGGACATCCTGCTGGTCACCGATGCGCACGCGGCGTATCGGGCTTTCGCACGCGAAGCCGGCATCAGCCACGAAGCCGTCAATCTGCGCCAGGCAGAGCGGGTGCGCGGCGCGGTGCATGTCCAGAACGTCAATGGCTACCATCGGCGCTTTCGCCAGTGGCTGGCGCGCTTCAACGGCGTGGCATCGCAGTACCTGCTCAACTATCTGGGTTGGCGCTGGGCCCTGGATGGCGGGCGCATCGATTCGTCGGAGGCGCTGTTGCGAGCGGCATTGGGCAGTTTCAACACGAAACAGTTACAGCGCCTAATGAGATGGTCCCCCTCCACCCTGGTCCAAGCTGACTGGGGACTTCATTTCTGGGACGGAGGCTATCATGCAAGACGCTACGCTTATCGGCATCGATCTGGGTAAAACCACTTTTCACGTTCACGGCCAAGATGAGCATGGCAAGGAACAGCTACGCAAGAAATTCAGCCTTAAGCAGCTAATGGAGTTCTTTGCCGAGCTCCAGCCTTGCACAGTTGTAATGGAAGCCTGTGCTGGCGCCCATTACTTGGCTCGGCAATTGATCGGCTTCGGCCATGACGCCAAGCTCATTTCCCCGCAGTTCGTGAAGCCCTTCGTCAAGAGCAACAAGAACGACTACGTTGACGCCGGAGCAATCTGCGAAGCGGCCAGCCGCGCATCAATGCGGTTCGCTACACCAAAAAATGAAGCCCAGCAGACCTTGTCAGCGCTGCACCGCGTACGCGAATCCCTCGTACATGATCGAACCAAAGTATGCAATCAGGTTCACGCGTTCTTACTCGAGTTTGGAATAAGCTTGCCGATTGGGCACGCCGCGATTCGCCGGTTGCCGAGCATTTTGGTTGATCACGAACTGCCGCCCCGCCTGGGGGCTGTCCTGTAGCGGCTGCACACCCACTTAAAGTATCTGGATGAGCAAGTGGATGCAATCGAAAAAGATCTATCTGCACAGCTCGCCGATGATGACCTTGGACAGCGATTGTTGACCGTACCCGGCATTGGGCCGATCACGGCAAGCGTCCTCGCAAGCGAATTGGGCGATGGAAAGCAATACCGCTGCGGTCGCGACTTCGCCGCTTCCGTAGGCTTGGTGCCACGCCAGCACAGCACGGGCGACAGGAACACCCTGTTAGGCATCAGCAAACGCGGCGACAAGAATCTGCGTCGCTTGCTGGTGGAGTGCGCACGAACCTACATGCTGCGCGTGGAAGGAAAATCGGGACAACTAGCTGACTGGGTACGAGCCATGCTCACTCGCAGGCACTCCAACGTAGTGGCCTGTGCTCTCGCCAATAAGCCGGCACGGATCGCTTGGACGACCGCCGCGCACCACACCACGTTTGAAACGAAGCGCTCCTTCATGCCTACATGAAGGAGCCTGGACTTGCTTTAACAACCACCTCCAGGTTTTCCGACTGCTGAATTTGGATGACGTGAACGGCACACCGGCCTGCCGGATACCCTGGCAAAAAAATCGGCTATAGCAAGCCGAGCGCCTTTTCAGGGACGACAGGCGCGACTCTCATCGTGGCGCGGAGCTTGTCTCCACCAGACGCCGGATAGATTTATGCAAGCCCTCCTCGCCTCACACAAGATCAGCTTGCAAAAAGGAGGGGGACCATAGATTTCTTGTGACCGAGAGCCGCACACCAGGATAGCCAGTACTTCCTCTAGCGTGTACCCAGGTCAAGCTTGAGCACAGCCCCAGGACGTGTAAGGTAGAAGGTGTTCGCGCCTAGGTAGGTAATGCTCTGGAGGCTTTCCTGGGACCACTCATTTTGCGGCGCGGGCAGGGCAAGCACGGTCGATACGACGCCATCCCTGGCGATCTTGCGGATGGCAGTGTTGCCGCTATCGCTGATAAAAAGGTTGCCGTTCGCATCGATCGCGATGCCGCTCGGGTAGATGAAACGTGCGGCCAGGCCCGGCCCGTCGACCAGTCCGCCTTCCGACTGCTTTCCGGCGATCGTCACCACTTCGCCTCCCGGACTGATCCTGCGTACCGTATAGCTCCTGATATCGACCACGTACAGGTTGCCGACGCCATCGATGGCGATCGCATTCGGGTTGTTGAAGGTCGCTTGCGCGCCGACGCCATCGAGGTCGGCGGAGCCGTCCCCTTCACGCAGCTGCCGGCCGGCGATCGTCGATACGGCGCCGGCCGGCGTGATCTTGCGGATAGTCGGACCATCGGTCACGAACAGGTTGCCGGCGCTGTCCCTTGTGATGCCGGTGGGGCTGATGAAGTGCGCATTGCTTCCGACGCCATCGACCAGATCGAAAGTGCCGACCGTGCCGGCGATGGTGGTCACCTCGCCGTTAATGGCGATCTTGCGGATCAGCTTGTTGAACGTATCCGTGAGGAAGATATTGCCGGCGGCATCAGCCACGATGCCTGCAGGACTGAAAAACCGCGCGGCTGCGCCAACGCCATCGGCGCTGCCGCTTTCTCCGGCCTTGCCTGCGACCGTGGTGACCAGCCCGCCAGGCGTGATCTTACGGACGGTATGCCCATAGCTGTCGGTGACATACACATTGCCCGCGCCATCCGTCGTGGAACCGCTCATGAGTGCCCCAAGCGTCGCCTCCGGCCCTGCCCCGTCGGTAGCGCCCTGGCGCCGCGCCGCGCCGGCGATGGTAGTGACCTGGGCCTGGGGCGAGGCCTTCCTGATCGTGTAATTGCCATAGTCCGCGATATACAGGTTGCCGCTGCCGTCGGCAGCCAGCCCCTGCGGCCCATTGAATTGCGCCGCAACGCCCACGCCATCGGCGCTGCCCGGACTCATGACGATCAGTCCGCCATGGGTGTCGATGAACATCGGTCCAGGCGATCCGGCGAACACGTCGATCCGGCCCGTCGCCGCCGAATAGGCGTAGACCCTGTGATAGCCGCGATCCGAAAAATAGACGTTCCCGGAGGGATCGATCGCGACACCCGCGTAGCTCCCTTCCGGCGGCACGACGCCCAGGGTCGCCACCGCCCCGCCAGGCGACAGCCTCAGGAGTTTCGGGGTCCGGATGGTAATGGCCGACGCGGGCGCCCCGGGCACGGTATTTAGTTCCGTGGTATCGCTGCCGACGACGCCGATCACGGACAGGTTGCCCGATCCGTCCACGGCGACACCATCACTTTGGACGACGAAGCTGGGATCATTGCTCGTGATTGTCGTGACGGTCCCCGCCGGGGTGATTCGCCGGAGCGTCTTGAATGTGTCGACAATGCCCAGTTGCTGGTCGACGACGTACAGGTGTCCAGTGGGGTCGCTGGCCACGCCCACGGGTCGATAGAATCGTGCTGCATTTCCTTGCCCATCCGCATTGCCGAAAGCGCGCACAGCGCCGGCCAGTGTCGTCACTGTCCCACCAGGATCGATCTTGCGAATGACGTGATTGCCGGAATCGGCAACGTAGACATTGTGTGCGGCATCGACGGCAAGCGCGACAGGCGAATCGAAGCGCGCCGCAGCTCCCCGGCCATCGGCATGCCCATTCAGGCCAGGCGCACCGGCTAGCGTGCTGACTTGCCCATCGGACATCTTGCGGATCGTATGGCTGTATCTGTCGGCGATGTACAAGGTGCCGTCGCCGGCAATCGCCACGTCGCTCGGGAGGCGGAACCTGGCAACATCGGCGGCGCCATCATCGATGCCGGGGCCGCCAGTATTTCCTGCGAGTACCGTCAGCTTTGGCATGACCGGCACTGTCGGGGGCGGTTGCTCGCTGACCGGGGGCGTTCCCGTCGAAGGCGCGTCGCTGGAACTGCCGCAAGCGGACAGCAGGGTGAAAACGAAGGCGGTGACAATCGGTGTGAAGAATCCAAGCCCTCTTGAACCACGAAGATTTTTCATTGCGGTTATCGATGTGTATTTTGTTCAGCATCCACTATAGGCGAGTCTGCGGCCGGACGGTATCTGGATCGCATGATCGCTCACGCTTTACCCGAATCGCATGCGCGAAGTGGAAAAAGTGAGGATGTATCCCAGTTCGGCACCCCATGCTGGTAGCCTGGCCTGAATGTCCCCCAGCGACCTGGCCGCCCCCTCTCGACCGGCGCCGCCGTCCATGGCCTGATGCCCTGTCCAACCTGGTCTGCGTCGGGTCGAAAGGATGCCGCCCCCATGGCCTCTCCTTGACCCTCCCCCGCCTCATACCCTAATGTAGCGCCATGAGCACGCTCCCCCCAGCGACGACGTCCGCCAGATCGTCGACCAGGCCATGCAGGCCGCACACCACGAAACCGAGGCGGGCAACCTCGAGCAGGCGCTCGCCCTGTACGGGGCCGTACTCGAGCTCCAACCCGGCCACGCCGGCGCCCACCATGCCGTGGGTGTGCTGGCCAGCCGCGCCGGGGATGCGGAGACGGCGATGCCGCATTTCGCCGCCGCCCTGGAAGCCGACCCCGGCCAGGAAGCCCATTGGCTGTCCTATCTCGCCGCCCTGATCGAGACGCGCCAGTTCGCCGCCGCCACGGATCTGCTCCAGCTCGGCCGGACCCACGGCCTGCGAGGCCCGACGATCGACGAGATCGAACGGCAGCTGGCCAGCTCGGGCGCGCCCGACAGCGCCGAGATCGACGCCGCCGCCGCCCTGTTCGCCCAGGGACGCAGCGAGGAAGCGGAGAGCGCCGCGCGTTCGCTGGTCGAGCGCTTCCCCCAACACGCTTTCGGCTGGAAATTATTGGGTGGCGTCTACCACCGGCGCGGCGACGCGCAAGCGGCCCTGAATGCCATGGCGATGTCGGCCAGGTTCGACCCCGACGATGCCGAGACGCTCAGCAACCTGGGCATGCTCCTGATGCGCGCCAACCGGCTGGAAGAATCGGAGAACGTGCTGCGGCGCGCCCTCGCGCTGCGGCACGAGAACGCGGACGCCCACAACCACCTGGCCATGACCCTGGCAGAGCGTGGACGGCTGTCCGAGGCGCAGGCCAGCATCGACGCGGCGCTGGCGCTCGACCCGCATCATGACAATGCAGCCATCACGCAGGCGCTGATCCTGCAGAACCGGGGCCGGCCGGCCGAGGCAGTGGCCGTCTATCGCGACTTATTGGCGCGGACCCCGGAAAACACCGATGCCCACAGCAATATGCTGTTCTGCCTGAGCGAAATGCCCGGACTCACGCCGGGCGCGCTGTTCGCCGAGCATCGGGCGTACGGCAGCCTGATCGAACAGAGGACCGCGCCCCCCGCTCCCCTGGACAACACGCCGGAGCCGGAGCGGCGCCTGCGCATCGGCTTCGTGTCGGGCGACCTGCGCAACCACGCGGTCGCGTCCTTCATCGAACCGGTCTTCGAGCGCCTCGGGCAGCGCCCCGGGCTGGCGCTGCATGCCTACTACAACCATACCCTGCATGACGCGGTCACCGAGCGCCTGCGTGGCCACCTGCCCCATTGGCGCGACGTCGCCGCGCTCGACGACGACGAACTGGAGCGGCTGGTGCGCGCCGACGGCATCGATATCCTGATCGACCTGTCGGGCCACTCCGCCTTCAACCGGCTGCCCGCGTTCGCGCGCCGGCTGGCGCCGGTGCAGGCGTCCTGGATCGGCTATCCCGGCACCACCGGCCTGGCGGCGATGGATTACTACCTGGCCGACCGCAAATTCCTGCCGCACGGACAGTACGACCACCTGTTCACGGAGAAACTGGTGCAGTTGCCGCTGTCGCTCCCCTTCGAGCCGGTGACCAGCGCGCCCGACGTCGGCCCGCTGCCCGCCCTGGCCAACGGCTACGTCACGTTCGGCAGCTTCAATCGCCTCAGCAAGTTCAACGGCGAAGTGATCCGGGCCTGGGGGCTGCTGATGCGCGCGTTGCCCGATGCGCGGCTGCTGGTGGGCGGCATGCCGGAACGGCACGATCATGCGGAAGTGCGCGCCTGGCTGGAGCACGAAGGCATTGCCGCGCACCGGGTCGACTTCCATGGCCGCATCGTACTGCACGATTACCTGAAGCTGCACCAGCAGGTCGACCTGTGCCTCGACACCTTCCCCTATCCGGGCGGCACCACGACCATGCATGCCGGCTGGATGGGCGTCCCGACCCTGACGCTGGACGCAGGTACCGTGACCGGGCGGCAAACCGCCTGCTTCCTCGAGCATTGCGGGCTGCACCATTTCGTCGCGCACAGCGTCGACGATTTCGTCGCCAGGGGCCTGGCCATCTGCGGCGACCTGCCGGCGCTGGCGGCAGTGCGCGCCACGCTGCGCGAACGTTATGCGCTGCCCACGTCCGACACCATGACCCGGATTACCGACGGCGTCGACCATGCGCTGCGCCAGATGTGGCGCCGTTGGTGCCAGGGCCTGCCGCCAGCCAGCTTCGAGGGGACGCTGCCGGCGGCCCCTGTCGACGCACCACATCAATCGGCTTGATTATGTTAGCGGGCGTGGTTACGAAACCACGCCCGCACCAAAAAGGTCGCTTGGAAGCTACATAAGTTCGCTAAAAATCCAGTAAATCCAGTAATCGCTGTATTTCCCCACGGGAAGATGTCATACTTCGCGGTCATGTCCCAAGGATAAAACTCCGTTGTCCTGACTGCGAATTCATGTTGCAACTATTTAACGCCCCTGCCGACCCATCCATGCTGACCTATGGCGTCTACGAGCCACGCCTGGTCGTGCTGTCGGTGCTGGTAGCGATCTTTTCTTCCTGGATGAGCCTGCAAATCACGGGCCGCGCCAGCGCCAACCCCGCGCACCGCGCCATCGTGCTCGGCACCGGTAGCCTGGCGCTGGGCGCCGGCGTGTGGTCGATGCACTTCATCGGCATGCTCGCTTTCAACCTGTGCACGCCGGTCCATTATGACCACGGCATCACGCTGCTGTCGGCCCTGCCGAGCATCGGCGCGTCCCTGGTCGCGCTCAACCTGATTTCGCGCCCCAAGCTGCGCCTGGCGCATCTGCTGGTGGGCGGGGTGCTGGTCGGGGCGGGCATCGGCGCCATGCACTACACCGGCATGGCCGGCATGCGCATGCGTCTCGACCTTTATTATGATCCGGCCATGTTCGCGCTGTCGATCGTGGTCGCCGTGGTGCTGGCCACGCTGGCCCTGGGCGTGCGCCATGGCCTGTCGCGCTACAAGTCGATGACCGATTCGCGCCGCCTGCTGATCGCGGCGGTGGTGATGGGCTGCGCCATCGCCGGCATGCACTACACCGGGATGGCGGCCGCGCGCTTCGCCGGCGAGGTCGATCCGCTGGGCCTGAACGGTTCGAACAGCGATTTCCTGGCGCTGTCGATCACGGTCATCACGGTGGCGCTGTCGCTGTGCGTGGTCGCCGCCAACGGCCTGCTGCGCTACCGCGAAATGTACCTCGGCCTGGAGCGCAGCGAAGCCTGGATGCGCGCGCTGCTCACCACCACCGTCGACGGCGTGATCACCGTCGGACGCGACGGCATCGTCACCGAATTCAACGCCTCGGCCGAGCGCATCTTCGGCTGGCGGCGCGACGAGATCGTCGGCCGCAACATCAGCCTGCTGCTGGACGAAAAAGACCGCAAGTCCGAACGCGGCCTGCTGTACGTGCTGTCCCGGGGCAACCTCGAAGGCGTCAACACCAGCACCGAGACCTTCGGCTTGCGCAAGGACGGCAGCCTGGTGCCGGTACGCGGCGCGATGGGACACGCCAGGCTGGGCGACCAGGACCTGTTCGTCTGCTTCGTCACCGACATCAGCGAGCGACGCGCGATGGAACAGGCGCTCACGGCCAGCGAGCAACAGTTCCGTTCCCTGATCGGCAACATCCCCGGCATCTCCTACCGCAGCAAGCTCGATGGCGACTGGCCGATGGTGTTCGTCAGCGAGGCCGTGGAGCGCGTTACCGGCTACCCGGCCGCCGATTTCCTGGGCGAGCCGCCGCGCCGCGTGTTCGGCGCCCTGATCCATGCCGAAGACCGCATCCGGGTGGCGAAGGCGACCGGCGCCGCGCTGCGCGAAGAGCGCCCCTACCTGGTGGAATACCGCCTGCTGCATGCCGACGGCGGCGTGCGCTGGCTGTGGGAAAACGGCACCGCGGTGCGCAACGAGTCCGGCGACGTGCAGTGGCTGGACGGCGTCATCCTCGACATCACCGAGCGCCGCCAGATGGAAGAAGCGCTGCGCGCCGCCAAGGAAACCGCCGAGCAGGCGGCCGCCGCGCGAGCGACCTTCGTGGCCAATATGAGCCACGAGATCCGCACCCCGATGAATTCGATCCTGGGCTTCACCGACGTGCTGCTGGACGGCGACCTGGACGTCGAGCAGCGGCGCCACCTGGACACCATCCGCAGCGCCGGCCGCGCCCTGCTGCGCCTGCTCAACGAGATCCTCGACACCGCCAAGCTCGAAAAAGGCGCGGTGGAGCTGGAGCAGAACGACTACAACCTGCTGTCCCTGATCGACGAACTGTCCTCGACCCTGGCCGCGAACGCGCGCGCCAAGGGCCTGCACCTGGACATCCAGTACGATCCGGCGCTGCCGACGGGCCTGCGCGGCGACGAGCTGCGCATGCGCCAGGTGCTGACCAATCTGCTGGACAACGCGATCAAGTTCACCGCCAAGGGCAGCGTGACGCTCAAGGTCGGCGCCGAAGGCGACCAGTTGTGCATCGCCGTGATCGACACCGGCATCGGCATCGCGCCCGAGCGCCTGTCCGCCATCTTCGACCCGTTCACCCAGGCCGACGCCTCGATGACGCGCCGCTTCGGCGGCACCGGCCTGGGCACCACGATCAGCAAGCAGCTGGTCGAGCTGATGGGCGGCCGGATCTGGGCCGAGAGCGAGCTCGGACACGGCACCACCTTCCACGTGCGGGTGCCGCTGGTGCTGGCGCGCTTTGCGCAACAGGCGCCGCGCGTGCGCAGCGCCGCCGTGCTGCCGCCGCTGCGCGTGCTGGTGGCCGACGACGTGCCGCAGAACCTGGAACTGATGCAGCTCCTGATGACCCGCCGCGGCCACACCATGACCGCGGTGCGTGATGGCGCCGCCGTGGTCGCGCTGAGCGCCAGCGGCGAATTCGACCTGGCGCTGATGGACTTCCAGATGCCGACCATGGATGGCCTGGCCGCCACCCGCGCGATTCGCGAACACGAGGCGCGTGAAGGGCGCAAGCGCCTGCCGGTGATCGCGATGACCGCCAGCGTGCTGGCCGAACACCGCCAGGCCAGCATCGACGCCGGCATGGACGGTTTCGCCAGCAAGCCGGTGGACTGGTTCGCGCTGTCGCACGAGATCGCGCGCGTGCTCGGCCTGTCGGCCAGCGAACCGGATGCGCTTGGCGTGGCCAATGCGCCGCGCGAAGTGCTGAACCGGCGCGCCGGCCTGCATCGCTGGAGCAACCGCGAGGACGCCTATGCCGAGGCGCTCGATCACTTCGCCCGCCAGTACGCCGACCTGGGCCAGGCGCTGCGCCTGCACGCGGCCGGCGGCGAGCACCAGCAGCTGCGCATCCTTGCGCACAAGGTGCGCGGCGCGGCCGCCAACGTCGGTCTCGAACTGCTGGCCGATGCCCTGGCCGCGCTGGAGCACGCTACCAATGCGGTGCCGACCGATGCGCGCCAGGTGGCCAACACGCTGGTGGTGGCGAACAATGCGCTGGACGCCGCGCTCGAGGCGCTGCGCGCCGTGGCGACGGCGCCGGCGCCCGTGGCGCAAGGCAGCACGGTCGACCTGGCGCGCGCGCGGCGCGCCGGCGGCGTGCTGCTCGAGGCGCTGCGCCGCGGCGCCCTGAACGACGGCGCCATGGCCAGCCTGGCCGCGGCGCTGGCGGCGCATCCGGCCGCCACCCGTGTGACCCAGGTCCAGTCGGCGATCGCCGACTTCGACTTCGACCTCGCCCTCGGGCACCTGGAGGCCATCATCGGCGTCTTGGGCGATGGGGCATTTGACGACGTTTTCGACGAATCCCCAGCATGAGCCAACCGAATACCCGCCCGCTGATCCTCGCGGTCGACGACGAAGCCAGCAACCTGCAGCTGCTGCGCCAGATCCTGCAGGACCACTACCGCCTGCTGTTCGCCAAGGACGGCGCGCGCGCGCTCGAACTGGCGCGCCAGGAGCAGCCAGACCTGGTGCTGCTGGACGTGATGATGCCCGGGATGTCGGGCTACGAGGTGTGCGCCGCCCTCAAGGCGCATCCCGCCACCGCCTCGACCCCGGTGATTTTTGTTACCGCCCTGACCGAGACCGCCGACGAGGTCGAAGGCTTCGAGGCCGGCGCGGTCGACTACATCACCAAGCCGGTCAGCCCGCCGGTGGTGCGGGCACGCGTGCGCACCCACCTGTCGCTGGTGCGGATGGAAGAACTGCGCGCCAGCCGCCTCGAGATCGTGCAGCGCCTGGGCCTGGCCGCCGAGTACAAGGACAACGAGACCGGCCTGCACGTGATCCGCATGAGCCACTTCTCGCGCATCCTCGGCATCGCGGCCGGCATGACGGAGATCGAGGCCGACGACCTGCTGCACGCGGCGCCGATGCACGACGTGGGCAAGATCGGCATCCCCGACCGCATCCTGCAGAAACCCGGGCCGCTCGACGCCGACGAATGGAAGATCATGCAGAGCCACGTGACGATCGGTGCCGAGATCATCGGCGAGCACGATGGCGGCATGCTGGCGCTGGCGCGCCAGATCGCGCTGACCCACCACGAGAAATACGATGGCAGCGGCTATCCGAACCGGCTGACCGGGGAAGACATTCCTTTGGTGGGCAGGATCGTGGCGATCGCCGACGTGTTCGACGCCTTGACATCGGTGCGGCCGTACAAGAAGGCCTGGACCGAGGAAGAAGCGGTGAATTTCTTGCGCGAGCAGAAAGGCCGCCACTTCGACCCGCAACTGGTGGATCTGTTCGCCGACCAGATGCCGGCGATCCGCGAAATCAGGCTGCGCTGGGCAGAGACGGCCTGAACGCCGGCTGCGCGCGCCGGTATGCCCTAACGCCCTGTGGCGTCGCCTTTCATGTGCAAGGCGCCGTCCGCCGGCTCGACGAGCGCACCCTTGGGGGCGCGCCTTGCCACCAGCTCGTGGTACAGCGCCGTATAGTTGGCCGCCATCTTCTCGGACGTAAACAATTCTTCGAAACGCGCCTCGGCGCGGCGGCCCATGGCGCGCGCCATGTCCGGGTTGTCCCACAGGGTGCGCATCGCCGCGCGCAGCGCCGGAGCGTCGGACGGGGGCACCACCAGGCCGGTGTCGCCATCGACGTTGATATAGGTGGTGCCGGTGCCGATCTCGCTCGAGATCATCGGCTTGCCGTACATCGCGCCCTCGAGCAGCGAGATGCCGAAGGCTTCCGAACGCAGGTGCGAGGGGAACGCCACCGCATAGCACAGCGTCAGCAGCGCCGCCTTGTCCGGTTCGTCGATCGCGCCGACGAACATCACGTTGGACAGGCCCAGGCGCGCGGCCTGTTCCTTGAGCTCCTGCTCGATCGGCCCGGCGCCGACGATCACGATCGGATAGTCCAGCCCTTGCGCCGCCTCGAGCAGGATGTGCAGGCCCTTGTAGTAGCGCAGCACGCCCACGAACAGGAAAAACTTGGGGCCCACGCGCTCGCGCCAGTGCGCCAGGCGGGCCGGTTCGGGCTGCGGATAGGTGCCGCGGTCCAGGCCGAAGGGAATGACCGAGGTTTTTTGCTTGTAACGCGCCAGCACGGTCGACGAACCGAGATAGTTGGGCGAGGTGGCGACGATCGCGTCGACGCTCTTGAGGAAGCGGTGCTTGAGCGGCTGGTACAGGCGCAGCAGGTGGCGCTGGCGCACGATGTCGGAGTGGTAGGTGACCACCGTCGGCTTGTCGACCCGGGCCATGAAATGGGCCAGGTCCATGAAGGGCCAGGGGAAGTGGTAGTGCACCACGTCGGCCTGCTTCGCCAGGCGCGCCAGCGCGCCGATCGACTGCACCGAGATGGCGTTGGACGCGATCTCGGCATTGAGCGGCACGCGGTGCACCATATGGCCTTCGAATTCGAACGGGACCAGGTTGTCGTGTCGCGACAGCGACAGCACCGTATTGCTCACGCCGAGGCGGCCGGTGCCCACGCACATCTGGCGGATCACCTGTTCGACCCCGCCCACGGAATCGGGGTGGTAGGTCTTGTAGAAATGAAGGACACGCATAATCAACTCAGCTTACTGCGAAAGGACGGCACGGTACACCTCCGCCGTCAGGCGTGCGGTGTTTTGCCATGTCAGTTGTTCGGCGCGGGCGCGTCCGGCGGCGATACAGCGCGCGCGCGCAACACCGTCCGTGGCCAGTATCCGCATGGCGTCGGCGATGGCGCCGCTCGACAGCGGGTCGACCAGCAGCGCCGCGTCGCCCGCGACTTCCGGCAGCGAGGTCGTGTTCGAGGCCACCACCGGCACGTTCGAGGCGAAGGCTTCCAGTACCGGAATGCCATAGCCCTCGTACAAGGAGGGAAACACGAAGACGCCGGCGCCGGCATACAGGTCGCGCAATTGCCCATAGTCGGTCAGGCGATCCAGCCAGACCACGTTCTCGCCCGCCGCCCGCGCCGCCTTGATCGACGCCACCAGGGCTTCGCTGCGCGCGCCGGGAGCGCCGACGATCACCAGGCCGCGTTCAAGGCGCAAGGGCGCGGGCAGCGCGAGATACGCTTCCAGCAGGCGCTCGACGTTCTTGCGCGGCTGCAGGGTTCCAACAAAGAAGAAATAGCCAGGCTCCAGGCCATAGGCGTCCAGGGTCGCCTCCACTGACCGCGGGTCGGGTGCGGTGAGCCATTCCTCGTCGACGCCGCAAGGCACCACCGAGATGCGCCGCTCGTCGACGCCGAAGCAGTCGACCAGTTCTTCGATGGCGAAGTGCGACAGCGCGATCACGTGGTCGGCCTTGCGCGCCGCCCTGGCTTGCAGCCAGTTCTTGAGCTTGCGCAGGCGCGGGTTGCACCATTCCGGGTGCTTGATCGGCAACGCATCGTGCAGGCTGGCCACCACCGGGCAATCCATGCGCACCACGCGGTAGTCGGTCACGTGGAAAATGTCGGCCGGCATGTGGACACGGTGGGCCCCGGCGTCACCAGATCGATCAGGGTCGCTGTCTCAAAAGATTGGGGAAATGCCTGGCCGATGGAGATACCCGCATCGCCCTGGCGCAGGCGGGGCCAGGAAAACGGCGCCACCTCGCACAGCGTTGCGGGCAAGTGCTGCATCAAGGCCCGGGTGTAGACGCCGATGCCGTCCAGCCGGCCACCAGTCAAACCGGGCTCGACCATGGTCGTGCCCAGACCGACCTTGATGACTGCGGGTTTCACGCCCTGTACATCCAGTCCAGCGTCTCGTGCAGCGGGGTCGGCGCCAGGTCGCCGATCACGGCGGCCAGCTTGCGATTGCTGCCAGTCAGTTGAAGCACGTCGTTGGCGCGCACGAAGGCGGGATTGACCTGCACGTCGATACGGTAGCCGGCGATCTCGCCCATCGTCTCGATGACGCTCGACAGCGAGTGCGGGGTGCCCGAGCAGACATTGAAGGCTTCGCCGGCCGGCGCCGCCGCCAGCAGACGGCGATAGCTGCGCACCACCATGCGCACGTCGGAGAAATCGCGCGCGATCGCGAGGTTGCCCAGTTCGATGCGTTGTTCGTTGCGGCGGAAGTGGTTGACGATCTTGGGCAGCAGGAAATTCTCGGCCTGGCCCACGCCGGTGTAATTGAATGGCCGCACGATCGTGATCGGCAGCTTGTCCATCCACAGGCGCGCCATGTATTCCATCGCCAGCTTGCTGACCGCGTAGTCGTTGGCCGGCGCGGGCGGCACGCTTTCGTCGATCACCGGCACGTTGGCATTGCCGTAGATATTCGCCGACGAGGCCAGCAGCACGCTGGTGGGGCGATGCTCGCCGGCCGCCAGGGCTTCAAGCAGGTTGCGCGTGCCCACCACGTTGACGCGGTAGATCGCCTCGACGTTGGCATGGCCCACGAAGGCGATGCCGGCCAGGTGGGCCACGACGTCGGGCTTGACCTCGGCGACCATGGTGGCCACCGCATCGCGGTCGCACAGGTCGACCGCATACACATCGGGCCCGGTTTCCTCGCCCGGCATGACGGTGCCGAACACGCGGTAGCCCGCGGCCGTGAGGGCTGAGGCCAGGTAATGGCCGGTGAAGCCGCGCAGACCCGTGATCAGGGCGCGGCGGCCCTCCCCTTCACGCCCGCTCGCCTGCTTGGCGAGGGCGGAAACGTCATCCGTGGCCAGGCGCGTCATATCAGAACGAGAAGCCCTGTTCGTTGCGACGCAGGTCGGCGTCGACCATCATCTGGCACAGCTCTTCGAGCGTGGTCTTCGGCTCCCAGCCCAGCTCGCGCTTGGCTTTCTCGGGGTCGCCGATCAGGAGGTCCACTTCGGCCGGACGGTAGAACTTGGGCGAGACACCCACCAGCTTCTTGCCGCTCTGGCTGCAGTGGGCGACTTCCTGCTCGCCCGAACCGCTCCAGTCCAGCGTGACGTTGGCGGCCTTGAAGGCCATGGTGACGAAGTCGCGCACGGTCTCGGTGCGGTTGGTCGCCAGCACATAGGTGTCCGGCTTGTCGGCCTGCAGCATGCGCCACATGCCTTCGACATATTCCTTGGCGAAGCCCCAGTCGCGCTTGGCGTCCATATTGCCCAGCTCCAGCAGTTCCAGCTTGCCTTGCACGATCTTGGCCACCGAATCGGTGATCTTGCGGGTCACGAACTCGCGGCCGCGCAGCGGCGATTCGTGGTTGAACAGGATGCCCGAGGAACCGAAGATGTCATACGACTCGCGGTAATTGATGGTCATCCAGTGCGCGTACAGCTTGGCTACGCCATACGGGCTGCGCGGGTAGAACGGTGTATCTTCCTTCTGCGGGATGGCCTGCACCTTGCCGAACATTTCCGAGGTCGACGCCTGGTAGAAGCGGATCTTCGGATTGACGATGCGGATGGCTTCGAGCAGGTTGACGGCCCCCAGGCCGGTGATCGAGGCGGTGGTCACCGGCTGGTCGAAGGACACGCCGACGAAGCTCTGCGCCGCCAGGTTGTACACCTCGCTCGGTTGCGCCGTTTCGATCAGGCGCAGGCTCGAGGCCAGGTCGGTCAGGTCGTATTCGACGAGCGACAGGTTCGGATGCGAGGTGATGCCGAGTTCATCGATGCGCCAGAAATTGACCGAGCTCGAACGACGGTAGGTGCCGGTGACGTGATAGCCTTTTTCCAGGAGCAACTGGGCCAAATAGGCGCCATCCTGGCCGGTGATACCGGTGATGAGGGCTCGTTTGTTTTGCATGTTCTTGGATGGGTATGAGGTGGTCTTGCGGGCGCCACGTATTATCTGACGAGCCCGATGAAGCAAGGATTGTAACAGAGGAGGTCGGTTTGCCTAATTGCACACCAGAAATGTGTGCAATTAAATCAACACCTATCTGAACATTATGACCCGAAAATGACGCCCTCCGACGGTCGCTTACGGTTTGTTACCAGTGTCTTTGCAGGACGACAAACGGCGACAGCTGGAGACAGGTGAAAACAAAAACGCCTGCCCCGGCGCAAGGCGCGCGAGGCAGGCGTCAAGTACAGACCGGCTAATTAGTTACCGCTCGGAAACAGCATCTACCACCGCCAGCGCCGTCATATTGACGATCCGGCGCACCGTCGCCGACGGGGTCAGGATGTGGACCGGACGCGCGCAGCCGAGCAGGACCGGCCCGATCGCGATGCCGTTGCCGGCCGCCGTCTTGAGCAGGTTGTACGAGATATTGGCGGCATCGATGTTCGGCAGCACCAGCAGGTTGGCGTCGCCCTTCAGGGTCGATTCCGGCATGATCTTGGCGCGGTTCTTGGCGTCGAGCGCGGCGTCGCCGTGCATCTCGCCGTCGATTTCCAGTTCCGGCTTCTTCTGCTGCACCAGGGCCAGGGCGGCGCGCATCTTCTGCGCCGACTCCGAATTGGCGCTGCCGAAGTTCGAGTGCGACAGCAGGGCCGCACGCGGGCTGATGCCGAAGCGCTCCATCTCCTCGGCCGCCATGATCGTGATCTCGGCCAGCTGCTCGGCGTTCGGATTCTCGTTGACGTGGGTATCGACCATGGCCAGCTGGCGTTCCGGCGTGATGATGAAGTTCATCGCCGCATAGACGTTGGCGCCGGGACGCTTGCCCAGCACCTGGTCGATGAAGTCCAGGTGCATCTGGGTGGTGCCGTAGGTGCCGCAGATCATGCCGTCGGCTTCGCCCTTGTGGATCATCATGGCGCCGATCAGGGTGTGGCGGCGGCGCATGGCCAGCTTGGCCAGGTCCTGCGTCACGCCCTTGCGCATCACCATCTGGTGATAGGTCGTCCAGTAGTCGCGGTAGCGCTCGTCGAAGTCGGGGTTGATGACGTCGAAGTGCACACCCAGCTTGAGGCGCAGGCCGAATTTCTCGATGCGCTGCTCCAGCACCGCCGGACGGCCGACCAGGATCGGGCGCGCCAGCTTTTCGTCGACCACCACCTGCACCGCGCGCAGCACGCGCTCGTCCTCGCCCTCGGCGTACACGATGCGCTTGAGCTCCGGCGGCGCGCTCTTGGCGACCGTGAACAGCGGCTTCATGAAGGTGCCGCTGCGGTACACGAACTGCTGCAGGGTTTCGGCGTAGGCTTCCAGGTCCTCGATCGGACGGGTGGCGACGCCGCCATCCATCGCGGCCTTGGCCACGGCCGGCGCGATATGGGTCAGGAGGCGCGGGTCGAACGGCATCGGGATCAGGTATTCCGGACCGAAGGACAGGTTCGAGATGCCGTAGGCCGAGGCCACGATGTCCGACTGCTCGGCGTGGGCCAGGTCGGCGATCGCGTGCACCACGGCGATTTCCATCTCGCGCGTGATGGTGGTCGCGCCGCAGTCCAGGGCGCCGCGGAACATATAGGGGAAGCACAGGACGTTGTTGACCTGGTTCGGGTAGTCCGAACGGCCGGTGGCGATGATGGCGTCGCCGCGCACCGCCTTCGCGTCTTCCGGCAGGATTTCCGGGTTCGGGTTGGCCAGCGCCAGGATCAGCGGGCTCGGGCCCATCTGCGCGACCATGTCCTGCTTGAGCACGCCGCCGGCGGACAGGCCCAGGAAGATATCGGCGCCGGGGATGACATCGGCCAGCGAACGGTGCGGCGTGTCCTGCGCGAAGCGCTCCTTGTCCGGGTCCATCAGCTCGACACGGCCCTTGTAGACCACGCCGGCCAGGTCGGTGACGAAGATGTTCTCGATCGGGAAGCCCAGGTCGACGATCAGGTCGAGGCAGGCCAGCGCGGCCGCGCCGGCGCCCGAGACCACCAGCTTGCATTCCTTGATGTTCTTGCCGACGACTTTCAGTCCGTTCAGGATGGCGGCGCCGACGATGATCGCGGTGCCGTGCTGGTCGTCGTGGAAGACCGGGATCTTCATGCGCTCGCGCAGCCGGCGCTCGATGTCGAAGCACTCGGGCGCCTTGATGTCTTCCAGGTTCACGCCCCCAAAAGTAGGCTCGAGCGCGGCGATGATGTCGACCAGCTTGTCGGGATCGGTCTCGTTGATCTCGATGTCGAACACGTCGATCGCGGCGAACTTCTTGAACAGCACGCCCTTGCCTTCCATGACCGGCTTCGACGCCAGCGGACCGATATTGCCCAGGCCCAGCACGGCGGTGCCGTTGGAGATCACGGCGACCAGGTTGCCGCGCGCGGTGTATTTGTAGGCGTTGGCAGGATCCTTGACGATTTCCTCGCAAGGCGCAGCCACGCCCGGGGAATAGGCCAGGGCCAGGTCGCGCTGGTTCAGCAGGCCCTTGGTGGGCGCCACGCTGATCTTGCCGGGACGGGGAAACTGGTGATACTCGAGCGCTGCTTGACGCAGTTGCTGACGTAATTCTTCTTTTTTGTCAGATGACGAATCCATGCTGGGCAGCCTTCCTGAAGCAAAACGGGACTTTCGATTCTATCAGACAGGATGTTGTCAATGGCTACGTATTTTCACCACTCTTATGTGAGGTTGCAGCAAATCCTGGCAGGCCAACGGAGGGCGGTACAATCGCCCCATGCTTTCCGAATTCGACCTCATCAAGCGTTATTTCAAGCGCGAGCGCCCCGGCCGCCCTGATGTCGGGCTCGGCATCGGCGACGACTGCGCCCTGCTCTCTCCAGCCCCTGGCCGCCAGATCGCGATCTCGTCCGACATGCTGGTCGAAGACCGCCATTTCTTCGCCGGCGCCGATCCTTTCATGCTGGGCCACAAGGCCCTGGCCGTGAACCTGTCGGACCTGGCCGCGATGGGCGCGCGGCCCATCGCCTTTACCTTGGCCCTGGCGCTGCCGCGGGCCGACGAGGCATGGCTCGACGGTTTCTCGCGCGGACTGTTCGCGCTGGCCGACGAGCATGGCTGTGAGCTGATCGGCGGCGACACCACCAAGGGGCCGCTGAATATCTGCATCACCGTGTTCGGAGAACTATCTCCCGGCCATGCGCTGCGGCGCGCCGCGGCCAAACCGGGTGACGACATCTGGATCTCGGGCACGCTGGGCGATGCGCGCCTGGCGCTGGCCGGCTGCTGGAAAGAGGTCGAGCTCACCCCTGAGGCACAGGCGCAAGCCGCGCCGAGGCTGCACATGCCCACGCCGCGCGTGGCCCTGGGCCTGGCGCTGGCGGCGGTGCCGATCGCACACGCCGCGCTCGACATCTCGGACGGCCTGGTCGGCGACCTGGGGCACATCCTGGCGGCGTCAAGCGTCGGCGCCACGCTCGACGTCGACGCGCTGCCGGGCGGCCCGGCGCTGGCGCGGCAAGACCTCGCGCTACGGCGCCGCTTCACGGCGGCCGGCGGCGACGATTACGAATTGTGCTTCACGGCGCCGATGTCACAACGCGCGGCGGTACTGGAAGCGGCGGCGCAGGCCTCCACGCCAGTCACCCGGGTCGGCACGATCGACGCCGTCCCCGGCCTGCGCCTGGTCAATGCACATGGCGAGCGGCTAGACCTGTCGCTAGCGGGCTGGGATCATTTTGTGGCAGGGTGAGTCATCTCTCCATACGGACTGAACAACAGGCTTTCCTGCCACCAAGAAAGTTTTATGATTGGCAGGTGAGTTTTATGATGCACAGGTGAGCCCCACCCTCGAGAGCGTCCATGCATATCCTGAAGAACCCGATCGCCCTGGCGGAACCCTGGTTCGCCCGTTTCGCCAATTTGCTAGCGCAACCGCGAGTGGCCCTGGCCATGGCCTGGATCGCACCAGTCCTGTTCGGCCTGTTGTCGATGGCCTTGGGGCAGGACAGTAACTGGGACCTGAAAAACTACCACTGGTATAACCCTTATGCTCTTCTTAACGGGCGGCTCGACCTCGACATGGCCCCGGGCCAGTGGCAAAGCTATTTCAATCCGCTGATCGACGTCCCCTACTACTTGCTGAGTATCACGCTGCCCGGCCCCCTGGTCGGATTCCTGATGGGGTATGCGCACGGCCTGAATGTCGTGCTGGTGATGGCCATCGCGCATCGCATCCTGCCGGCACGCGGCGGCGGCATGCGCCTTCCCCTGCTGCTTGCGGTCGCGGGCGCATGCGGCCCCGCTTTCCTGTCGCAACTGGGCAATACCATGGGGGACAACCTGACCGCGCTGCTGGTGTTGTCCTCGCTGCTGCTCGTACTGCGCGGCTGGAACGGGCTGCATGTGGCTACGCGTCGAACAGTCGGTTGGATCGTGGTTTCGGGCTTGCTGATGGGCTTCGGAACGGGGCTGAAGCTGACCAATGCGCCCTATGCCGCGGCGTTGTGTATTGCCCTGCTGACGGTGCCGGCCTCCTGGCGGCAGCGGTTTGCGCTGGCGGTCACCCACGGTTGCGCTGTGCTGGCCGGCCTCCTGCTCGGCGCTGGATATTGGTGGATGACGATGTGGGAACGCTTCGGCAATCCCCTGTTCCCACAATTTAATAATATTTTTCGCAGTCCGTTGGCGCAGCAAATGGGGGTGATCGACAACCAGCACACACCTCAAGGCATGCTTGAGACCCTGTTCTGGCCATTGGTGTTCGCCATCGACGTCGCGCGCGTATCGGAGCTTCCGCTCAGGCTGGTGATCGTCCCGCTCCTGTACGCCCTCGCGCTGGCATGCGCCGCCGCCTGGCTGCTGGGCCGGATTGCCGGGCGGCGGCCGCACGCGCCAATGCCGGAGCGCGCGCGATTCCTCCTGGTGTTCGGCCTGGTGGCCTATCTGGCCTGGATGAAGCTGTTCGGCATCTACCGCTACCTGGTGCCGCTCGAACTGCTGGCGCCGCTCATGGTGTGGATCCTGCTCCAGCACCTGATGCCGTCGCTTACGGCAGCGCGCGTCGGCGGCTGGCTGCTGCTTGCCACGTCCCTCGCCGTCCTCCCCTTCGTGACTTGGGGCCATGCCGAATGGGGTTCGCCCAATATCGGCGCCCAGGTGCCACCCCTGGCGTCTCCCGCCAACACGATCGTCTTCACCGCGCATGGAGACCCGCCAGTGGGCTGGCTGACGACGTTCTTCCCGCCGCAGGTGCGCGTGATCTCGGTGACGGGCGCCTTCCCGGAGTCACCGGCCTGGCTCGAGCGCATCCGGGCAGCCGCGGCCGCGCGTCCGGGGCCGCATTACGTGATCCTCTCGACTTTGCCCGAAGGCAACCTGCACGATAGGCGGGCCATCGCGGAAGATGATCGCCTGCGCATGCTGGCGGCCAGAGAACAATTGGCACGCTACCGCTTGCGCATCGACGACGGCGCCTGCAGGAAGTACGCTGCCACCATCGGGACGGCCTCGCTGCCCTACCGGTTCTGCCCCGTGACAGTCGTCCCCTGAGCCGGAATGCGGCAACACACCAATATATGATCCCGATAATGTGTTAACGTGCAACCAAGAAAGATATAATGACTGGCTTAGCAATTGCCGAGCCGTGTCTCATGAACTCCTCAGCCAACCCGACGGGCGCGACCGACGCGGGGATCCAGCGCAACGCGCCGCGCGTCGCCGTCGTCATCCCCTGCTATAACGAAGCGCTCACTATTGCCCAGTTGATCAACGACTTCAACCGCTGCCTCCCTGAGGCGCAGGTATATGTCTTCGACAACAATTCCACTGACAATACCGCCGATATCGCGCGCAGCGCCGGCGCAAGCGTGCGCCGGGTCACGATTCAGGGCAAGGGCAGCGTGGTGCGGCGGATGTTTGCGGATGTCGAAGCCGATGCCTACATCATGGTCGACGGTGACGGCACCTATGACACCAAGGCGGCGCCGCGGCTCGTAGAGAAACTCCTGGAAGAAGGCCTCGACATGGTGGTCGGCAGCCGCGTCAGCACCGAGCAGGCTGCCTACCGGTTCGGCCACCGTTTCGGCAACAGCATGCTGACCGGCTTCCTGTCGCTGATCTTCGGCCGCACCTTCACCGACATCCTGTCAGGTTACCGCGTGTTCTCGCGCCGCTATGTCAAATCGTTCGCCGCGCATTCTTCGGGCTTCGAAATCGAGACCGAGCTTACCGTGCACGCGCTAGAGCTGCGCATGCCGGTGGCCGAAGTCGAAACCGTCTACGGGGCGCGCCCCGACGGCTCGGTCAGCAAGCTCAACACGTACCGAGACGGCGTGCGCATCCTGCTGACGATTCTTCGCCTGTTCAAGTCCGAAAAGCCGCTCGGCTTCTATTCGATCGCCTTCTTCGTCTGCGCACTGGCCTCCGTGCAGATGGCGATTCCCATCTTCGTCACTTTCCTGGAGACCGGCCTGGTGCCGCGCCTGCCGACCGCATTGCTGTGCACCGCGCTCATGCTGTTCGGCGTCATCCTGCTCGCTTGCGGCATCATCCTCGACGCCGTCACCAAATCGCGGATCGAGCAGAAGCGCTTTCGCTACCTGGCGGTCGCCGCCTTCGACCCAGCCCGGGAAGACTGAATCCCGCGGCTTGCGTCCGCCGCAGTTCCTCACCTCCCCAAGAAAATCGCATGCGTTTTCCAAATAATGTAGTCACCAGGCTCGAAACCTGGTTCCGGAGCCGTACCGCGGCGCTGGCGCGGCCAGGTGCGCCTGTCGCCGCGGCCTGGATCGTACCGGTGCTGTTCGGCCTGGTTTCGGTCTACCTTGGTCAGGACGAAAACTGGGACTTGCGCAACTACCACTGGTACAACGCCCATGCGCTGCTTAACGGCAGGATCGACCTCGACATGGCGCCGGCCCAATTCCAGAGCTACTTCAATCCACTGATCGACGTTCCCTACTATGTGCTGAGCACGAACCTGCCTGGTCCGCTGGTCGGCTTTCTGATGGGCTGTGTACACGGCCTGAACTTCATCTTGCTGCTGGCCATCGCACGTGTCGTGATCGGTGACCGCGCCGACCGCGCACGCTTGCCGCTTCTGCTGGCCGGAGCCGGCGTTTGCGGCGCCGGCTTCCTGTCGCAGGTCGGTAACACCATGGGCGACAACCTGACCGCGCTGCTGGTGCTGGGCGCGCTCCATGTGATCATGCGCGGCTGGGATGGCCTGCACAAGGCGTCGGTCCGCGCGGCCGGGGTGCTGCTGGCATCCGGTCTGCTCATGGGCCTGGGGACAGGTCTGAAGCTGACCAACGCTCCGTACGCAGTCGCGCTGTGCCTGGCGCTGCTCGTGGCGCCAGCTTCCTGGCCGGCACGTATCGGGTTCGCCTTCGTGCAGGGCTGCGGCGTCCTGGCCGGCATGCTTGCGAGCGGCGGCTACTGGTGGCTCGAGATGTGGGAGCGCTTTGGCAATCCGCTGTTCCCGCAGTTCAATAATATCTTCAAGAGTCCCTTAGCCCAGCAGTTGGGCGTGATCGACAATTCCCACATGCCGCACAATATACTCGAAGCGCTGTTCTGGCCCTTCGTGTTCATGGCGCAAGTCGCACGCGTATCGGAAATCCCCCTCAAGATCGCCGTGATTCCGCTGCTGTATGCCATGGGGCTGCTCTTCGTCGTCAGCTGGCTGCGCGGCCGCCTCTTGGCTGCGGCTGGCCCCGGCAGTGCCGCTTCAGTGCTGTCGACGCGCGCCTGCGGCCTGCTGCTCTTCGGCCTGATCGCCTATTTGCTGTGGGTCAAGCTGTTCGGCATCTATCGGTATCTGGTGCCGCTCGAGCTGCTGGCGCCGCTGATGGTGTGGATCCTGGCAGAGCGCATGTTCTCGGCCGCCCGCGCCGCGCGTATCGGCGGCTGGCTGCTGGCCGCGACCACGCTGGCCGTGTTTCCTTTCGTCTCCTGGGGCCACGCCGGCTGGGCTTCGCCGAACTTCAGCGCCAGCGTGCCTCCGCTCGCCAGTCCGGCCGATACGATCGTGTTCACCGCCCACGGCGATCCGCCAATGGGGTGGTTGGCCACATTCTTCCCGCACGAGGTGCGCGTAATTGCGCTGGCTGGCGGCTTCCCCGAGTCGCCGGCCTGGCTCGAGCGCGTCCACGCCGCCGTCGCCGAGCGGACAGGACCTCATTACGTGATGCTGGCAGCCGCCCGGAGCGAAAAGGAAAACAGCCTGCAACGCAAGCGCGCGCTGGTCGATGCACTTGGACTGACCGGCGACGCGGCCGGTTGTGCGCGCCTGGAGCGCCTGACACGGCGCGGCCGCTTCCATGTCGACGTGCGCCTGGTCGACGAACCGGGACGCGCCTGCACGCTGGATCTGCAGCAACGCTACGTCGCCGACCTGCCAGAACAGGATCGCGCCCGCATGCAGGCCACCAGGCAAACGCTGGCGCAATACGGCCTGGCGGTCGACGATGGCGCTTGCAAAACCTATTTGGCAACAGCCGGCACGGCGCCATACCCGTTCAGATTCTGCACGGTGACGGTCGCCAGGTGATCTCAGGGCGGCGGGACCGGGTGCGATGCATGCAAGGTCTCCAACATCCGCGTGATCTCAATGCGATGACACGAACGCCGGATTGGCCTGCGGCGGCAGCGCGAAGCTGGAACGCATGCGCCTGGCTTCCTGCGCCGGACTCAGGCCGAACAGGCGCTTGAACTCGCGTCCGAATTGCGAGGCGCTTTCATAGCCCACCTCCGATGCCACGACCGCCGCGCTGCGGTCGTTGCGCACCATGAGCAGCCGCGCCTGGTGGAGCCGGATCGATTTCAGATACTGGATCGGCGTGGTGCCGGTGACCGCCTTGAAGTGATGGTGGTAGGTCGGCACGCTCATGGCGGCGTCCAGCGCCAGCTGTTCCACCGTCAGCGGCTCGCGGTATGCCCCATGGATGCGCCGCAGCGTCTTGAAGATCTGGCCGAACTTTCCCTGTCGGGCGAGCGCCGCGCGCATGGCGCCGCCCTGCTCCCCGGTCAGCACGCGGTAATACAGCTCGCGCAGCAATCCCCGTCCCAGCACCGCCGACGCCATCGGGTCGGCCAGCGCCTGCACCAGGCGCAGCACGGTCGCAGCGAAGGCCGCGTCGACCGGCGTCGACACCATGCTTTTCGCGCCCGCCTCGGCCAGGCCGCCATGCTGCTGGACCTGCAGCAGGACGTCGGCCGCCAGTTCGAGATCCAGGTGCAGGTAGATGGCCAGCAGCGGCTCGGCGGCGCTGGCCTGGGTCTCCATGGTGAACGGCACCGGCACCGCCACCGCCAGGTAGTGCTGGGCGTCGTAGCGATACACCTCGCCGCCGAAATACCCCTGCTTGCTGCCCTGGCACACGATCACGATGCCGGGATCGTACAGCACCGGCGTGCGCGCCAGCGGGCGGTCGGAACGCAGCAGCCGGACGTCCGGCAGCGGCGTCAGGTTATAGCCTTCCAGCGGCGACAGGGCGGCCAGCAGTTCGACGGTTTGTTCGTGGGTACTCATAGGATCAGGCTAGAAATCGACCGTTTCAGGCGTTAACGGCCTGAGGCTGAAGAATATCATGCCAGTCATCGCAAACAAGGAGGACATATGGGCAAGCTATTCTTCATCACCGGCGTCAGCAGCGGATTCGGGCGCGCGCTGGCGCAGGCCGCGCTCACGGCTGGCCACCGCGTGGCCGGCACGCTGCGCGGCGCGGAGCAGGCCGCGGCCTTCGCGGCCCTCGATCCGGCGCGCGCGCATCCGCAACTGCTGGACGTGACCGACAGCGCCGCCATCGAGGCGGTCGTGGCCCGCGTCGAGCGCGACTTGGGGCCGATCGACGTGCTGGTCAATAACGCCGGCTATGGCCATGAGGGCGTGCTGGAAGAATCGCCGCTGGACGAGATGCGCCGCCAGTTCGACGTCAACGTGTTCGGCGCGGTGGCCGTGATCAAGGCCGTGGTGCCCGGCATGCGCCGGCGCCGCCAGGGACACATCGTCAACATCACCTCGATGGGCGGCACCATCACGATGCCGGGCATCGCCTATTACTGCGGCAGCAAGTTCGCGCTGGAGGGCGTCTCGGACACCTTGAGCAAGGAACTGGCGCCGTTCAATATCGCAGTCACGGCCGTCGCGCCGGGCTCCTTCCGCACCGACTGGGCCGGGCGTTCGATGGTGCGCAGCCCGCGCGCGATCGGCGACTACGACGCCAGCTTCGAACCGGTGCGGCGCGCGCGCATCGAGAAAAGCGGCAAGCAGCCCGGCGATCCCGCCAGGGCGGCCCAGGCCATCCTGCACCTGGTCGAGAGCGAGCGGCCGCCGGCACACCTGCTGCTCGGCAGCGATGCGCTGGCGCTGGTGCGCGCCGCCCTCGCCGAACGGCTGGCCGAGATCGATGCCTGGGAGGCCGTGACCCGCTCGACCGACGGCTGAACCGCCCGCGGCGCTGGCGCCGGCGCACAGATGCCGCTTCACGCGCGCCAGGATGAACCGGCCGATGACGGCCGTGCGTGCGTTGACGCACGGCGTAGCCCATACCATCGGCCTACTCTGCGAGTGACGACGTCAGCGCTCATGACGTTGCAACCTGCAACTTTGCCATGCAATTTAAAGGAGTAACATTTCAATGGAATCGAGGCAAGCACTGCTGCACCGCATGGTTACGCCGGAACATATTTGCCCATTCGGGATCAAGTCGCTCGAGTTACTGGAACGGGCGGGTTACCAGGTCGACGATCATCAATTGACTACCCGAAGCGAAGTGGACGCCTTCATGGAGGAAGAAGGCGTGCAGACGACACCGCAGACCTATATTGACGGGCAGCGCATCGGCGGGTATGACGAACTTGTCGTCTTTCTAGGCGAGAAGTGAAGGCCGCCTCCTGGCCTGGGCGTCGGCGGCGCGCCCAGCCGGGTACCGGCTGGCGCCGGTGCGGCGAGCTGCTAGCGGCAAACGGCATGGCGGCCGCTAGGCCGCTGCTTCCCCCTTCGCGTCCTCGCCGCGCGGCGCCTTGCGATCGTCATAGGGCCCGTACGTCATCCAGTAATGCCGGAACGCGAGGCGGATATTGTCGCGCAGCTGCTGGTCGTCCCATGGCTTGGTGTAGAAGCGGTAGATCGCGCCGCGGTTGATCGAATCGAGCACCGATTCCACCCCGGTATAACCCGACAGGATGATGCGGATGGTCTCGGGATACATTTCCTTGACCTTGCTGAGGAACTCGGTCCCGCTCATCACCGGCATGCGCTGGTCGCACAGGATCACGTGCACCCGGTACAGCGCCAGCAATTCGAAACCCTCGGCCGGCGAGGACGCGGTCAGCACGCGGTAGCCGTCGCGCCGGAACAGGCGGTGCAGCGCGGTGAGCACGTTCGGGTCGTCGTCGACGATGAGCAGGGTCTGCACCTTGTTATCGTCGGTCTGCTTTTCTTCGGGCTTGGCGCGGTTGGACACCACCATCTCGGCCAGCTGGTCGGCCGGCAGCGCGCGCGAAAAATAAAACCCCTGGATCTGGTCGCAACGGTGGCGCCGCAGGTAGGCCATCTGGGCGCGCGTCTCGACGCCCTCGGCGATCACCTGCATGTGCAGGCTGTGCGCCATGCTGATGATGGCCAGCGCGATGGCGGCGTCGTCCGGGTTGTTGACGATGTCGCGCACGAAGGCGATGTCGATCTTGAGCTTGTCGATCGGGAAGCGCTTCAGGTAGGCCAGGCTCGAGTAGCCGGTGCCGAAATCGTCGATCGCGATCCGGATCCCGAGCGCCTTCAGGCGCGTGAGCACCTCGGTGGTGTGCTCGGCGTTCTGCATCAGCGCGCTCTCGGTCAGCTCCAGTTCCAGCAGCCCCGGTTCGACGTCGTGGCGCGCCAACGCGTCGCGGATCACGCCTTCCAGGTCGCCTTCGACGAACTGGCGGCTCGACACGTTCACCGCCACCCGCACGTCGCGCACCCCGTCCGCGTTCCAGGCCGCGATCTGGCGGCAGGCCTCGTCGATGATCCAGTCGCCGACCCGCACCACCAGGCCCGTCTCTTCCATGATCGGCACGAATTCGGCCGGATACACCAGGCCGTAGCCGGGACGGTGCCAGCGCAGCAGCGCCTCGGTGCCGGCGATGCGGCCGGTGTTGAGCTCCAGCTTGGGCTGGTAGTGCAGCACGAACTGGGCGTCTTCGAGCGCGCCGCGCAGGGCCAGTTCGAGGTCCAGGCGCGCCAGCACCTGCACGTTCATGCCGGCGGTGAAGAAGCGGTAGCCGTCGCGGCCGGCCTCCTTGGCGCGCACCATGGCGGTATCGGCGTACTTGACCAGCGCGCCCGGCTCGACCGTGTCGTCCGGGTACATGGCGATGCCGATGCTGGCCGTCAGCGCGGCCTGCTGGCCGTGCAGGTCGAACGGCACGCGCAGGGAATCGCGCACGTCGTTGGCCATGTTCACCGCGTCCTGCTGCTCGCGCGGCATGGTGAGGATCAGCGCGAACTCGTCGCCGCCCAGGCGCCCGACCGAATCGCGCACCTTCACGCAGCGCACCAGGCGCGTGCTGAACTGGCGCAGCAGCTCGTCGCCGCCGCGCGTGCCGAGCGTGTCGTTGATCACCTTGAAGCGGTCGAGCGTGATGCACAGGACCGCCACGCGCCAGTTCTTGTCCTGGGCCAGCTCGATGGTGTCGCGCAGGTTGTCGAAGAACAGGGTGCGGTTCGGCAGGCCGGTCAGGGCGTCGTAGCTGGCCGCATGGCGCAGGTTTTCCTGGGCCTGCAGGCGCTCGCTGATGTCGCGCGCCACCGCGATCAGCATGCGCTGCGCAGGGTGCTCGAGGTCCTGTTCCTGCAGCTTCCAGCTGATCTCGACCGCCACCGAGCCTTCGCCGCCGGCGCGCAGCAGTTCGGTCTCGACGATGTCGGCCTCGGACTCGGACTCGCGATCGTGCGCGGCGCCGCCGCCCAGCAGGCGCTCGAGCTGGGTGCGCGTGGCCAGGCCCAGCGCCACCGGGTCGATGCGCAGCAGCGCGTCGCGCGAAAAGCCCAGCATGCGGCAGGCGCCTTCCGAGACGTCGACCATGGCCATGCTGGCGGTGTCGATCAGGAACAGGGCGTCGGGCGTGGCGTCCATCGCGCCGCGAAAGCGCGCCAGTTCGGCGGTGCGCTCGCGCACCTGTCGCTCCAGCTGGCTGCCGTAGTCGAGCGACTCGCGGTGCAGCAGGCGCACTTCGAGCAGGTTGCGGATGCGGGTCATCACCTCGACCGTGTCGAAAGGCTTGCCGATGAAGTCGCGCGCGCCCGCCTCGAGCGCTGCCAGCTTTTTATCCGGCTCGGCCGTCACCACCAGCACCGGCAGCCACGAATCGCTTTCCAGCGGCTTCAGGGCTTCCATCACGTCGAAGCCGTCCATGCCCGGCATGTGCAGGTCGAGGATGATCAGGTCGAAGCGGTGCTTGAGGTGCAGCGCCACCACCTGGCGCGGATCGTAGGTGGAACTGACGTTCTCGTAGCCGGTGGTCTTGAGCAGGTATTCGAGCAGCTGCACGTTCACCGGCTCGTCGTCGACGACGAGGATGCGCGCGCGCCGGATGTCGGACAGGGAAATCATCTAGCCTTCCTTTCGCCTGGCCCGCCCGTCCCGGGCTGCTTCGCCAGCGTGCTGTTGATCGCTTCGGTGAACTTGTCGATGTCGATCGGCTTGGTCAGATAGCGGTGGAAGCCCGCCGCCAGGCCGCGTTCGATATCGCGCGGCATGGCGTTGGCCGTCAGCGCGATGACCGGAATCCAGGTGGTCTCGGGATCGGCGCGCAACTGGCGCAGCACCTCGAAGCCGCTCATGCCCGGCAGGTTCAGGTCCATCAGGATGGCTTCCGGGAGGTGCGCCTTGGCCAGCTGCAGGCCGAGGTGGCCGTCGGGCGCCGACAGCAGGCGCAAGTCGCGCCGGAAGGCGACGATTTCTTCCACCAGGCGCAGGTTGGCCGGGTTGTCCTCGACGTACAGCACCAGGTGCGGCTCGCCCTCGTCGGGCAAGTCGCTCGGCGCGCTCGCGGCCTCGGGACCGCCCTCGGGCAGCGCCGAGGCCAGCGGCGTGGTGCTGGCCAGCTCGATCCAGAACACGCTGCCCACGCCGGGGCTGCTGGTGACGCCGATCTCGCCGCCCATCAATTCCACCAGGCGCTTGGTCACCACCAGGCCGATGCCGGTACCCTCCTGGGCGCCGGCTTCCTGGCCCAGGCGGTTGAAGGGCTGGAACAGGTTGGCCAGCTGCTCCGGGTTCAAGCCCTGCCCAGTGTCCTGCACCGACAGCCGCAGGCGTTCTGGCGCGGTCTGCTCGCAGCTGACCACCACCGCGCCCTCCTCGCGGTTGTACTTGACGGCGTTCGACAACAGGTTGAGCAGCACCTGTTTCAGGCGCGTGCGGTCGGCCATCACCACCGCCCCGTCGATCGCCGGGAACAGCACCCGCACCTTGCGCGTGGCGGCGATCGGCTCGATCATGGTGCGCACCTCGAGCAGGATGTCGGTCAGGGCCACCGGTTCCATCGACAGCGTGATGGTGCCCGATTCTACCTTGGCCAGGTCGAGGATCTCGTTGATCAGGGTAAGCAGGTGGCGGCCCGACTTGAGAATGTGGTTCGCGAATTCCTTCTTCTGCTCCAGGGTCGATGGCAGCGTGTCGGAGGTCAGGATCTGGGCGAAGCCGAGGATCGCGTTGAGCGGGGTGCGCAGCTCATGGCTCATCGAGGACAGGAAGGCCGACTTGGCCTGGTTGGCGCTCCTGGCCTCCTCGTTGGCGTTGGCCAGTTCGGCGTTGGCCAGCGCCAGCTGCAGGGTGCGCTCGTCGACTCTGTGCTCCAGCTGCTCGTTCAGGCGCATCACTTCCTGCTGCGCGCGCGTGCGCTGCTGGGCTTCGCGCAGGGTGGTGCTGTGCGAATCCTCGAGCTCGCGGGTGCGGCCCTCGATCTCGGTCAGCATGGCGTTGAAGGAATCGGCCAGCTCGGCCGCCTCGTCGTCGCCGATGCGCGGCGCGCGGCGCGAATAGTCGCGCGTGGCCACCACCTCGCGCGCGATCTCGGTGACGGCCACGATCGGCGCCGTGATCACGCGTCCCAGGCGCCGCGTCAAGAGATAGGCGATCGCCATCGCCAGCAGGGTCACCCCGGCTGCGATCGCGAGATAGTCGATGGTGCGCGCCAGCAGGCGATTCTCGGCGCGCAGCACGACGGTGCCGACCGTGTCGCCATTCTCGACGATGGGCTGGCGCACCACCAGGTCGTCGGTGGCGTCCCCGGACACCACGGCCGCGTCCAGGCGCTGGGAAATATTGCGGGGTTCGCCGGGGGCGGCGTAGGAGGCGAACAGCGCGCCTTTCGCATCGTAGATGGCGGCGGCGCGCACCAGGGGACTGGTGCGCAGCAGGGCCAGGTTCTCGTTGGCCAGGCGCGGGTCGTCGAAGCTCAGCGCGGCGGACGTCATGTGGCCGACCAGTTCGGCCTGGGTCGAGAGGTCGTTCACCAGGGCGCGATGGTAGCTGCGCAGGTCATAGGCGATCACGACGGCGATCGAGACCAGCAGCGCGACGAACGTAGTCGTCATCACCACCGCCACCAGCTTCTTGCGGATAGAGCGCTGGCGGCTCATGCTTCCTCCACGGACCGCTCATGGAAAAGCATGCGCGGCATGTAAAAGTTCTAACAAAGACGAGAAATTGGTCATCCCAGCATAGCAGCACGCCTGTGCTGTGTGTCGCACGAAACATTTATCACGCCGGGCCAGGATGAGAATGCGGCTGGCACTGTAAACGTTCGCCTGCGGTTTGGGTAGCAATTTTTGAAACGTTGACCTGTCGTTCGCCCACCGTGCGCCCGCGCAGCGCGCTAGAATGAAGGCAGTCCGACCGGTTTCCCGACGTGGCACTCGCCCGGCCGGCGGCTTCCAAAGGAGACCCACGTGACGAACGAACTCATCGACCTTGCCCAGAAAGTCAGCGACACCATCGGCCCCAGAAAACTGATGCTGGCCGCCGCCGAATCCTGCACCGGCGGCGGCATCGCCTATACGCTCACCGCCATCCCCGGCTCGGGCGACTGGTTCGACTGCGGCTTCGTGACCTATTCGAACACGGCCAAGAACGAGATGCTGGACGTGCCCGACGCCGTGATCGCCCAGTTCGGCGCGGTCAGCGAAGAGGTGGCCGCCGCGATGGCCGCGGGCGCCGTGGCCAACAGCAATGCCGACATCGGCGTCTCGACTACCGGCATCGCCGGCCCGACCGGCGCCGTGCCCGGCAAGCCGATCGGCACCGTGTGCTTCGGTTGGGCGCGCGGCGACCATGTCCACACCGAACGCCTGGTGTTCCAGGGCGACCGCCAGGCGGTGCGCGAGCAGGCCATCGCCCACGCGCTGCGCGGCATCCTGCGCTTCGTGGAATAAGAGGCAGGGAGAGTAAGAGGCAGGGAGAGCGCAAGGCGCTGCGGCGCCATGCCACAAATTTTCTTCGTATCCGGGATAATGGCGAGGCGCGCGCCGCTCGAGCGCGGCAAGCGCATTGTCATTGAATTACGGAGAGTATTTGAACATTCCCACGCTGATGGTCCCGCTGATGCTGGCCGCCGCTCCCGCGGCCGGCCAGGCCCAGGACCAGCCTCCTGCGCCGGCGTCGGCGCCGATCCCGTCGATCGCTTTTGAAAAGACGGTGCTGCCCAACGGCCTGCAACTGATCCTGGTCGAGGACAAGCGCCTGCCGATCGTGGCCGTCAACCTGTGGTACCACGTTGGCCCGGCCAACGAGGCGCCCGGCCTGACCGGCTTCGCCCACCTGTTCGAGCACATGATGTTCGCCGCCACCCGCCACATCCCGCGCGGCGAGGCCGACCGCCTGCTCGAAGGCGCCGGCGCGACCGACAGCAATGGCGGCACCGGCTTCGACAGCACCAGCTACTACGACACGGTGCCGAGCAACCAGCTCGAACTGGCGCTGTGGGTGCATGCCGACCGCATGGGCTTTTTGCTGGACGTGCTCGACCAGCAGGCCTTGACCAACCAGCAGGACGTGGTGCGCAACGAACGGCGCCAGACCGTCGAGGGCGAGCCGTATGGCCTGGTCGAGGAAGCGCTGCTGCAAACGCTGTTCCCCAAGGGCCATCCGTATGCGGCCTCGATCATCGGCTCGCACGCCGACATCCAGGGCGCGCGACTGGAGAACGTGCGCGAGTTCTTCACCAACTACTATGGCCCCAACAACGCCAGCCTGGTGATCGCCGGCGACATCGACAAGGGCAGAACGCGCGAGCTGGTGCAGCGCTATTTCGGCAATCTGCGGCGCGGGCCGGACGTCGTGCGTCCCAGGGTGGTCACGCCCCCGATCACGGCCGAGCGCCGGGTCGTGGTGCGCGACCGGGTGGAGCTGCCGCGCGTGTTCATGGGCTGGCTGACGCCGGCCGCCTACCAGCCGGGCGACGCCGAGCTGGCGGTGGCCGCCACCATCCTCGGCGGCGGCAAGTCGAGCCGCCTGTACAAGGCGCTGGTGTACGAGCGCCAGATCGCGCAAGACGTATCGAGCACCCAGACCTCGCTGGCCTTAAGCTCGACCTTCGTGGTCGACGTCACCGCGCGCGCCGGCCACACGCCGCAGGAACTGGAAGCGGCGATCGACGCCGAGCTGGAACGGCTGCGCAAGGAAGGCCCGAGCGAACGCGAAGTCGAACGCGCCCGCTACAGCCTGGAGACGGCCCTGCTGGCGTCGCTCGAAAAACTCGGCGGCGACGGCCTGGCCGAGCAGCTCAACCACTACAACCTGTACACGGGCGACCCGGGCTACCTGGCCAAGGACCTGGCGCGACTGCGCCGCATCGACGCCGCCGCCGTCCAGCGCGCGGTGCAGGCCTGGCTCAAGCCGGAGGCGCGCGCCGTGGTGACCGGCGTGCCCGGCAAGCCGAAGGTCGACGATCCGCGCGCGCCCAAGCCGGCCAAGACGGCGCCGCCGCCAGGCCCTCGGATCGCGCTGAACGAGGCCGAACCGTGGCGCGCGACGCCGCCCGTGGCCGGGCCGACGCCGAAGGTCACGCTGCCGCGCGGCGAGACCTTCAAGCTCAAGAACGGCCTCACCGTGATCCACCACCACAATCCGGCGCTGCCGCTGGTCTCGAGCCAGCTGGTGGTGAAAAGCGGCGGCGCGGCCAATCCGGTCAAGCTGCCCGGCCTGGCCGGCTTCACCGCCCAGATGCTGGAAGAAGGCACGGCAACCCGCAGCGCGCCGCAGATCGCGGACGAAATCGCGCAGCTGGGCGCCTTCATGGACGCCGGCAGCAGCGACGACGTCTCGACCGTGTCGCTGCTGGCCCTGCGCGCGACCTTTGCGCGCGCACTCGAGGTGGTGGCCGACATCGTCCAGCACCCGTCCTTCCCGGCGGCCGAGATCGAGCGCCAGCGGCAAGACCGCCTCGGCGCGCTGACGCAGCAGCGCGAGGATCCGGAAACCGTGGCGGCGCTGGCGGCGGCCGGCGCCCTGTTCGGCGAAGGCCATCCGAAGGCCTATGGCCAGCTGGGACTCGAAGACGCGATCCGCGCCACCACGCGCGCGGACATCGCCGGTTTCTGGAAACGCCACTACGTGCCGTCCAATGCGGCGCTGGTAGTCACCGGCGACATCACGCGCGCCGAGCTGGAAGCGCTGGCCGAGGCGCAGTTCGGCGCCTGGCCGGCGGCCGAAGCGCCCGGGTTGAAGCCGGCCGAGACCCGGCCCACGCCGGCGCGCCTGGTGCTGGTCGACCAGCCGGACGCCGGTCAAACGGCGCTGCAGGTGGCCTGCATGGGCCCCGCACGCGACACGCCCGACTTCCCCGCCCTGCAGGTGATGAACGGCGCGCTGGGCGGCATGTTCTCGAGCCGATTGAACAACAATCTGCGCGAAACCAAGGGCTATACCTACGGCATCTACTCGCACTTCGACTACGACCGCACCCCGGCGCCGTTCTCGGTCGAGGCCAGCGTGCAGCAGGATGCCACCGGCGCATCGGTGCGCGAGATCCTGCGCGAGATCGCGGCCATGCGGGAGCAGCCTTTATCGCAGGCCGAACTCGACGCGGCGCGCAACGCCCAATTGCTGTCGCTGCCAGGCCAGTTCGAGACCAATGCCGACATCGGCGCCAGCCTGACCGAGTTGTTCGTCTACGGCCTGGGGCCGGATTACTACGACAATCTGGCGCGGGAGTTGGCGCGGGTCGGCGTCGAAGACGTGCAGCGAGTCGCGCGGGAATACCTCGATCCGGACCGGATGGTCGTGGTGGCGGTGGGCGAGCGGCGCAAGATCCTGCCGCAGCTGCAGAAACTCGGGCTGGGCCAGCCCGAGAGCCGCGACGACGACGGGCAGGTGTTGGACAAGAAGCAACACTGAACGAGACCGCGCTTGCCCGCTGCGGCTGTTTGGCCCTAACATGTGAACACCTATTCATATGTTAGGGCCAAACTTGACTGCGACGCATCCACCCGCCCAGCCCATCGCCCCGCCGCCCGAGGAAGCGATCGGCCAGCTGGCCGACCTGTTCCACCTGCTGGGCGACCCGACCCGGCTGCGCATCGTGCTCGCCTGTCTGACACAGCCGACGGCGGTGGGCGAGATCGCGGCCGGCCTGGCGCTGTCCAGCTCGCTAGTGAGCCACCACCTGCGCCTGCTGCGCGCGGCCCGCATCGTCAAGGCCGAGCGCCAAGGCAAGCAAGTCTTCTACTCGGCCGCCGACGCCCACATCAGCAGCCTGCTCTCCACCATGTTCGAGCACATCGCCGAACCCGCCAACGGAATGGACGCATGAACCACGCACACGACCACAAGCATGGACACGATCACGATCACGATCACGGTCACGGTCACGGTCACGACCATGGCCATTCCCACGGCTTCGGCCATCACCACCACCACATGCCCTCGCCCGACGGCCACGGCCGCGCCTTCGCACTGGCGATCGGCCTGAACCTGGCCTTCGTCATCGTCGAGTTCACCTACGGCTTCATCGCCCACTCCACCGCGCTGATGGCCGACGCCGGCCACAACCTGTCCGACGTGCTGGGCCTGATGCTGGCCTGGGGCGCTGCGCTGCTGGCCAAGAGCGCCCCCAAGGGCCGCTATACCTATGGCCTGCGCGGCTCGTCGATCCTGGCGGCGCTGGGCAACGGCCTGCTCCTGATGGTGGCCTGCGGCGCCATCGCCTGGGAAGCCGTGCAGCGCATCGCCGAGCCGGCGCCGGTGGCCGGCGCCACGGTCTCTATCGTGGCCGCCATTGGCGTCGTCATCAATGGCTTCTCGGCCTGGTTGTTCCTGGCTGGCAGCAAGGGCGACCTGAACATCCGCGGCGCCTACCTGCACATGGCGGCCGATGCCGCGCTGTCGCTGGGCGTGGTGATTTCGGGGCTGGCGATCATGTACTCGGGCTGGACCTGGATCGATCCGATCGTGAGCCTGGTGATCGTGGTGGTGATCGTGATCGGCACCTGGTCGCTGCTGCGCGAGTCGGTGCAACTGTCGATGGCGGCCGTGCCGCCGAATGTCGACCCGGGCAAGGTGCAGGCCTTCCTGGCCGGCCAGCCCGGCGTGACCGAGGTGCATGACCTGCACATCTGGGCCATGAGCACGACCGAGACCGCGCTCACCGCCCACCTGGTGATCCCCGGCGGCTATCCGGGCGACGCGGTGCTCGACACCATCGAGCACACGCTGCGCAAGGACTATGCGATCCACCATTGCACGCTGCAGGTGGAACAGGGGACAATCCATCACCACTGCACGCTGCAGGGCCACGCCCACTGATAAAAACTATCCCGCCAGGTTGGCGTACAAGGCCGTGCTGAGGTAACGTTCGCCGAACGAGGGAATGATGACGACGATCAGCTTGCCCGTGTTCTCCGGCCGGCGCGCCACCTCGATCGCCGCCCACAGCGCCGCGCCCGACGAGATGCCGACCAGCAGCCCCTCCTCGCGCGCCGCGGCGCGCGCCGTCTCGAAGGCATCCTCGTTCTTCACGGAGACTACTTCGTCGTAGGACGCGGTATTCAAGACCTGCGGCACGAAGCCGGCGCCGATGCCCTGGATCGGGTGCGGGCCCTTGGTGCCCTTCGACAGCATCGGCGACGCCTCGGGCTCCACCGCGATCGCCTGGAAGCCGGGCCGGCGCGGGCGGATAGCCTCGCTCACGCCGGTGATGGTGCCGCCGGTGCCCACGCCCGCCACCAGGATGTCGATCTTGCCGTCGGTGTCGCGCCAGATTTCCTCGGCCGTGGTGCGGCGGTGCACTGCGGGGTTGGCGGGATTGTTGAATTGCTGCGGCATGAAGGCGCGCGGGTCGCTCGCCACGATTTCTTCGGCGCGCCGGATCGCGCCCAGCATGCCCTCGCTGCCGGGCGTGAGCACCAGCTCGGCGCCATAGGCGCGCAGCAGCATGCGCCGCTCGCTGCTCATGGTCTCGGGCATCACCAGCTTGCAGCGGTAGCCGCGCGCCGCGCACACCATCGCCAGCGCGATGCCGGTATTGCCGCTGGTGGGTTCGACGACGGTAGTGTCCGGGTTGATGAGGCCGGCCGCCTCGGCGGCCTCGATCATGGCCAGGCCGATGCGGTCCTTGACGCTATGCGCCGGATTGTGGAATTCGAGCTTGCCGACCAGGTCGGCTCCGCTGCCCCGCGCCAGCTTGCGGATGCGCACCAGCGGGGTATTGCCTATCAGTTCAGTGACATCGTTCGCGATTCTCATACCGCCTCCGTTGTCGAACAAATATTGACGTTATTTGACGTCCAGCAGTTCCACGTCGAAGATCAGGTCGGAATCCGGCGGGATCATGCCGCCACCCGCGCCGCGCTTGCCATAGGCCAGCGCGCTCGGGATGATCAGGGTGCGCTTGCCACCGACCTTCATGCCGGCCACGCCCTGATCCCAACCCTTGATCACACGGCCAGCGCCAAGCTGGAACTCGAGCGGATCGCGGCCGGCGTCGAGCGACGAGTCGAACTTGCGTCCGCGCTGCTGCCGGGCCAGCGGCTTGTGGAACCAGCCGGTGTAGTTGACCACGACATTGCTGCCCAGGGTCGCCTCCTTGCCGGTGCCGACCACCCGGTCGACGATCTCGACCTGGGGCGCGGGCGCCTCGGCCACCGGCGCTGGGACCTGGTTGTCCGGCGGCGCGACCGGCGGCGTGCCCGACTGCTGCACGTCCGGCGGCGGCTGGGTGGTCGGCTTGCTGGCCTCTTGCGCGCCTTCCTGCGCCTGGACGCTCGCGGCGGCCAACAGCAGTGCAATGAATGCGGATCGACGAATCATGTGTGCTCTTCCAAGAATAGGCAACCGGACGGTTGCAACAATCTTATGATAACAAGGCCTCTTCGGCTTGCACAGCTTGCACTGCCGGGACAGCCTGGGCCTCCACCTCTGCAGCCTTGGCGGCAGCCGCCGCCTCGGCCAGGCGGCGCAACACCTGGCCCGCGGTCACCATGCCGAAGGTGGCGGTGACCACCATGCTGGAGCCGAAGCCGGCGCAATTCAGGCCGGTGATGCTGTTCGGGTCGACATCGCAGGCATCGCCAGCGTCGGGATAACGCAGCGGCTCCATCGAGAACACGGCATCGATATGGTATTTCTGCTTCTCGCCGCGCGAGAATCCATATTGTGCGCGCAGGATCTTGCGCACTTTCTTGAGCAGCGGTTCTTGCTCGGTACGGGCCAGGTCGCGGATCTCGACCTTGGTCGGATCGATCTGGCCGCCCGCGCCGCCCACCACCACCAGCGGCATCCTGTTGGCGCTGCACCAGGCGATCAGGGCCGCCTTCGGCTTCACGCTGTCGATGGCGTCGACGACGTAATCGATATCCTTATCGCCGATCATTGCCGGGATATTCTCGGGATCGATAAAATCCTCGACCAGCGTGACCTGGCAGAACGGATTGATCTGGGCGATGCGCTGCTTGAGCGCCTCGATCTTGGCCATGCCGACGGTGGACGACAGCGCCTGGATCTGGCGGTTGATGTTCGATTCCGCCACATTGTCGAGGTCGATCAGGGTCAGGCGGCCGACCGCGCTGCGCGCCAGCGCCTCGACCACCCACGAGCCGACGCCGCCGACGCCGATCACGCAAACGTGTGCAGAGCGAAAACGTTCCAGCGCATGCTCGCCATACAGGCGGGCAATGCCGCCAAAGCGCCGCGCGAAGTCGACTTCTTCGTCCAACGTTGCCGAAAAGAGCTGAGTGTTGATCTGGTTCATCCCAATATTGTAGCGGACACGCCTTTTGCATCTGCACTAAAATACCTCTTAGATAACCAAATAGTGATGAGCAAATAATTTGCGTGTCACCAAAATGCTACTGGAACGCCATGAGCTCCCTCCTGCACGACGCCGCCCCCGATTTTACCCAGCCGATCGCCGTGCTCAAGCACTGCCACGGACGCATCCGCAAGCAGCTCGCGACCCTGGAAAAGCTGCTGGAACACCTGCCGCGGCACGGCGCCGATGAGCAGGCGCGCCAGGCGGCCAGCGCGGTGCTGCGCTACTTCGAGAAGGCGGCCCACCTGCACCACGACGACGAGGAACAAGACCTGATCCCGATGCTGCGCGCCACCGCGCAGGGAGAAGACGCCGCCATCCTGCAGGCGCTGGCGCCGACCATCCTGCAGGACCACAAGGACATGGATGCCTTGTGGCAAGACCTGCACGAGCAGCTGACCGCCGTCGCCGAAGGCCGCGACACCATGTTGTCCGAGAGCGCGGTGCGGCGCTTCGTCGCGCGCTATACCGCCCATATGGAGCGCGAAGAGAGCACCATGGCCCCGATGGCGATGCGCCTGTTCTCGCCGGAACAGATGGCGCAACTGGGCCAGGCCATGCAACTGCGCCGCGGCATCGCAGCCCCGGTGGCATCGGCTGCCGCGCTGTCGCCGGCCCTGGGCCAGGCGGTGGCCGACCTGCGCAAGGACTACGGCCAGGCCAGCCTCGACGAAGCCGACGTGAGCGACGATCCGATCGCGCAATTCACCGCCTGGTTCGAGCAGGCGCTGAAGGCCGAGGTGAACGAGCCGAATGCGATGTCGCTGTCCACCGTGGCCGCCAACGGCCGGCCCAGCTCGCGCATCGTGCTGGTCAAGCAATTCGATGCGCGCGGCTTCTCGTGGTACACGAATTACGACAGCAAGAAGGGCGCCGATTTGCGCGACAACAGCTATGCTGCATTGCTGTTCTTCTGGAGCGAACTCGAACGCCAGGTGCGCATCGAAGGACGTGTGGAGCGCACCGCGCCGGAAGAAAGCGACCGCTATTTCCGCAGCCGTCCCCTCAAGAGTCGGCTGTCGGCGATCGCCTCGCGCCAGAGCGCGCCGATCGCCAGCCGTGCGCAACTCGAACAGAACTACGATGTCGTGGCGCAGGGGGCCGGCGAGGATCCGGCGCGTCCCGACAACTGGGGCGGCTTCCGCCTGATCCCCGACCGTATCGAATTCTGGCAAGGCCGGCGTTCGCGCTTCCATGACCGCATCGTCTACGAGCGGCAGGAAGACGGCAGCTGGACGCGCCAGCGTTTGCAACCGTAACCGGCCAGGAGCCGCGGCCGGCTACGCCTTTATATAAAGGGGTGGACCGTGTTCGATCAGATCAAGCTGTCGGCCTGGCAATCGGGCCTGCGCGGCAAGTTGCCGCAACTGTCACTGCCATTGCGCGTGGAGCTGTGGAACGGTGAACGCATCGACCTGTCGTCCGATCCGCCACGGGTCACCATCCGCCTCCCCGGCCCGGCCGCGCTGCGCTACCTGCGCTCCCCTTCCCTCTACAGCCTGGGCCGCGCCTACGTCGAAGGCGCGATCGAGGTGATGGGCCGCGCGGCCGACATCATCGCGATCGGCAATGCGCTGGCGGCGTCCGGCTCGGCAGTCGGCGCCACGGTCGATACCAGGCGCGGCCGCCTGGCCGACGCGCTGGGCTTGCGCAGGAACCACACCCGCGAATCCGACCGCGACGCGATCCGCTACCACTACGACGTCTCCAACGAGTTCTACGCCGCCTGGCTCGACCCCGGCATGGTGTATTCCTGCGCCTATTTCGAGGAGGGCAGCGAAGACCTGGCCACCGCGCAGGTCAAGAAGATCGACCACATCCTGCGCAAGATCGACCTGCGTCCCGGCCAGACCCTGCTCGACATCGGCTGCGGCTGGGGTGCGCTGGCGCTGCGCGCGGCCGAGCAATTCGGCGCGCGCTGCGTGGGCATCACGCTGTCCGAGAACCAGGCCGCACTGGCGCGCGAACGGGTCATCAAGGCCGGGCTGCAGGACCGTGTCGAGATCCGGATCCAGGATTACCGCGACGTCGGCGGCCATTTCGAGCGCATCACCAGCGTCGGCATGTTCGAGCACGTCGGCGTGCGGCACCTCAAGGATTATTTCGCGCGCGTGGCCAGCCTGCTGGCCCCGGGCGGCGTGGCGATGAACCATGGGATCACCACCACCGACGCCGACAACGGCGCCACCCCCTACGGCGGCGGCCAGTTCATCGACGAATACGTGTTCCCGCAAGGAGAACTGGCGCACCTGGGGACCGTGGTGCGGGCGATGCAGGAAGGCGGCCTGGAAGTGCGCGACGTGGAAAACCTGCGCCGCCACTACGCCCACACCTGCGCGCTCTGGACCGACAACTTCGAGAACAACGCGGCCCGCATCCGCACCCTGACCGACCCGAAGCGCTTCCGCATCTGGCACGTCTACCTGGCCGGCTGCGCCTACGCCTTCGCCCACGACCGGATCAGCCTGTACCAGATCGTGTGCGGCAAGGCAGGGAGCGACGTGGCGCAGTTGCCGTGGTCGAGGAGGCATATGTATGCCTGAGGCGCAGCACCGCCACGGTCACTTGAACAGCACCGGCGTGGGCTGCTCGTATGTTGTTCAAGCCTTCAGGCGATCCGTGAAAGTTTTGCGGAACTTGGCCACCTTCGGCGCCACCACGAATGCGCAATAGCCCTGCAGCGGGTGCTGGGCGAAGTAATTCTGGTGATAGTCCTCGGCCTTGTACCAGGTTTCCTGCGGTTTCACCTCGGTGACGATCGGCGCATCCCACACCAGGCCCATCTCGCCGATCACCTTGTGCGCGATCTCGGCCTGCTCGGCCGAGGTGGTAAAGATCACCGAGCGATACTGCGTGCCCACGTCGTTGCCCTGGCGATTCAGCGTGGTCGGATCGTGGATGGTGAAGAAGATCTCGAGGATGTCGCGGTAGCCGATCACCGCAGGGTCGAATTCGAGACGCACCACCTCGGCGTGGCCAGTGGTGCCGCTGCAGACCGCCTCGTAGCTCGGATGGTCGACCTGGCCGCCCATATAGCCGGATTCCACGCGGGTGACGCCCCGCGCCTCGAGGTAAACCGCTTCCACGCACCAGAAGCATCCACCGCCCAGGATGGCCACTTCGGTTGCTTTTTGCTCACTCATAGTTCACCTTGGCATTTGTAAGATTAGATATCCTTAATGTAGCGCAAAGCGCAGTGTTCTGCTTTGAACTGACAGCATGGCGCCCCGCTCGCGGCAAGGACTCACCCGACGATGGCATAATGAGCGCCAACGTTCAGGAACCGCATGAATACACTTTCCGCCCGCGCCACGACACGCGGCTTCGATACAACACATTTCCGCCACGCCCTGTCGCAATTCGCGACCGGCGTGACCGTCATTACCACGCGCCTGGCCGACGGCAGCTTCCGCGGCCTGACCGCCAGCTCCTTCAATTCGGTCTCGCTCGACCCGCCCCTCGTCTTGTGGAGCCTGGGCGCCGGCGCCAACAGCCTGCCTATCTTCAGCGGCAACTCGCACTACGTCATCAACGTGCTGTCCGCCGGCCAGGAAGAGCTGGCGCTGCGCTTCTCGCGCCGCACCGAAAACCCGTTCGAGGGCATCGAGTACGAACTGTCGCGCACCGGCCTGCCGATCCTGAAAGGCGTGTCGGCGTGGTTCGAATGCCACAACCGCAGCCGCTATCCCGAAGGCGACCACGTGATCTTCGTCGGCGAGGTCGAGGAATGCCAGGTCCATCCGCAGCCGGCCCTGATCTTCCACGGCGGCAAGTTCGGCAGCACGGCTGGTCAAAAATAGAAATTTCTGTCGCAGTTTCAAAAGATACGGCTGCCGCTCGTTTCTATAATGGTCAGGCGCGCCGCACGCGCTACCGACCGAACTAGAACTTAGAGACAGGATTTTGCGATGACCCGTACCGACTCGTCCAAGAAAGCTTCTTTCCACTGGGATGACCCGCTGCTGCTGAACAGCCAGCTGACTGATGACGAGCGCATGGTGCGCGACGCGGCCGCCGCCTATTGCCAGGACAAGCTGCGCCCGCGCATCCTCGAGGCCTTCCGCCACGAGACCATGGACGTCTCGATCTTCCGCGAAATGGGCGAGCTGGGCCTGCTGGGCCCGACCATTTCCGAGCAGTACGGCGGCCCCGGCCTCAACTACGTCGCCTACGGCCTGATCGCGCGCGAAGTCGAGCGCGTCGACTCCGGCTACCGCTCGATGATGAGCGTGCAATCCTCGCTGGTGATGGTGCCGATCCACGAATTCGGCAATGAGGAAACGCGCCAGAAATACCTGCCGAAGCTGGCCACCGGCGAATGGATCGGCTGCTTCGGCCTGACCGAACCGAACCACGGCTCGGACCCGGCCTCGATGGTCACCCGCGCACGCAAGGTGGACGGCGGCTACAGCCTTACCGGCAGCAAGATGTGGATCACCAACTCGCCGGTCGCCGACGTGTTCGTGGTCTGGGCCAAGGACGACGAAGGCGCGATCCGCGGCTTCGTGCTCGAGAAAGGCTGGAAGGGCCTGTCGGCGCCGGCGATCCACGGCAAGTTCGGCCTGCGCGCCTCGGTCACCGGCGAAATCGTCATGGACAATGTGTTCTGCCCGGAAGAAAACGCCTTCCCGGACGTGCGCGGCCTGAAGGGCCCGTTCACCTGCCTGAACTCGGCGCGCTACGGCATCGCCTGGGGCGCGCTGGGCGCGGCCGAAGACTGCTGGCACACCGCGCGCCAGTACACGATGGACCGCACCCAGTTCGGCAAACCCCTGGCGGCGAACCAGCTGGTGCAGAAGAAGCTGGCCGACATGCAGACCGAGATCACCCTCGGCCTGCAGGGGTGCCTGCGCCTGGGCCGCATGAAGGACGAAGGCACGGCGGCGGTCGAGATCACCTCGATCATGAAGCGCAACTCGTGCGGCAAGGCGCTGGACATCGCCCGCGTCGCGCGCGACATGCTGGGCGGTAACGGCATCTCGGACGAGTTCGGCATCATCCGCCACATGGTCAACCTCGAGGTGGTCAACACCTATGAAGGCACGCACGACATCCACGCCCTGATCCTGGGCCGCGCCCAGACCGGCATCGCCGCGTTCTGATCATCGTGCGACGCGCCGCGCGGCCTGGGCCTGCGGCGTGTCGCCCAGCGGCGCCAGCACCGACCCACGCGCCATCGCGCGCACCAGCGCCGCTTCGCCAAAGCGCAGCCCGCGCCCGCGCAGCTGCGGCAGCGAGCGCACCGGCTCGGGCGTGATCTCCACCGCCGCGCGCACCAGCAAGCGCTGCAATGGCCGCAAGGGCGCCGGCAGGATGGGCGCCTCGCCCATGATCCGCATGAAATCCGCGAGGATGCTTGACCCTTCCAGTCCGGGAGCGGTCTTCGCCAGCATCGATTCCCACTCCTTCCATGAACCCGGGGCGCCAAGCGCGCCGTACAGGCGTGCGGCCGGTGCCGATTCGGCGAAGGCGGCGTCCTTCTCCAGACTGGACAGCGAACGGACGTAGCGGTGGTAAGCCTCGGCAAACCCGAACGAGGCGGTCGCCTGCACCCAGTCGAGCAGGCGCGGATCGTTGGCGCGGTAGGCCACGCCGTCGGGCGTGCTGCCCTTGACCCGCTCATGCATGCTCACCACGCGAGCAATCATTTTTTCGGCGGCCGAGCGCGGGCCATAGACGGTCATCATCGCCGCGAAGCCGGTGCGGCGCAGCCGCATAGCCGGGTCGCGCTGGAAGCTGCTGTGGTCCCACACGCCGGAGCGCACCGACGGTTCGGCCAGTTCGAGCAGCACCGCCGTCACCCCGCCCACGAACAGGGCGACCGGGTTGGCGAAGACCTGCCACGAGATGCCGTCGTGCGGCGCCAGCGCGGGTTCGCCGGCCGGCTGGCTGAAATCGCAGGCCATGCCGGCAGGCGGCTGCAGCAATTCCCGAACTGCGCTCAACATCGCGCTTCTCCTAATAAAATCTATTCGGTCATCAAGACGTCACAGCATATTCATATCATCCCTTCAATTTTTCGGTCTCACAATTCATTGAAGGGTTAGTCCATGCTTTACGCCAGTCCACTGCGCCGCCTTCCGCTCGCCATCGCCATCGGCGCCGTCCTCGCCCTCTCCGCCTGCGGTGGTTCGGATCACCATGACGATGCCGATGTCGTCGTCGTCCTGCCGCCGGCGCCGGCCGACCAGGGCGCCGCCGATACCGCACCGGTCCCGGCCGTCACGGCCTTCGTGGACACCGTCGCCACCAACCAGCGCGGCGACGCCCGCTACGCCACCCTGGCCACGAATGCCGGCGTGCGCGTGCTGGGCGGCATGCTGAACATCTGGAAGCCGCTCACCGAGATCGTCGACGCCGGCCAGACCGCCCCTGCGGCCGACGGCTTCCCCGCCGTCGTCGCCTCCAGCTGGACCGGCCTGCCGAACGACGGCACGCCGGGCGGCACGATCGTCAACCCGCAAGTCCACAACGCGAACATCGACTACGTGGTCAAGGCCACCGCCAGCCGCACACAGGAGCAGACCTTGCTGGCCTACCTGGACGACCGCCGCGGCAAGGGCTACAGCACCGCCAGCGGCATGGGCCCGCTGACCGACGCCTGGCGCAGCGCCTCGCGCCAGACCACCACCATCAACGACATGCCGGCGGACGCCGTCAGCGTCAAGTATGACGACGGCGGCAACAACAATGGCGTCGGCGGCGACGCCAATCCCGAGTTCGGCAAGGTGATCGACCTGGTCAACGCGATGGGGGCCAACGGCTCGACCGAGCCGGCCAAGCGCTTCTACAAATATGCAAGGCCGTACCGCTGGAGCAGCGCGGTGAAGGTGGTGCCGCAGCTGGAGCCGGCCAAGAGCACGACGCCGGGTACCGACGGCGGCTACACCAGCGGCCACTCGGCGGAAGCGACCCGCAACGCCGTCGCCATGGCCTATGTGGTGCCGGAGCGCTTCCAGGAAATGGTCGGCCGGGGCCTCGAGCTGGGCGAGAGCCGCATCCTGGCCGGCATGCACTCGCCGCTGGACGTGATGAGCGGCCGCGTGCAGGCGCAAGCCGTCGCAGCGGCCAACCTGATCGCCGCCGGCGCCACCACCCGCGCCGCCGCCCGCGCCCAGGCGCAGACGACGCTGATGAAGCTGACCAACACCACGCCGGCCACCTTCGCGAACTATGCCGCATCCGGCACGCCTGCCAACGACCGCTTCGCCGACTATGCGACGAGCAAGGCGAATTACCTGCGCCGCATGACCTATGGCCTGCCGCAGATCGGCTCGACCACCACGCCGGCCGTCGTGCCGAAAGGCGCCGAGGTGATGCTGGAAACCCGCCTGCCCTACCTGAGCGAAGCGCAGCGCCGCGTGGTGCTCAAGACGACCGCGATCCCTTCGGGCTATCCGGTGCTGGACGATCCCGAAGGCTGGGGCCGGTTGAACCTGTTTGCCGCCGCCGACGGCTACGCCGTCTTCAGCGGCAACGTGGTCGTGAACATGGATGCGAGCAAGGGCGGCTTCAACGCCGCCGACCGCTGGCGCAACGACATTTCGGGCAGCGGCAAGCTGGTCAAGCAAGGCAGCGGCGTCCTGAAGCTGGGCGGCAGGAACAGCTGGACCGGCGGCGCCCAGGTCGAGGGCGGCACGCTCGAAGCCCTGTCGATGACGGCCTTCGGCACCGGCGACGTGTATGTCGCCAGTGGCGCCACGGTGGTGAACAATACGGCGGGCACGCTGGCGCTGGCGAAGGGGTACACCCAGCTCAAGGGCGGCACGCTGGAAATGCGCATCGGCGCGGTGACCCACGGCCACCTGAGCGTCAGCGGCGCGGTGGCCATCGGCGGCGGCACGCTGCGCATCGTGTTCCAGAACGGCTACAAGCCGGCGGCCGGCGCCACGCTCAAGGTCATCACGGCGGGCAGCCTGAAGGGCAAGTTCGAGACCATCACGGTCGACGGCTACACGGTCACCCCGACCTATACCGCGACCGGGCTGGAACTGCGCCTGGGCGCATGAACACATAGGATCGCGACGTCGAAGTAGAAAGGGCCGGGAGCGATCCCGGCCCTTTTCAGTTGGCTTATTCGTCGAAGTCTTCGGCCAGGTTCTTCCAGCCGCGGCTCTTGGCGAAGGCCGCGAATTCCTCCGGCGCTTCGAGCACGATCAGGCGGCTCTCCTGCAGGCCGGGATCGCTATGGCCGAAATCAGGGCCCTTGTAGCCGACCGCGCGCAGGCGGTCGACGATCTGGCGCACCAGGACCGTGTCCTTGTAGGCGCCCGGTTCGAGCTTGGCCGCGAATTTCACGTACACGTCAATAATCCCGTAGCCCTCGTCGAAGATCGTGATGTTCTTCACGTCGAGAGTACGGCCTTGCCCATCCTTGGCCTGGAAGGCGCCGGACAGTTCGATATCGGAGTCGGTAGTCATGGCGCCAGCATATCACCGGGACGCGAGGCGCGGTGGCAGGACAAGCGTCTATACCTCCCACTGCAGCTTGAAGGTCAACGACCTGCTGCGCTCATCCACCAGCGGCAGCTTGTCGTCGACGACCCCGAGCGACACCGTCCTGCCCACCCGCCACTGGTAGCGATACAGCAGAGACCGGTGGACCTGGCGATCGTTCCACGCCTCCAGCTGCGTCACGCCGTCATCGCGCCGCGCAGCCCAGGTATTTTGCGCGAGCAGGCGCACCGAGTCGCGCGCGCTGAAATGCAGCATCGCCAGCCAGCGCCAGGCGGTATCCGAAAACGCGGGCTGGCCCAGGGTTCCCTGCACCCAGGCCCGGTTCACATGGTGGTCCAGTTCGAGCGACCAGCCCCGGCGCAATGGGAAGCGCAGCCCCACGTCCAGGATCACGTTCCCGCCCGGCCCCACGCGATCGGCGTCGACGTCGAGCTGGCGCCCCAGCGCGACCTCCGCCGCGATCTTCGAGATCCACGGCGCCGGCGTGGTCTCGACGCCGAAGTTGATGACCCGGGTATCGTGCAGGCGCCCGCCCGGCCCGGCGCGCTGGCGGTCGAATCCCAGCTCGACCCACAGGCCGGTCTGCAGCGGCGCCGCCATCCACACGCCGGGACGCAGCTTCCTCTCGACCGTTTCGCCGCCGCGCTGGCCACTGACGTCGTCGGCCAGGGTGCGCATCTCGTGCACGATCAGATAGGTCTCGAATTCGTACAGCTCGAGCGCGCCCAGGGATTGCGGACCCAGGATGCGGTTCATCGATCCCGTGATGCGGGCGATGCCGGCCTGCGGCACGAAGCCGTTGTCGTTCACGAAGCCCGGCGCGATCGCTTCCACCTCGGCCTCATGCCACCAGCGCGCGCTCTTGTGCAGGTACTTGCCCCACAGGTAGCCGCCGGAGCGTCCGTCCACCTGCGCCGGTAAATCATCTTCCGTGAATCCGGCGGTCGTGCGCGAGGCCATCGCCACGCCGGACAGCTGATGCTGGACGCCGCCGTCGGTCTCGCCGCGCCACTGCTCATCGACGCCCAGCACCTCGTTGCTGCCGAAGCGGTGGTAGTCGCGCTGCGAGGCGAAGGCGCCCAGCAGCAGGCCGTCCTGGTGCCAGCGCGCACGCGCCAGGCTGGCCATCGTGCGCCGGGTCTGTGCGTACTCCAGCGTTTCATAGGGACGCCCGCGCAGCACCAGGCCGCCCGGCTCGTCACGCAGGCTCATCGCGGTGGCGTCCATGTGGGCGCCGCGCCAGGTCGCGCGCAGGCCGTATTCGGGGTCGTTCACGGTGCGCGAATAGAAGCTCGGCAGCGGCAGGCCCAGCACGTCGGCGCTCTCCAGGAAAAAGCCGCGCTTCTCCGGCAGGCTGAGCGCCACGTTGCTGGCGCCCTGCGATACCGGCTCGTCGATCTCGACCTGCGAGAAGTCCGGGTTGATGGTGGCGTTGAACACCCAGTCGGCGCGCGGGCGGGCATTGATCTCCAGTCCCAGCTCGGCCTGCGAGCCACGCATCCGCTGGCCCGGACTCCAGGCGCGAGCGCTGCGCACCGTCAGTTCAGGACGCAGCTCGACGAAGCCGCGGTCGCGCACCGTTTCCACGGTGGCGTCCATGCCCGCGATCTCCTGCAGGAAGCTCAGGTGGCTCAGTGCGTCGATCCGGAACGGCGCCGTCACCAGCAAGGCGCCTTGCGCGTGCGGGACGCTGCGCTCGACCATCATGCGCCAGTTGCGTCCGTCCGCATACGGGAAACGCAGGTTCGACAGCGGCCAGCGCACTTCCATGCTGTAGCCGTCGGGCAGGATGTTGACGGCGGTCTCGACCGGGAAGTCCGGCCCCAGGTCGGACTCGTCGTCGGCGGCGCGGTGCATGCCGTCGCTGACCACGCCCAGGGTATTGATGCGCACGAACTGGGCCGAGCGGCCATGGCCGGCCGGGTCGATCCAGATGCCGATGAAGTCCTGGTCGGGGCCGACCTTGTCGCGCCGCGCCAGCTGGCCGCGGCGCCGCTCGGGCGCCGGATCCCAGGCGCGGATGCCGAACACCAGCGCGCCATCGTCGACCAGCAACTGCACCGTGGTGCGCAAGCCGCTTGGGGCGGGTTGCCCGTCGCGCGGCAAATGCTTGTGGAAATCGTCGTACAAGGGCGCGCGTTGCCAGACCGCCTCGTCGAGCACGCCGTCGATGGCCGGCGCCTCGGGCGCGCCGATGCGCAGCGCGTGCAGGGCCTCGCGGTCGGTGGAAGCATGCGCGGCGCCGGCGCCGAGCAAGGCGGCAAGCAGGACAGCAAGTCGGCGCAGGGTCACGTCAGAGAATCGCTCGGGATGGGGGCCGGGCAGTCTAGCATGCGGGTTATTAAAAAGAAAATGCCATCGACATTCCATGCCCGTTGGGTTGCAACTGTGAAAGTGAATGTGGGATATGTCACATTTCGTGGTATGGCGTTCTCATTCGATACGCTTTAGCGCTATCAGCCTCAGGTCCACTCTGTGTGCATGGATATTTACGCTACCATCAATGCGCGATGCATGAGGATCGTGCCGGTCTCTACTTCTTGAGCGTGAGAACAAATGAGTGTGCACATGAGTACGACGCAGCCCTTGCCGGACCCTTCCCTGCCCGAGCAAGCGGGCGCCCTGTCGCTCGACCTGCTGCTGAGGAACTTGCCCGGCGCGGTCTTTCGCTGTCATAACGACCGCGACTGGACCATCGAATTCATCAGCGAGGGTGTCGAAAAGCTGACCGGCTATTCACCCGCCACCTTCACCGCGCGGCCCGGCCTGCCATTCGGCTCGATCATCCTTCCCGAAGATCGCGCCCTGGTGGACGGCGCGGTCGCGCTGGCGCTGGCCCAGGGCCGTGCCTACCAGGTGACCTACCGTATCCGCACCGCGAGCGGCGACGTACGCTGGATCTGCGAACAGGGCTCGCTCAACCTGTCGGGCGGCGCGCCCGGCATGCTGGAGGGCTTCATGTCCGACTTCACGCGCCTGAAGAAGGCCGACCTCAAGATGCAGGAGCAGGCATCGTTCCTGCAACGGGCGCGCGACGCCATCATCGCGATGGACATGCATTCCGTCATCAGCTACTGGAACCATGGCGCCGAGCGCCTGTATGGCTGGAGCGCCCGGGAAGCGCTGGGCAAGCGCTTCTGCGAGTTGTTGTGCGACAAGCCCGCACTGTACGAGGCCGCCTTCAGGCAGACGCTCGAGTCGGGCGAGTGGGCGGGCGAGCTGGCCCACATCCGGCGCGACGGGTCGGCGGTCGACACCGACACCAGCTGGACCTTGCTGGGTGCGGACGACACCCTCGGCGCCTGCCAGAAGATCCTGGTGATCGGCACCGACATCAGCGAACGCAAGAGCAACGAAGCCAGGATCTTCCACCTGGCCTTCTTCGACCACCTGACCGACCTGCCCAACCGCGCCAACCTGCTCGACCACCTGCGCCGCGCCCTGCTCACCAGCACGCGCACGCGCAAGTACGGCGCGCTGATGTTCTGCGACCTCGACAACTTCAAATTCCTCAACGACAGCCAGGGCCACGCGGCCGGCGACCAGCTGCTGCAGGCGGTGGCGCGCCGCCTCGAGCACTGCGTGCGCGAGGCCGACATGGTGGCGCGCCTGGGGGGCGACGAGTTCGTGGTGCTGATCCAGCCGGTGGAGGACACGCGCGAACTGGCCGCGAACCAGGCCGAAATCGTCGCCGCCAAGGTCGTGGCGGCCCTGGCTACGCCGTTCCAGCTGGGCGACCTGAATTACTCGGTGTCGGTCAGCATCGGCGTGGTCACGCTGTGCGGCGTCCACGACACGGTGGAATCGACCTTGCGCCAGGCCGACGCCGCGATGTACCAGGCCAAGGCGGCGGGCCGCAATACCTTCCGCTTCCACGATCCGGCGGTGCAGGCCGCCTGGTCGGCGCGCGCCGAACTCGAAGGCAGCCTGCGGCGCGCGCTGCAGCACGAGGAGTTCGTGCTGCACTACCAGCCCCAGCTCGACCGATCCGGCCGCGTGCTCGGAGCCGAGGCGCTGCTGCGCTGGCGCCTGCCCAATGGCCGGGTGCTCTATCCGGCCGAGTTCATCCGCGCCGCCGAGGAAAGCGGGATCATCGTCGAGATCGGCAAATGGGTGCTGCGCACCGCCTGCGCCGAGCTGGCGCGCTGGCAGCGCGCGCCCGAGACGGCCGGCCTGACGCTGTCGGTCAACGTCAGCGCGCGCCAGTTCAACCAGCCGGATTTCGTGCCCATGCTGCAGGCGATCTTCGAGCACAGCGGGGTGCAGCCATCCAGCCTGAAGCTCGAGCTGACCGAAAGCCTGGTCATCACCGACTTCGTCCAGACCGCGCACACCATGGCCACCCTCAAGCGGCGCGGCCTGAGTTTTTCGCTGGACGACTTCGGCACCGGATATTCATCGCTGGCCACCCTGCGCAAGCTGCCGCTCGACCAGCTCAAGATCGACCACTCCTTCATGCGCGACGTGCTGACCGACCAGAACGACGCCTCGATCGTGCGCTCCATCATCGCGCTGGGCGACAGCCTGGGTTTGCAGGTGATTGCCGAAGGGGTCGAGACGCCGGGGCAGCGGCAGTTCCTGGCCGATGCCGGCTGCCATCTTTACCAGGGGTTTCTCTACCAGAGCGCGCTCAGCGCCGAGCATTTCACGCAGTACGCGCGCGGCATCCATTAAAAAAGCCCGCACGCGGCGGGCTTCGGTCACGTGGCAAACGCCGCGTCAGAACTTGTAACCCACCGCCAGCACGATCGCCACCGGATCCAGTTTCATGAACTGGGTCTGGCCGGTCGAGAAGTGCACGTCGGTGCGCAGGCGGGTCTTGATGACGGTGGCGTCGGCGAACCAGCGCTCGTCGAAGTTCATCGCCACGCCGACTTGCGCGCTATAGGTCAGCTTGTTGTCGATCTTGAAGGTGGTCGGCACGTCGCTGCCTGGATTGGTGATCGCGGTCATCTTGCCCGAACCGCGTTCCTTCATGAAGTAGGCATAGGTCGGACCGACGCCGACGAACGGACGGAAGCTTGATGTCGGCGCGCCGAAGCGGTATTGCACGAAGGCGGTCGGCGGCAGCGCCTCGACCTCGCCCAGCTTGCCGGTGCCCTGGATCGCGCCGGCGCCGTAGATGCTGTGCTTGTACGGCGTGCCGAGCGCGCCTTCGACCGAGATATTGTCGGTCAGGCTGTAGCTGAGGATCAGCACCGGCTGCATGTCGTTGCCGACGTCGGCCTTGGTGCCCGGCAGCGCCGGGGCGCTGATGTCGCCGCTCTCGACCTTCGGCATCAAGCGGTTGAAACCGACCTTGGCCGTGATCTGGCCGGCCGATTGCGCGTACGCGCCGGACGCGAATGCCAGCCCGGCAGCCACACCCAGCACCTTGATCATGCTGTTGAAACGAATATTCATGCTATCTCCTGATGTGTGTGATGGGGCCTGCCATCGAGGCAGGCCTGCCGCTCAGAGCCTGTGCCGGCAGGTGGGGGAAGCTCATGGCGATGCATGGCGAGCGTGAGCAGGGCGCGAGGAGGCTGCATGGCGGCGCCATGCAACGACCGAGCAACGCAGCACACGCTTGCCAGGCGCGCCAGGAGCGACTCCCATCTGTCGGCGCGGCTCTTACAGCCAGCCCTTGATTGCCATGTCCTTGAAGACGTAGCGGGCGATGAGGTCGTTCTCGAACGGGGTCGGGTGGATCCCGTCGGCGAACATGTAGCGGCTCACATCACCTGCGACCGTGTTGTTCGCGGTGCAGATCAGCGAGGTCGTGCCCAGTGCATTTTCGGCGCAGGCCGGTGCGCTGGTGTTGGTCAGGCCGTATGGGCCGGGGTTCTTCACCTGGTCGTTGCTGACGCTGTACAGGTCGGTGTACAGCACGCGCGCATCGTCGGCGCCCAGGCCGGCTTTCAGCTGGGTGTTGAAGGCGTTGACCATGGCGGTCACCAGTTGCTGGATCGCGACGGGACGCGACTTGGCGGTCGGGGTGCTGGCGACGTCCGGCAGGTTGGCGACGATGACGTACTTGGCGCCCTTGGCCAGCAGTTCGCTCTTGACCAGGCCAGCCATCTGGGCGCCGGCGGTGCCGAGCGCGGTGACCATGGCGGTCGCGTTGGCAGTGGCGTAGGCGCCGGCCGCGGTATTGCCGGCGGCGGTGCCGTCGGCCTGGGCGGCGGCCACGATCGGGCCATATACGGCCGGCTGGGCGACCGCCTGGTTACCCGGCTGCATCGCTGCGGCGCGCACGGCTGCCTGCACCACGGTCTGGTCGGTCTTGCCCGGGCGTGCGTTCTAGGTGGCGATCGCCGCGCCGATGGCTTGCGCCGCGGCTTGCGGGTTGGTCGCGCCGGCCGCGAGGCGGGTGGCCAGGGCGGTGGCGAAGGCTTGCGCGCCGGCGGCCGTGCCGGCATTGGTCACGGCGGCCAGCTGCATCAGCACGTCGTTACCGCCCGACAGCACGGTCACCAGTTCGGTGCCGGTGAACTTGTTGCCGGTCTTGGCCAGGTGATTCGCGATCTGGGTGACCATCGGGGTGGTCATTTCGCCGATCGGCGAGCCGGTGGCGGCGTTACCCGGGCCGATCGGGTTGACCACGCGCGAACCGCCTTGCGCATAGTTGAAGCAGTTCGGGTGGTTCACGATCGGCACGTTGAAGCCGAGCGCGGCATTGCCCTGCAGGCCGGTCTGGGCGGCGCACGGGGCCGGCAGCTTGAGCTGGGCGGCCATGAAGTCGAGCCAGATCTTGCCGGTCAGGTCGACATTCTTGGCAGTGCTGTCGCCATTGATGGTGAACTTGCCGCCGCCGGCCGCCGCCACCGCGCCGACGCGATAGGTGCCCACGTCCGACAGGCTGTCGCCGAACGACACCATATTGGTGAAGGTGAGCTTGGTGGTCTGGTCGCCGCCGGCCGGGCTGGTGCCGCCGCCGCATGCGGTCAGGAGCGCGGCCGTCAGAACGGCCAGCGCGAATTTGGTGTGACGCATTGTGTCTCCTGGATAGAAATTATTGTGAAACGAACGCCCGTGCTATTCGCATCATGATAACTATGCCAGCGTTGAAACCGCTTGTATAGCAAATTCCATTGCACGTTGGCATTTGGCTACCACACCTATCAAAAGAGATGGGTAGCCCTGAGGGATGGGATTATAACCACCGTTTTCCCGGCAGAAAGAGATGTGTTTGTAACAGACGAGTACGAAACGCGGAGCGTTTAAGCTCCGTCATTCGCTTTATTGATGTAAATTAAACTTTTGCCTGGCTGTTGAGCAAACCGTGCACGATGCCCGTCGAACCATGGGCTGCACGGCGCAGGCGATCGTTGACGCCGAGCCAGTCGCCACCCTGCGGTGGCGCTTCGACCAGGATCACGTCGGCCCCCTGCCCGTCCATCGCGCGCAGCGCGGCGTAGAGCGCATGGGCGAAGCCGTCGGGCGCCGCCGGCAGGCGCAGTGCGGCGTGGGTCGTCGTGATGATTCCTTGCATGTCGCTCACGTGGATCAACGCCACCTTGCGGCCGGCGCCGTGCAGCGCGTCCAGGGTCTGGAGCAGGGTCGCGCGCTCCTGCATCGCCACCGGCGTATGCGGCGCGTAATGCGATTCGAGCGTGCCCGAGGCGCGCGGCGCGGCAGCGTCTGGTGCGGCCGGCAGCTGGTCGATCACGGCGGCGATCGCGGCGGCAGAGATCTGGCCGGGACGCAGCAGCACCGGGCCGTGCGTGTCCAGGCGCGACAGGTCGACGATGGTCGACTCGATGCCGACCTGCGAGGGGCCGCCATCGAGCACCATGGCCACGCTGCCATCGCTCCCGAATTCATGCTGCACGTGCTCGGCCAGCGTCGGGCTGACGTGGCCGAATTTATTCGCCGACGGCGCGGCGACCCCGCCCTTCCCGCCCTTGAACGCGCGCAGCAGCGCCAGCGCCACCGGGTGCGCGGGGCAGCGCAGGCCGACCGTGTCCTGGCCGCCACTGACGGCGTCCGGGATGTTCGGGGCGCGCCTGAGGATCATGGTGAGCGGGCCGGGCCAGAAGGCGGCCGCCAGCGCCTGCGCCTGCGGCGGGATGTCGCAGGCCCAGTAGTCGAGCGGCGCTTCGGGAGCGAGGTGCACGATCACCGGATGGTCTTGCGGGCGGCCCTTGGCGGCGTAGATGGCGGCCACCGCCGCAGGATTCTCGGCGTCGGCGCCCAGGCCGTATACGGTCTCGGTCGGGAAGGCGACCAGCTGGCCGGCCTCCAACGCGCGCGCGGCGGCCTCGATGGCCGCTGGGTCGAACTGCTGCGTGTCCATCTCAGGGCTCGATTCCCAGGATCGCGCAGGCGGCGCGCAGGCTGTCCTGCGCCTCGGCCAGCGTCGGCGCCACGAAGGTTACGTGGCCCATCTTGCGGCCGCGGCGCGGGTCGTTCTTGCCGTACAGGTGCAGGTTGGCGCCAGGCAGGCCCAAGACCCGGTCCCAGGCCGGCTCGCGTGCGTCTTCGCTAGCGCCTTCGAACCAGACATCGCCCAGGATGTTGAGCATGACGGAGGCCGAATGCTGGCGCACGTCGCCCAGCGGCAGGCGCGCCATCGCACGCACCTGTTGCGCGAACTGGCTGGTGATGCAGGCATCGATCGTGTAGTGGCCGCTGTTGTGCGGACGCGGCGCCATCTCGTTGACGACCAGGGTGCCGTCATCCAGCACGAAGAACTCGATGCACAGCACGCCGACGTAACCCAGCTGGGCGACGATGGCGCGCGCCGCGTCCTGGGCCTGCCTGGCGCAGGCCGCGGACACGTTCGGTCCCGGCACGGTGGTGGTGAACAGGATGCCGTCGCGGTGCACGTTCTCGGCGATCGGATACACGACGGACTCGCCATCGTGGCCGCGCGCGGTCAGCACCGAGACCTCGTAGGCCAGCGGCAGCATCTTCTCGAGCAGGCAGGTCACGCCATCCATGCTGTCGAAGGCGGCGCGCACGTCCTCGCGCGAACGCACGCGGACCTGGCCCTTGCCGTCGTAGCCCATGCGCACGGTCTTGAGGATGCCCGGCAGCAGGTCTTCGCCGATGGCATCGATATCGGCATGCGAGGCGATGGTCTTGTGCGGGGCCGGCATCACCTTCGAGGTCGGCGCGCAGTCGACGAAGAACTTCTTCTCGAGGATGCGGTCTTGCGCGATCTGCACGCACAGGCTCGATGGCGCGACAAAGCTGCTTGCTGCGAGCTGCGCCAGGCTGTCGGCGGGGACGTTCTCGAATTCGGTGGTAACGGCCGCGCACAGCGCCGCCAGTTCGGCCAGGGCGTCGCCATCGGTGTAATCGCCTTCGATGGTGCGGTCGGCCACCTGGCCGGCCGGGCAATCGGCGCTCGGCTCGAGCACGGCGACCTTGTAGCCCATGGCCTGGGCGGCGTGGGCGAACATGCGACCGAGCTGGCCGCCGCCCATCACGCCAAGCCAGGTCGACGGATCGGCGGATGGGAGGATTGGGGACAATGCGGGTTGAGTCATCGACTTACAGGGGAAGAGTCATGGCCTGGGCGGCGGCGGTCTGGTCGCGGCGGAACTGCTCCAGCTTGTCGGCCAACGCGTCGTCGCCCGCGGCGATGATGGCCACCGCGGTCAGGGCCGCGTTGGCGGCGCCGGCTTCGCCGATGGCGAAGGTCGACACCGGCACGCCTTTCGGCATCTGCACGATCGACAGCAGCGAATCCTCGCCGCGCAGGTATTTCGACGGCACCGGCACGCCCAGCACCGGCACGATGGTCTTGGCGGCCACCATGCCAGGCAAGTGGGCCGCGCCGCCGGCGCCGGCGATGATGGCGCGCAGGCCGCGGCGACGCGCTTGTTCGGCATAGGTGAACATCTCGTCCGGCATGCGGTGGGCCGAGATCACCTGCGCTTCGAACGGCACGCCGAACTGCTTCAGGATGGCCACGGCATTCTGCATCACGTCCCAGTCGGACGAGGAACCCATGATGACGCCGACCAGCGGCTTGTTCTGCTCGCTCATCTGCTTATGCCTTCAGCTTCTCGCCGGTCAGGCGTTCGATGGCCTCGAAATACTTGGCCTGGGTTTTCTCGATGACGTCCGCCGGCAGGTTCGGCGCCGGTGCGGTCTTGCCCCAGTCGGTCAGGGTTTCCAGGTAATCGCGCACGAACTGCTTGTCGAACGACGGCGGCGACATGCCCGGCGCGTACGAATCGGCCGGCCAGAAGCGCGACGAGTCGGCGGTCAGGACTTCGTCCATCAGGTGCATCACGCCGTTTTCATCGAGGCCGAATTCGAACTTGGTGTCGGCGATGATGATGCCCCTGGTGGCAGCATATTCGGCGGCGGCGCTATAGAGCTTGATACTGACTTCGCGCATCTTGGCGGCCAGTTCGGCGCCGATGCGCTGTTCCATCTCGGCGAACGAGATGTTTTCGTCGTGCTCGCCGATATCGGCCTTGGCGGCCGGGGTGAACAGCGGTTCCGGCAGCTTGTCGGCCTGGCGCAGGCCGGCTGGCAGCTGGATGCCGCAGATCGCGCCGCTTTGCTGATAGTCTTTCCAGCCCGAGCCGATGATGTAGCCGCGCACGACGGCTTCGACCATGATCGGCTTGAGGCGCTTGGCCACGACGGCGCGGCCACGGACCTGCTCCACCTCGTTCTCGGCGACCACGCTTTCCGGCGCCACGCCGGTCAGGTGGTTCGGCACGATGTGGCCGAGCTTCTCGAACCAGAAATCGCTCATCTGGTTCAGCACCATGCCCTTGCCCGGGATCGGCTCGTTCATGACCACGTCGAAGGCCGACAGGCGGTCGGTGGTGACGATCAGGATCTTGTCGTCGCCGACGGCGTAGTTATCGCGCACCTTGCCGTGACCGAGCAGTGGCAGGGACTGGATGGAGGATTGGTAGAGGCTGTTCATAGATGGCTATCAGGAAAGCGGAAACCGGCGACAAAGGCCGCCGGTTGAGAAAGTCAGGCCTGGTTGGCCTGTCCAATACGATATTTTACGTCAAAAAAGCCGGCAATCCGACTTATTGGACGATCTGCGCCAGTTCGCCGGCCTTGTAGCGCTCGGCCATCTTGTCCAGCGGGATCGGCTTGATCTTGCCCGCCTGGCCTTCGCAGCCGAACGCCAGGAAGCGCGCCTTGCACACTTCCATCGCCGCTTCGCGCGCCGGCTTCAGGTAGTCGCGCGGGTCGAACTTCGACGGGTTCTGGAACATGTATTTGCGGATCGCGGCCGTCATCGCCAGGCGGATGTCGGTGTCAATATTGATCTTGCGGACACCGTGCTTGATGCCCTCTTGAATCTCTTCGACCGGCACGCCATAGGTTTCCTTCATGTCGCCGCCGAATTCGCGGATGATGGCCAGCAGCTCTTGCGGCACCGACGACGAGCCGTGCATCACCAGGTGGGTGTTGGGGATGCGGGCGTGGATTTCCTTGATGCGGTCGATCGCCAGGATGTCGCCGGTCGGCTTGCGCGTGAACTTGTAGGCGCCGTGCGAGGTTCCAATGGCGATCGCTAACGCGTCGCACTGGGTGCGCTTGACGAAGTCGGCCGCCTGGTCGACGTCGGTCAGCAGCTGTTCGCGGGTCATCTTGCCATCCGCGCCGTGGCCGTCTTCCTTGTCGCCCTGCATCGTCTCCAGCGAACCGAGCACGCCGAGTTCGGCTTCGACGGTCACGCCGATCGAGTGCGCGAACTTGACGACTTCTTGCGACACCTGCACGTTATATTCATAGCTGGCGACGCTCTTGCCGTCGGCTTCGAGCGAGCCGTCCATCATCACCGACGAGAAGCCCGAACGGATCGCGGCCATGCAGACGGCCGGCGACTGCCCGTGGTCCTGGTGCATGACGACCGGGATGTGCGGGTAGGCTTCGACGGCGGCGTCGATCAGGTGACGCAGGAAGGCTTCGCCCGCATATTTGCGCGCGCCGGCCGAGGCCTGCATGATGACCGGGCTGTTGGCGGCATCGGCGGCGGCCATGATGGCCTGCACCTGCTCCAGGTTGTTGACGTTGAATGCCGGCAGGCCGTAGCCGTTTTCGGCGGCGTGGTCCAGCAATTGACGCAATGATACGAGTGCCATGGTTGTACTCCAAAACAATAAAGAAACTTGTCCGGGAATCCCGAATGCCGAGCGCGGCGCCGTCCGTCCTGGACAGCGCCTGGCAAATGCCGCTGTTCGCGTCTCAGGCTACTCGTCGATTCCCTTTAATCAAACTCGCCAACGCGCACGATCTTGAGCGCATTGGTGCCACCGGCCTGGCCCATCGGCGAGCCCCAGGTGACGACGATCAGGTCGCCCTTGCGTACGAACCCTTCTTTCATCAAGAGTTCCTCGGCCTTGCGCAGCACGGCGTGGCTGCCGCCTTCCTGCGGCAGATTGAATGCTCGCACATTGCGGTACAGCGACGCCTTGCGCTGCGTCGCCTGCAGCGGGGTCAGGGCGAAGATCGGGGTGTCGATGCTGTGACGGCTCATCCACAGGGCGGTCGAACCCGACTCGGTCAGCGCCACGATCGCCTTCACCGCCAGGTGGTGGGCGGTGAACAGCGTGCCATAGGCAATGGTCTGGTCGATGCGGGTGAACTGCTTGTTCAGGAAGTCGACGTCGATCTTGTTGTATTCGGACTGCTCGGCTTCGACGCAGATCGCGGCCATCATTTCGACGGTCTCGATCGGGTACTTGCCCGATGCGGTCTCGGCCGAAGTCATGACGGCGTCGGTGCCGTCCAGCACGGCGTTGGCCACGTCGGACACTTCGGCGCGGGTCGGCACGGCGTTGACGATCATCGACTCCATCATTTGGGTCGCGGTAATGGCCAGCTTGTTCGAATCGCGCGCCATGCGGATCATGCGCTTCTGCAGCGCCGGCACGGCGGCGTTGCCGACTTCGACCGCCAGGTCGCCGCGGGCGACCATGATGCCGTCCGACGCATCCAGGATCTCTTGCAGCAGCGGAATCGCTTCGGCGCGCTCGATCTTGGCGATCATCATCGGCTTGTGGCCATACGGCTCGCCGGCGATATTCGCCAGCTGGCGCGCCATTTCCATATCGGTCGCGCTTTTCGGGAACGAGATGGCGAGGTAGTCGGCCTGGAAGCTCATCGCGGTCTTGATGTCTTCCATGTCCTTGGAGGTCAGCGCCGGCGCGGTCAGGCCGCCGCCCTGGCGGTTGATGCCCTTGTTGTTCGACAGGTCGCCGCCAACCTTCACCGTCGTGAAGATCTCGTGACCGACGACGCGGTCGACGATCAGCACGATCAGGCCATCGTTCAGCAGCAGCTTGTCGCCCGGCTTGACGTCGCGCGGCAGCGCCTTGTAATCCAGGCCCACGCGTTCCTGGTTGCCCAGCTCGCCGTTATCGCCCCACTTGGCATCCAGGATGAAGCGGTCACCATTGTTCAGGACGATCTTGCCTTCCTCAAACTTGCCGACGCGGATCTTCGGACCCTGCATATCGGCCATGATGGCCACTTCGCGGCCGCATTCCGCGGCGGCGCGGCGTACCAAGTTCGCGCGATCGATATGGTCCTGCGCCTTCCCGTGCGAGAAGTTCAGGCGCACGACATCGACGCCGGCGCGGATCATTTTGACGAGAATATCGAAATCGGTCGAAGCAGGGCCGATGGTTGCGACGATCTTGGTGCCACGGTACATGGATTGTCCTTGTATAAAAACAAAGCGCAGACTGGCTGCGCTAGGGTCTCAAGCAGTTTCTTATGAAGCGCTGCGTTGCAGCAGGATATCGACAGCAGGCAGCGTCTTGCCTTCCAGGAACTCCAGGAAGGCGCCGCCGCCGGTCGAAATGTAGCCGATCTGGTCGGCAATCTTGTATTTTGCAATCGCGGCCAGGGTATCGCCGCCACCGGCGATCGAGAAGCCCTGCGAGCCGGCGATGGCCAGCGCCAGGGTCTTGGTGCCCTCGGCGAACTGGTCGAATTCGAAGACACCGACCGGACCGTTCCAGACGATGGTGCCGGCCCTGGCGACCTGCTCGGCCAGCATGGCGGCGGTTTTCGGGCCGATATCGAGGATCATGTCGTCGTCCGCCACGTCGGCGACGTCCTTGACGGTCGCGGCCGCGGTCGGGGCGAATTCCTTCGCGCACACGACGTCGACGGGGATCGGCACCTGCGCGCCGCGCGAGGCCATCTTCTCGATGATGGCCCTGGCTTCATCGACCAGGTCGTTCTCGACCAGCGACTTGCCGATGTTCAGGCCCACGGCCTTCATGAAGGTATTGGCGATGCCGCCGCCGACGACCAGGTTGTCGACCTTGTCAGCCAGGCTTTGCAGGATGGTCAGCTTGCTCGATACCTTCGAGCCGGCGACGATGGCCAGCAGCGGACGCTGCGGCTGATGCAGGGCTTTACCGAGGGCATCCAGTTCGGCGGCCAGCAGCGGGCCGGCGGCCACGATCGGGGCGAACCTGGCGATGCCGTGGGTGGTCGCTTCGGCGCGGTGGGCGGTGCCGAAGGCGTCGTTGACGTAGACGTCGCACAGCTTGGCCATTTTTTGCGCCAGCTCGTCGCTGTTCTTCTTCTCGCCCTTGTTGACGCGGCAGTTTTCCAGCAGCACAACCGAGCCGGGGGCGACGTCGACGCCGTCCACCCAGTTCTGTTTCAATGCAACGGATTGGCCCAGCAGCTCGGACAGGCGCCTGGCGACCGGCGCCAGGCTGTCTTCCGGCTTGAATTCGCCTTCGGTCGGACGGCCCAGGTGGGACGTGACCATCACCGCGGCGCCGGCCTTCACTGCGGCCTGGATCGCCGGCACCGAAGCGCGGATACGCGTGTCTTCGGTGATATTGCCAGCGTCATCTTGCGGGACGTTCAGGTCAGCGCGGATAAAGACGCGCTTGCCTTGCAGCGCTTGTTGGTCGATCAGGTCTTGCAGGCGGGTGAAACGGAGAGCGTCCATTTGGTCGGCGTGGCAATAGTGAAAAAACGTCATTGTACATTAGCAGGCCTGCTAGCTGACGGTGCCGAAGACGTGGAGTACACGCAATATCGTAAATACAAGCATGCCGAATAAAATCGTCAGCAGCATGTTACGGCGCCATAGATAAAAGGCGAACGCGGCGACGCCGGCCAGCAGCTTCGGATTCGCCAGCGTGAACTGGACTTCGCCCTGCGTATCGATCAGGAAGTCGGGCCCGATGATGGCCGCCAGTGCGCAGGCCGGGGCATAGCGCAGCATTTCCTGCACCCGTGGCGGGATCGTCACGCGGTGGCCGATCATCCAGAACGAACTGCGGGTGGCGGCGGTGGCCACGCACAGCACGCCGATCACGACCCAGATTTCCCAATCAGCCACGGCGCACCTTCGCTTTCGCCAGCGTTTCTTCGATCACCATCGCGGTGACCATTCCAACCAGCACCGCCAGCAGCAGCCCCAACTTGTACGGCAGGTCGTAGGCCAGCACCGAGATCGCGGCCGCCACCAGCACGCCGCACAGGGCCGCGTTGTTGATCATCAGCGGCACCATGATGCACAGGATGGCCAGGGTGCCGGCGAAGCCAAGTCCCCATTCGGCCGGCACCGCGCTGCCCAGGAAAATGCCGATGATGGATCCGATCTGCCAGGCGAACCAGTTCGGATACATCAGCCCCTTCAGGTAAGAGAGCTTGCCCGCCACCGGCTCCAGCGTTGGATAGCGCTGCAGGAACAACGCGACGGTCAGGTCGCCCGAGATATAACCGAGATAAAAGCGCTGCCGCCACGGCAAGTGGGCGAAATGCGGCCCCAGCAGCGCAGAAAAGATCACGAAACGCAGGTTGACCACCAGGGCGGTGGCGAAGATGACCCAGATCGGGGCCTGGGCGGCGATCAGCGGCAGCGAGGCCAGCTGGGCCGAGCCGGCGAACACCAGCAAGGTCATGCCCAGCGCCTGCGGCACGGACAGGCCACTCTTGACCATGGCGATGCCGACCACCAGGCCCCAGGCGGCGATGCCGAACAGGGTCGGCAGGCCGGTCTTGAAACCTTCGTTCCAGGCATCGCGGTTCGGCGCGTCGCCGATGGAGACGGAAAGCTGGCCCGGCTTGTCGACCGCGCTCATGCGGCGCGCGGCACAGCACGCATCACGACAAAACGTGTGGCATTCTTGCAACGGCCGACCGGGAAGTCGACGCAGGCGGCAGGCTTGAAACGGTCGGACATGAAACGCATGGATGGATGTGGCGCGGGTTGGACGCTCAATATAACAGGCGTCGCTCTTGCTCTTTATGCTGAGCGCATTATTTTACGGTCATTTCGGCAATAGAGCGAATCCGTTAAAATCCAGTCCTTGCCCATTTTTGCCTGACGGAGAAACAGATGAATCAAAAGACGATGCCTGTGGTGGAGCTCACGGCCAAGGACCTGCCGGCCTATTGCCCCAACCCGGCCATGCCGCTGTGGTCCTCGCACCCGCGCGTCTTCCTCGACTTCGACCACCACGGCGAGGCCAAGTGCCCCTACTGCGGCACCGGGTACCGCCTGGCCCCGGGCACCGTGCTCAAGCACCACTGATTTTGTCCTGTGAGGCGCCATGGCGCCTCTTTTTCATGCACTACCCCGCTCCCGCTTGGCTGCCCGGCGGCCACCTGCAAACGATCTATCCAGCGACCTGCATCGCCAGGCCGCCGGTCATCTATCGCCGCGAGCGCTGGCACAGCGCGGACGGCGACTTCGTCGACCTCGACTTCGTGGATGGCCAGCCCGGCCAGCCGCTGGTGGTGCTGTTCCATGGCCTGGAAGGCAGTTCGAACAGCCATTATGCCCGCGGCCTGATGGCGGCCCTGGCCGCACGCGGCTGGTCGGGCGTGGTGCCGCATTTTCGCGGCTGCTCCGGCGAAGCCAACCTGGCGCCGCGCTTCTACCACTCGGGCGACGCGAGCGAAATCGACTGGATCGTCCGCAAGCTGCGCGCATCCCGGGAAGGCGCGCTGTATGCGGCCGGCGTCTCGCTGGGCGGTAACGCCCTGCTGCGCTGGCTGGGCGAATCGGGCCACGGCGCGGAGATCGTCGATGCCGCCTGCGCCGTATCGGCCCCGCTCGACCTGGCGCGCGGCGGAGAAGCGCTGTCGTCCGGCTTCAATATGCTGTACACCCGGATGTTCCTGCAGACGCTCAAGCCGAAGTGTCTGGCCAAGCTGGAGCAATTTCCTGGCCTATTCGACCGCACCGCCCTGCTCGCGGCGCGCGATCTGTACGCCTTCGACAACGTCGTCACGGCGCCCCTGCACGGCTACCGCAACACCGACGACTACTGGCATCGCGCCAGCGCCCGCCACGTGCTGCACGCCATCACGGTGCCGACCCTGGTGCTCAATGCCCGCAACGATCCATTCCTGCCGGGCATTCACCTGCCGACGTCGGCGTCGAACGCGGTGACGCTCGAGTATCCCGAACAGGGTGGACACGTCGGCTTTGCCGTCGGCCCGTTCCCGGGGCGGATCGACTGGCTGCCGCGGCGCATCCTGCACCACTTTGACTCCGTCAATGGCACGCGCGCGCTGTTGCCGGCCGAACCGTGCGATGCTGCCTGAATGGACGATATCGTAAAACAGGCAATGGCCAAGTGGCCGAACGTGCCCCACTGCTACGGCTGGCTCGCGCTCGACGCGCGCGGCGGCTGGCGCATGCGCGACGAAGCGGCCCAGCGGGCGGGCGTGCCGGGCGATCGCTTGAACAATCCTGCGCTGGTGGGTTTCATCAACCGCAACTACCTGCATGACGAGCACAGCAACTGGTATTTCCAGAACGGGCCGCAGCGGGTGTACGTGAACCTCGAGGCCACGCCCTTCATCGCGCGCACCGATCCGCAGCAGGGATTGGTATTGCAGACCGGGCAGGCGCTGGCGGAGGTCGAGCGGGTCTACCTGAGCGACGCCGGCGCGCTGGTGTTCGTGGCGGGCGAGACGGTGGCGCAGCTGGATGACCGCGACGTCGCCCAGGTACTGGGCCTGCTCGAGCTCGATGGCACAGCGGCCTCGGACGAGGCGGTGATGGCGTGGCTGGAAAGTGGCGACGGCCGCCTGGTCCTGCCGTGGGCTGGCCGCCGGCTTGCCGTCGAGCGCGTGGTGGGCGAAGAGATGCCGGCCAGGTTCGGATTCAAGCGGACGCCGGCGCCGTAGGCGCGGTCAGCGCTCTTCGGCCTCTTCCTTCGCTTTCTTCTGTTTCTCCTGCAGTTCGCGCACGCGCGCATCGATCACGGCCTGGTCGTAGAACGACGCATCGCTGGCCTTGCGCGCCAGTTCGAGCTGGGCCATCGCCGCCGGCACGGCGCCGGCCAGCACGTACGATTCCGCCAGCGACATGTGCTGCAGCGCGATCTTGCCCTGCTTGGCATAAGTCCTGGCCAGCATATCGTGCAGCTTGCGTTCCTCCCGATACTGCTGGGCCTGGTCGCGCAGGTACAGCGCCGCCTCGTCGAAGCGGTCGGTCGCGATCAGGGCCTGCGCGTACTGGTGCGCGAGCGCGCGCGACAGCGGGTAGCGCTGGCGCGCCGCATCCGCTTGCTTGACCGCTTCTTCCAGCACGGACCTCGGCTGGCCCGGCGCCATCTTGATCTCCAGCGCCAGCCCGGCGAACATGGTGGCGCCATCGCCCACGTTCGACGGCGCCGCCGACAGTACCCCCTCGCGCGGCTTCATGGTCTCGATCGCCTTGTCGAGCCAGCGCTGGGCGCCGGCCAGGTCGTTCTCCTTGAGCGCCAGGTAGGACAGGCCATACTGGGCCCCGGCCTGCCACTGGCGGTGGGGCTGATCCTTGAGCTGGGCCTCGAAGGCGGTGCGCGTGTCGCGTCGGCCCTGTTCGCTCCCGTCCTGCAGGACGCGCGCGCGGGCGCGCACCAGATGAAAATCGAGGCTGTCGACGCGCTGCTTCTTGGGAATTTCGCGGATGCGCGCCTGCATGTCGGTGATGCGCTCCTGGGTCAGCGGGTGGCTGCTCAGGCTGGCAAGGCCGGGCGGCAGGTCGCCATACAGCCTGGAGGCGGCCTGCAGGCGCCGGAAGAAAGCGACGATGCCGGTGGTGTCGTAGCCGCCCGCCTCCATGATCTGGAAGCCGACTCGGTCGGCCTCGCGCTCGGCGTCGCGGCTGAAGTTCAGCTGGCGCTGCACGGCCAAACCCTGGCCGCCCATCAGCACGCCCATGGCCGCATCCGAGCTGGCCCGGGCCGCCAGCGCCGCCAGGATCATCGACGCCAGCGGCAGCAGGACGTCCTGGCGCTGCTGGCCGATCCTGCGCGCGATATGGCGCTGGGTGACGTGGCCGATCTCGTGCGCCATCACGCCGGCCAGTTCCGATTCGGTCTGGGCCGCGATGATCAGCCCCGAGTGGGCGCCGATGAAGCCGCCCGGCATCGCGAACGCGTTCAGGGCCGGATCGCGCACGGCGAAGAAGTGAAAGTCGGCATTGGTCTCGCCGCGCGCGCCGGGCACGGCGGCGACCAGGCCGTTGCCGAAATTGTTCAGGTATTCGGAGATCGGCTCATCGTCGAGATAGTCGCGGTCGCGCCGGACGTCGCGCATGAACTCCTCGCCCAGCTTGCGCTCGACGACGGGCGACAGGTCGCCGCGCGCGGTGTCGCCGAGCGTGGGCAGGCGGGTCGAATCGGGCCGCCTGAATACGTCGGACTGCGCTGCGACGGGGAAGGCGGTCGCCATGCACAAGGCCATGACGGACAAGGAGGAGCGCCAGCGGCGCGCCATTGCTGGAGGGACGACGGATTTCACGGTGCTATCATACCTGCATCCGCGCGCATGTTGCTGCCCGGCGAACCTTTTTGTAATCCGAATACACCGACCGAGTAATGACGAATCCGATCCCGACCGCTGACCACTTGACCCACTTCGACGCCACCGGCCAGGCCCATATGGTCGACGTCGGCGCGAAACAGGACACGCACCGCACCGCGGTGGCGGCCGGGACCATCCGCATGAAGCCGGAGACGCTCGCCTTGATCACCTCCGGCAATGCCAAGAAGGGCGACGTGATCGGGATCGCGCGCATCGCGGCAATCATGGCGTCCAAGCGCACCAGCGACCTCGTGCCGCTATGCCATCCGCTGCCGATCACGCGCGTGACGGTGGATTTCGAAATCGACGAGGCGGCCAACAGCGTGCATTGCCGGGCGCAGGTGGAAACCATCGGCAAGACCGGCGTCGAAATGGAAGCGTTGACGAGTGTGCAGGTGGGCTTGCTGACCGTGTACGACATGTGCAAGGCGGTCGATCGCGGCATGGTCATGACCAACATCCGCGTGCTGGAAAAGCATGGCGGCAAGAGCGGCGATTGGACGGCGCAGCCTGACCGCTGAGGGCCAGGCGCACGCTATCCGGTCAGTCGACCCGGGTGGACGAATTCACGGAGCCGACAGCATCAGTTCCTGGCCAACCCGCAATTCCCTCGGGTCGCTGACTTTATTCCATGTCGCGAGATCGCCATGGTTGATCCCGTTCTTCTCAGCAATACTCCATAAGGTATCTCCCCGTTCCACGACGTACATCCCGCCGCCGCTTCCTTGCGCCGCGCCTGCGACCGATGATCCCGATGATGCCGTACCGGCTTCGGACGCGGTTGCGGGTGCGGGTGTGCTGGCAGGCGTCGTCGCCGGTACCGTGGGTTCCGTACTCACGGTGGCTGGCGGAACGGTGGCTGGCGGGGTTTCCATCGTGGTGCTGGCGGGTGCTTCCATCGAAGGCGCGGTGGTCTCCGGCGCAGGGACGTCATTCTTGCATGCTGCTAATAAAGTAATGCAAGTGACAGAAATCAGTAGCGTTTTCATATCAACCTCTCCTCGTTGATTAAAAAAGATGCCTCCACAAAGACGCAGGTACGCCGGCAGGCCTATGACTGCGATGGAGCGCCGGATATTCCTGTTCTTTTAGAGTGTGTGCCATGATTTAAAAATCAAGAACTATTGTCGAAATGTTTTTCTTCCCTGCTCATCGGGGTCCACGGAGACACCTACCGGGACGGACACGCCACGACGCCGCAGCCATGTTCGGTGGCCGACTGCCCCGTCAACTGAGCAACACCATGGACAAGTTCCATACCCGGCCTATACTGGTCGGCGACCCACTGAGCACGTTTCTCCTTCAACCTGCTTCTATCCGAGAGGATGTTTCATGACGACCGCATACCCGCAGTTCACCGCAGCGACTGTCCAGCTGAACGCCCTGCCCTATCAAGCTACATTCCTGAAGATCGCCAATGTCTACGCGGATTCGACCCGCGCCAGCCTGGAGCAGCTCTGGATCAGCTCTTCCAGGATCATCATGGAAGAGACGATGAAGGCCTTCATCGCCGCCTCGCAGTCGTGCGCCGAAGCCTTGACCAGGAATGCCGTATCGGTCCAGCAACAGTCATTCAGCCGGCTCATCAGCGCAAACCAGAAGGCGGTCGAAATCATGGGCCAGAGTTTTGCCGACGCCATGACGTCGGGCTGGAAACCCGCACACTGAGCGCCTCCGCTTCATCACCCTGTCGACAGGAGTCGTCGATGGCGCACGGCATCACTCCATTCCTGATGTTCGAAGGCGCGGCCGAGGAAGCGACGCGCTTCCATGTCTCTCTGTTCGCCCGCTCCGAGGTCAAGCAGATCGAGCACGACAAGAGCGGCGAGATGGGCCCCGAAGGGAGCGTCAAGCGGGCCGGTTTCACCCTCGCCGGGCAGGCCGTGATCCGCACCGACGGTCCGGCCAGACACGCGTTCATCTTCACACCGTCGGTGTCGCTGTTCGTAGAGTGTGAAGATGAAGCCGAGTTCGACAACGTTTTCGCCCGGCTGGCGGATGGCGGCAAGCTGCCGATGCCGCCCGATAATTACGGCTTCAGCCGCAAGCTTGGCTGGCTGATCGACCGCTTCGGCGTGTCGTGGCAGACCTACCCGAGTTGAGCGGGCTCGTTCTTCTTCGCTGGCAGGCGAATACGGCCGCCATTAACTTATTGCTACGGGCCGTCGGCAGCAAGCAGTGACATTAAGATACATTTCAGAGGAAAGGCTGCTGCTATCATTCCAGCTTTTCTCTGCGGCAATGGCCGCCCGCTTGTCTTGCCGATATGAACAGCGCCCAAGCCCATGAGCTGACGCCCCAGGAATACGAATTCGAAACGCTGAACATGCAGGTTGGCGTCCGCCTGCAGCTCATCACGCACCGGCGGCTCAAGCCAGTTTCGCATTTTTCCAGCCTCATCGGCTACGTCAGGGACGAGTACCTGATCCTCAAGATTCCCTTCGAAGACGGCGTGCCGATCGGGCTCACCGAAGGCGAGCGCGTGACCATCCGGGTGTTTTCGGGCGTGAACGTATGTTCCTTTGCCTGTACGGTCGAGCGCATCTTTGCACGCCCGCTGTTCTATGTCCACCTGTCCTTTCCGAACTCGATCCAGGGCACCAGCCTGCGCGGCGCGATGCGCGTGCGCGCCGACCTGCCGGTGCGGGTGGCCGGCGTGAAGGATGGCGCGACGCCGATCGACTGCCAGCTGGCGAACGTGTCGGTGACCGGCGCGCGGATCGATTCGTCGCAGCCCTTGCCGCCCGACGAAGACATCGTGGACCTCCGGTTCGCGCTGGTGGTTCCGCCCGATAACGGGGAAACGCAGGTGCGCACCCGGGCCAGCATCAGGAACCTGGCGGTCGGCAAACCAGCGGACGGCGAGCGCGAGATGTACAGCTATGGCGTGCAATTCATCGACCTCGACCCGGTCCACTACACGCTGTTGCAAAACATGACCTACGAGGCGCTGCTGGCCGACCGCGGCAGGATCGTCTAGGCCGCCCAGCCTTTCGGCAACGGCAATCCCTCCTCGATCGCGAGACGCTCCATCGCCGCTTCCAGCACGACCCGCGCCCGGCCCGATGCCAGCGCCAGCTCGGCATGCAGCGCGGCGTCCTTCGGAGTGCGCGAGGCGCAATCCTGGCTGTAGCGCTCGAAACTGCCGACCATGAGCAGCAATTCGGTCAGGTGACGCGGGCATTCGCAGGTCAGGCGGCTGCCGGCGGCGGCGATATTGGCCAGGTCCTCGTCGGCAAAGCGCGGCGGCGCGACGGCGGCGGCAACCGGCTCCCGCAGTGGCGGGCGGTGACCGGTCAGGGCCGACTGGCACAGCAGCGCCAGCTCGTTCAGGTCCGCCGGGATGCGGGCAACCAGGCAGCCTTGCGCGCGCAGCGTGCGGATCGTGGCGCTGGAACAGAATCGGTACAGCACCACGACCGCGGCCACGCCAGTCGCTTCGCGCGCCGTGGCAATGGCCGGCATGACCCGGTCGTCAAGCTCGGATTGTTCGATCACCAGGACGTCAGCGCCCGTGTCGCGTGGCAATTCTTCCGCCATTGCCAGGCCAGCGCTGTGACCGCGCACATCGAGGCCAAGGGAATGCTGCCCCATGCCGGCAACGCGCCGTGCCAGCATGGCGCCAACGAGCAGCACCCGTACCGGCGCGGCCTGGACGGCCCGGGCCTGGCCATCCAGGCCCAGCATCGATTGCAGCTGGTCGCGGCTCAGGCCAGCGAGTACGCCGATCGAGTGGCCCTGGTCGACCAGCTGCTTGAGCAGGCCAAGGCGCGCGACCTGCTCGGCCGAATAGAGGCGCTGTCCGCGCTCGGAGCGCTGGGCGTCGGACAGGCTGTAACGCCGCTCCCATACACGCAGCGTTTCAACCGGTAACCCTGCCAGCCGTGCGGCGGCGCCCGTGCGGTACATGATCCGCTCTTGTCCCGTTTTAAAAGAGTCCGTCATCGTGCATCCAAACTGAATCAATTGAACTTTTGAAAATGAATGGTGTCACAACTCGCAGCGCATTGCAGCTCCATGCTCAACAGTGCGTAAAGCGCGCACGCGGCTCAATCAGTCGTCACCCAATCGACTTTTGCATGCGGCTCCGCAGGCCGACCCATAGTTGAACCTATTTTATAGGACAAGACCGCTGCACACATTAGACTGAACCGCTTAAATAGCGGTAAATTTACTCCAGATAGGTTCATCGTGAACCATCGCCACCTACTCAAGGAGTCGACAATGAAAAAGATCCTGGTCGCATTGCCCCTCGCATTCGCCTTCGCCTCGGTCCAGGCCGCGGATATCGTGGATACCGCCAAATCGGCCGGTACCTTCAATACCCTGGTCACTGCCGTCCAGGCCGCCGGGCTGACCGACACGCTGAAAGGTCCGGGCCCGTTCACCGTCTTCGCCCCGACCGATGCGGCGTTCGCGAAGATCCCGAAAGCCAAGCTCGACGCCCTGTTGAAAGACAAGGCCGCGCTGTCCAAGGTGCTGACCTACCATGTGGTGCCAGGCAAGGTCATGGCTGCCGACGTCAAGCCAGGTAACGTCAAGACCGTGGAAGGCAGCGCGTTCGCGGTGAAAGTCGCCGGCGGCAAGGTCATGGTCGACAAAGCCACCGTGACCAAGACCGACATCGCAGCCGACAATGGTGTGATCCATGTGATCGATACGGTCATCATGCCGAAGTAAACGCTGCGCCTTCCCAGGCAGCGCTCCCCCGTCCTGGTCACGCCAGCGGCGGGGACTATGTCAGCTTCATGCTCGATGACATCGTGGTAAATTGCCGGCTTGCATGCGGCACCCTGCCGCGGCACTGATCGACGAGGATGGAATGACATTTCGCTTGCTGACGATGGCGGCCGCCCTGCTGGCCGCCACCACCGCGACCGCCGCGCCGCGCGGCTTTACCGTGGAAGACCTGGTCAACATGGAACGGGTCGGCAGCCCGGCCGTGTCGCCGGACGCCACGCGCGTGATCTATACCGTGCGCACCACGGACATGGAGAAGAACCGCGGCAATACCCAACTGTGGATGGTCGACCTGCGCGCCGCCAAGCCGGCGCCGCAGCGCCTGAGCCAGCATGCGTCGAGCAGCAGCGATCCGGAATGGTCGCCGTCGGGCGATGCCGTCTATTTCCTGTCGGCGCGCTCGGGCTCGTCGCAGGTGTGGCGCCAGCCGGTGGCGGGCGGCGAGCCGGTGCAGGTGACGAACCTGCCGCTGGACGTCGACAACTTCCGCCTTGCGCCAGGCGGCGACCGCCTGGCCTTCAGCCTGGCCGTGTTCCGCGACTGCGCCGACCTGGCCTGCACCAAAGCGCGCCTGGACGCGAAAGAAAAGGACAAGGCCACCGGCAAGGTCTATGACCGCCTGTTCGTGCGTCATTGGGATACCTGGGGCGACCACCGCAATGCGGTGCTGTTCTCGGCGCCGCTGGGTGCGGATGGCAAGGTCGGCGGCGAGCCGGTCAGCCTGTCCGGCTCGCTCGACGGCGACGTGCCGTCGAAGCCTTTCGGCGACCGCGAGGAATACCGCTTCAGCCCGGACGGCAAGACCATCGTGTTTTCAAGCCGCATCGCCGGCAAGACCGAAGCCTGGTCGACCAACTTCGACCTGTACAGCGTGCCGGCCGCAGGCGGCGCGGCGCCGCGCAACCTGACGGCCGATAACCTGGCATGGGATACCAAAGGCACCTTCTCTCCGGATGGCCGCACCCTGGCCTACCTCGCGATGGCGCGTCCCGGCTTCGAGGCCGACCGCTACCAGGTCATGCTGATGGACGTCGCCACCGGCGAGAAGCGCAAGCTGGCGGCCGACTGGGACCGCTCGGCCGGCAATCTGGTATGGCGTGCGGACGGCAAGGCGCTGATCGTCGATGCGGAAGACATCGGCCAGCACCGCCTGTTCTCGATCGACGTCGCCAGCGGCAAGGTGACGCCGCTGACCGACAAGGGCGCGGTCGGTGCGTATGACCTGCGGCGCGATACGCTGGTCTACACCCATGCGAACCTGCAATCTGGCGCGCAGCTGTTCTCGATGAAGCTGGGCGGCAAGCCGAAGCAGCTGACCGATGTGAACACGGAGCGCTTGAAGGACGTGCGCTTCGGCGAGTCGGAGCAGTTCTCGTTTGCCGGCGCCAATGGCGAGACCGTGTACGGCTACGTGATGAAGCCGTGGAATGCGCAGCCGGGCCAGAAGTATCCGGTCGCCTTCATCGTCCACGGCGGCCCGCAGGGCAGCTTCGGCAACAGCTGGAGCTATCGCTGGAATCCGCAGGTGTATGCGGGCGCGGGTTACGCGGCCGTGTTCATCGACTTCCACGGCTCGACCGGCTATGGCCAGAAGTTCACGGACTCGATCAGCAACGATTGGGGCGGCAAGCCGCTGGTCGACCTGCAGAAGGGCTACGACGCGGCGGTGCAGAAATTCCCGTGGCTCGATCGTTCACGCGATTGCGCGCTCGGAGCGTCGTACGGCGGCTACATGATGAACTGGATCGCGGGGAACTGGTCGGATGAGTTCAAGTGCATCGTCAACCACGACGGCGTGTTCGATACGCGCGGCATGGCGTACTCGACCGAGGAACAGTGGTTCACGGATTGGGAGAGCGGCGGGCCTTACTTCAAAGTGCCGGAGAACCATGAGCGCTTCAATCCGGTTCATCACGTGAACAAGTGGAAGACGCCGATGCTGGTGATCCAGGGGGATCTGGACTTCCGGATTCCGACGGCGCAGGCGCTGGGGACCTTTACCGCGCTGCAGCGCATGGGTGTCGAGAGCAAGCTGCTGGTGTTCCCGGATGAGAATCATTGGGTGTTGAAGCCTGCGAACTCGGTGCAGTGGCATCACACTGTGGTGGGGTGGTTGGATCAGTATCTTAAGCCACGCTAAACACGAGAATGCTAAAAGCCGCCAGAAGGCGGCTTTTAGGTCCCAGAGAGGTTTGATTAATCCGCTTCAGCCGCTGGAGGGTTATTCTTCTGAATTGCTTCTACGGCTACTTCGTTAGTCAGAGTGGCGCCGACAGTGTTAGTCCAGACCAGTGCCGCATCGTTGGCAACAGGCGTCATGATGATGTCGCCACCGTCAATGTTTGCGCCAATACCGGTGCCTAGAGTTACGGTCACGACACCGTCCGCGACTTCCACTGCAGCGACTTCTTTGGTAGGCGTGAAGTCTGCAGCTGCCGGAATACCGTTACTACCACTGTCGCACTCGGTCAAGACACCGCCGTTTTCCTGAATGCAGACACCAACTGACGTCTTCACGGACGAGACAGTACCCAATGCTGCGGCGATTTTTGACTTGATAGTGTAATTACTGTACTGCGGAATCGCTACGGCAGCCAGAATACCGATGATCGCAACGACGATCATCAGTTCGATCAGGGTAAAGCCGCCTTGGGCGTTTTTACTTGGCATTTGCTTGAAGTTCATTTTTCTCTCCAGGGTAGTATTTCAAAAGTTGGGACTACGTGACTTGTACGGCTCAGCTGCTACGTTTCCTATACGCAAGCGCCGTGCCAGCTCAAAAAAAGCAAGAAACGGTCGATTTTATGAATAGAGAGATAACAAAACGCTGTGCCATGACAAGATTTGACGCCTCGGGTGACAAATTTTGTCGGTGCCGTAGGTCAATTTTTGTCAGGCGACGAAGGTTGATGACGAAAAATGGAACCGCAAACAAAACGGGGAGCCGAAGCTCCCCGTTTTAGCTATCGATCAAGCGATCGTCAGGATTACAGCATCGCCTTCAGCAGACGCGCCATTTCCGACGGGTTCTTGGTGACGGTAATGCCGCAGGCTTCCATGATTTCCAGCTTGGCTTGCGCGGTGTCTGCGCCGCCCGAGATCAGCGCGCCGGCGTGGCCCATGCGCTTGCCTGGAGGCGCGGTGACGCCGGCGATGAAGCCAACCACTGGCTTCTTCATATTGTCCTTGATCCAGTAAGCAGCATTGGCTTCGTCCGGACCGCCGATTTCGCCGATCATGATGACCGCGTCGGTGTCAGGATCGTCGTTGAACATGCGCATCACGTCGATGTGCTTCAGACCGTTGATCGGGTCGCCGCCGATGCCGACTGCCGACGATTGGCCCAGGCCCAGTGCGGTCAGCTGGCCGACTGCTTCATAGGTCAGGGTGCCCGAACGCGATACGACGCCGATACGGCCCTTCTTGTGGATGTGGCCCGGCATGATGCCGATCTTGATTTCGTCAGGGGTGATCAGGCCTGGGCAGTTCGGGCCCAGCAGCAGGGTCTTGGAACCGGCTTTGGCCATGCGATCCTTGATTTCCATCATGTCGCGGACAGGGATGCCTTCGGTGATGCAGATTGCCAGGTCCAGCTCGGCTTCAACGGCTTCCCAGATAGCGGCGGCTGCGCCTGCTGGTGGGACGTAGATGACCGACACGGTCGCGCCGGTTTCGGCCTTGGCTTCCTTGACCGATGCGTAGATCGGGATGCCTTCGAAATCTTCACCGGCTTTCTTCGGGTTCACGCCTGCGACGAAGGCTTCCTTGCCGTTCGCGTAGTCGCGGCACATGCGGGTGTGGAATTGGCCGGTCTTGCCGGTGATGCCCTGGGTGATGACTTTTGTGTCTTTATTGATCAGAATCGACATTTTTATTTCCTTAGCGAATTAGGCCGAATTATGCTTTACCAGCGGCGGCGGCAACGACCGACTTCGCTGCGTCTTCCATCGTGTCTGCGGCGATGATTGGCAGACCCGAGTCAGCCAGCATCTTCTTGCCCAGGTCTTCGTTGGTGCCCTTCATGCGCACGACCAGCGGCACTTGCAGCGACACGGCTTTCGATGCGGTGATCACGCCTTCGGCGATGACGTCGCAACGCATGATGCCGCCGAAGATGTTGACCAGGATGGCCTTCAGTTCCGGGTTCTTCAGCATGATCTTGAATGCTTCGGTCACTTTCTCGGCCGTAGCGCCACCGCCCACGTCCAGGAAGTTGGCAGGCTCGCCGCCGAACAGCTTGATGGTGTCCATGGTTGCCATGGCCAGGCCGGCGCCGTTCACCAGGCAGCCGATGTTGCCGTCCAGCGAGATATAGGCCAGGTCGAACTTCGATGCTTCGACTTCGGCTGGATCTTCTTCGTCCAGGTCGCGGTAGGCGACGATCTCTGGGTGACGGAACAGCGCGTTGGCGTCGAAGTTGAATTTCGCGTCCAGGGCGATGATCTTGCCCGAGCCGGTCACGATCAGCGGGTTGATTTCAGCCAGCGATGCGTCGGTTTCCCAGTACGCTTTGTACAGGCCTTGCAGGTTGGCGCGGGCATCGGCGATCGAGCCAGCCGGCACGCCGATCTTGGCGGCGATGCTGTCGGCGTCGGCGTCGGTCAGGCCGACGGCCGGGTCGATCACGACGTTGTGGATTTTTTCTGGGTTGCTGTGCGCGACTTCTTCGATGTCCATGCCGCCTTCCGACGACGCCATCAGCACGACCTTCTGGGTGACGCGGTCGGTGACCAGCGAGACGTACAGTTCCTGCTTGATGTCGGCGCCTTCTTCGATCATCAGGCGACGCACTTTCTGGCCTTCAGGGCCGGTCTGGTGGGTCACCAGCTGCATGCCCATGATCTGGTCAGCGTATTCCTTGACTTGCTCGATCGACTTGGCGACCTTGACGCCACCGCCCTTGCCGCGGCCGCCAGCGTGGATCTGGGCCTTGACCACCCAGACCGGACCGCCCAGTTCTTCAGCTGCCTTGACAGCCTCTTCCACCGACATGCACGGAATGCCGCGCGGAACGGTCACCCCGAATTTTCGGAGGATCTCTTTGCCCTGGTACTCATGGATCTTCATGCTGGCTTCCCTTCTTCTATTACTGAATTAGAAATACGGTTGAACTACAAAAAATAAAACGACGAACGCTAACCCGAGACGGCCTTGATTGACCAGCGTGGGTAGTATTTGGCCACGGCAGGGCCGTCGCTGCGCAGGGCATGGCAACGGTCGAGCTCAAATGGACGGTCGGTTGACGAGCCGCCGAGCCCGCCTGGGGCATCGACATTGTCGTCAGCAAAGGCTTGCAAGGCTGCGGTCGGCAACACCTGGGCCAATTCGGTGAGATGGGTGCAGCCGAGCACGCCGGATAGGCGGTCTTTCAGGTGCAACCGGAAATGGTTCACGAGCGAGAGCCCGATCAACTTCTTGTAGGCAGGGCCGATGGTATCGCAATAGCCCGGATACGGGACGGCATCGGATGCGGCTTCGGCATCGACGATGTTGAGGTCGCGGTCTATGGTCACGCGCAGCTTGAGGTCGTGCACCGGCGTGCCGCCGGGCCGTTCGCCGGAAGCAAGCGCAATCGTACGCGTCTTCACATCGCGGATGCTGGCATCGAGGTCCCACAAGCCATCGTCGCGCGCGAACGCTTCGACTGTGATGGCGCGCGTATGCCGGAGCGAGCGCGATACGGGAGGTGACAAAGGCATAAATACCAGTGCCGTCGGGACGGCGGTTAGTGGTGCAGCCGGTGTGCTTCGTGCACGTTGCCGCAGCTTCTGCGACAACAACCGCTCATGCGGCGCTGCTTAAACCCGCAAAGTTTAGCACAGCGTCCACAGCGGCGCATGAGAAAGAAAGGCCGGTAAGGGATACTACGAGGAGATGAAGGGACTTCAAGACAATATAACGACGCGTTTGCCGCTTATATTATTCGGCTGTCTTTAATGAGAGTAACGATCCCATTCACAACGTGAATGAAAGATATGTAATTGGGATAGCGTCGGTTCACCACATGGATGAGCAGACGACGGAAAGCGCCAGCGTGCAGCGCCATCGCCCGTTGAGGAATATGCTTTTAAGCATATCGGGGATGGCGCTCCACGCTGGCGCCTGGAACTGCAACGACGCATATTGTCGTTGAACGCGCGGACGGGAGCCCCGTCCATCCTAATGCTGTTATTCAGAAAACTCGTCGTCGGCTGGGCTACCCTGCATCGCCACCCGCGCCGCACGCTGGGAAAAGCCGCGCTGCAACAGAAAGCGCATCTGCTTGGCCCGCATCGCCGCATCGGTAGCGACCGTGCCGAACTTGCGCTGCCAGACTTCGACGGCGCGCGCGGTCTCGCTATCGGACAGCCCGGCCTTGATCTCGACCAGCGCATCGCCGGTAACGCCATGGCTTTGCAGCTCGGCCACCACGCGGCTATTGCCGTAGCGGCTGGCCTTGCGGTTGATCAGCGATTCGGCGAAACGTTCCTGCGACAGCCAGTTATTCTTTTCAAGAAAATCCAGGAGGGCGTCGATGTCGTCGTCTTCCTGGGCATACTTGGCCAGCTTGCGCCGCAACTCGAACCGGCTGTGCTCGCGCTGCGACAGGTAGCGCAGCGCGCGCGCCTTGAGACTCAGTACGGGTGCTGGCATGGGGACACCATCGTCGACCACATGGCGCGAGCGAATGGGTAGAAACCCGCGGCGCTACCCTGCCGCGCCGCCCGCGCCAGGCGATTACTCACCAACTGCCTGCAGCTTCGGCTTGTCCTCACCACCGGCAGCAACCGGCGGCAGTTCGCGTACGCCCAGGGCGGCGCGGACCTTGTTCTCGATCTCACGCGCCAGGGCCGGGCGATCCACCAGGAACTGGCGGGCGTTGTCTTTACCTTGGCCAATGCGCTCGCCGTTATAGCTGTACCACGAGCCCGACTTCTCGACGATCTTGTTGTCGGCGCCCAGGTCCAGGATTTCGCCTTCGCGCGAGGTGCCCGCTCCGTACAGGATGTCGAAGTGGGCTTCCTTGAACGGTGGCGCGATCTTGTTCTTGACGACTTTGACCTTGGTTTCGTTACCGATCACTTCGTCGCCCGACTTGATCGAACCGGTACGACGGATGTCCATGCGCACGGAGGCGTAGAACTTCAGTGCGTTACCGCCGGTGGTGGTCTCCGGGCTGCCGAACATGACGCCGATCTTCATGCGGATCTGGTTAATGAAGATCACCAGCGTGTTGGTGCGGTTGATCGAACCGGTCAGCTTGCGCAGCGCTTGCGACATCAGGCGCGCCTGCAGGCCAGGCAGCGAGTCGCCCATATCGCCTTCGATCTCGGCGCGCGGGGTCAGTGCCGCCACCGAGTCGATGACCACCAGGTCGACGCTGCCCGAACGCACCAGTGCGTCGGTGATTTCGAGCGCCTGTTCGCCGGTATCCGGCTGCGAGATCAGCAGGTCGCCCAGGTTGATGCCCAGTTTTTGGGCATAGGTCACGTCGAGCGCGTGCTCGGCGTCGATGAAGGCGCAGGTGCCACCCAGTTTTTGCATCTGGGCGATGGTCTGCAGGGTCAGGGTGGTTTTACCCGACGATTCAGGGCCGTAGATCTCGACGATACGGCCGCGCGGCAGGCCGCCGACGCCCAGGGCGATGTCGAGGCCCAGCGAGCCGGTGGAAACAGTCTGCACTTCTTCGACCGGCGCATTGGTGTCCATGCGCATGACCGAGCCCTTGCCGAACTGCTTTTCGATTTGCGCCAGGGCGGCTGCCAGCGCCTTGCCCTTTTCAGCGGCGTTCAATGCGGATTTTTTGTCGTCCATGGTGTACTTTCAATCGTGGAGTAGGCAAGGTGTGGGCGCGCACGCGCACTTCAATAGCCACTACTGTATAAAAATCCAGTGGTTTTTGCAAGCACTAATACGTAACCATTTTGTCAATCAATGGGGCGAAGCTCGCATTGTTGCGACAAATCAAACACAATATGGACTTGAGTTTGTCTAACGCGTTAACCGAGGTGCCACCATGCGAATTCTGCTCGCCGAAGATGATAGCGTACTTGCTGACGGCCTGACGCGATCCCTGCGCCAGTCCGGCTACGCCATCGATTACGTCAAGAACGGCCAGGATGCCGACACCGCCCTCTCCACCCAGGAGTTCGACCTGCTCATCCTCGATCTCGGCCTGCCGAAGATGTCGGGGCTCGAAGTGCTGCGCCGCCTGCGCGCCCGCGCCTCGCTGCTGCCGGTCCTGATCCTCACCGCCGCCGATTCCGTCGAGCAGCGGGTGGAAGGCCTCGACCTGGGCGCCGACGACTACATGGCCAAGCCGTTCGCCCTGTCCGAACTCGAGGCGCGGGTGCGCGCCCTCACCCGCCGCGGCGCCGGCGGCGGCCCGACCGTGGTGCGCCACGGCCCGCTGGTCTACGACCAGGTCGGCCGCAGCGCCTACATCAACGACCAGATGCTCGACCTGTCGGCGCGCGAGCTCGGCCTGCTCGAGGTGCTGCTGGCGCGCACCGGCCGCCTGGTATCCAAGGAACAATTGGTCGACCATCTGTGCGAATGGGGCGAGGAAGTCTCCAACAACGCGATCGAGGTCTACGTGCACCGCCTGCGCAAGAAGATCGAAGTCGGCGGCGTGCGCATCGCCACCGTGCGCGGCCTGGGCTACTGCCTCGAGAAATACTCCGAGGCCGCAGCAAGCGCCGCCGCCGAACGCGCCGCAGGAACAGCAGCGGCAACCGTCGCCGACAGGTGAACGAACGCGACGCCGGCTTCACGGCCGGACCCGAGCAAACCCCGGCCACGACGGCCGAGCCGACCTACGTCCCGCCGAATCCCGAGCCGGACGAAAACATCCGGCACTCGCTGTTCGGCGAGATCCTCGACTGGATGCTGGCTCCGCTGCTGCTGCTGTGGCCGATGAGCATCGCCATCACCTATCTGGTCGCCAAGTCGATCGCCAACCAGCCCTTCGACGACGCGCTCGAAGACCGGGTCACGGTGCTGGGCCAGCAGATCCGCAGCGTGGGCGGCAAGGCGTCCGGCCAGCTGCATCCGTCCGGTCGCGACATCCTGCGCGCCGACGACGTCGACAGCGTCTATTACCTGCTGGCCGGACCCGACGGCGAACTGCTGGACGGCGACCGCGACCTGCCGCGTCCGCGGATCAACGCGGCCGACGAGCATGCGCGCAGCGGCGCGGTCGAGTTCCGCAACGACAGCATCCACGGCACGCCGATCCGGGTCGCCTACACTTATGTCAACCTCGACCCATTGCACGAGCGTTCCCTGCAGCCGCCGCTCGAGCCGCCTCATTCGCCTCCGCTTGCGCTGGTGCAGGTGGCCGAGACGCTCGACAAACGCGCGCACCTGGCGGGCGAGATCATCAAGGGCGTGATCCTGCCCCAGTTCATCATCCTGCCGGTGATCCTGGCGCTGGTGTGGTTTGCGCTGTCGCGCGGCCTGACCCCGCTGGCCGAGCTGCAGCAGCGCATCCGCGCGCGGCCCCAGGACGACCTGTCGCCGATCGATCCGCGCCAGGTGCCGGAAGAGATCTCGCCGCTGGTCGGCTCCTTCAACGACATGCTCGAACGCCTGGGCGAATCGATGGCGATGCAGAAGCGCTTCATCGCCGACGCCGCGCACCAGATGAAGACCCCGCTGGCCGGCATGCGCATGCAGTCCGAACTGGCCCTGCGCCAGCTCGACCCGGCCGAGATCCACCGCTCGCTGGAACAGCTGGCCAAGAGTTCGGAATCGGCCACGCGCCTGGTGAACCAGCTGCTGGCGCTGGCGCGCGCCGAAAACCAGCCGCAGGCTGGCCTGGCCTTCGCCGAGCTGGACCTGTCGCGCCTGGCCCGCGAAACGGTGCAAGACTGGGTGCAGGCCTCGTTCGCGGGCGAGATCGACCTCGGCTTCGAGCCGCCGGCCGCCGACGAAGGCCCGGTCGTCATCGCCGGCCAGCCGCTGATGCTGCGCGAGCTGCTGTCGAACCTGATCGACAATGCGCTGCGCTACACCCCGGCCGGCGGCAGCGTCACGGTGCGCGTGCGGCGCGACGGCGCCGGCGGACCTGCGCTGCTCGAGGTCGAGGACACCGGCCCCGGCATCGCCGCCAACGAGCGCGAACGCGTGTTCGAGCGCTTCTACCGCATCCTGGGCAGCAATACCCAGGGCAGCGGCCTGGGCCTGGCGATCGTGCGCGAGATCGCCCAGCAGCACGGCGCCCGGATCGACATCTTCAACAACCCGCGCAGCCAGTCCAAGCGCTTCCCGGGCAGCCTGTTCCGCCTGACCTTCCCTCCTCCGCTCCATGAACCCGACGCCGCCCCTTGACCCCCACCAGGACGACGCGGCGCGCCGCCGCGCCGCCAACGCCGTGCACTGGGAACGCACCCGCAAGACGACCCTCCTGCTGCTGGCGCTGTGGCTGGCGACCGGCTTTGGCACCGTGTTCTTCGCGCGCGAGCTGGCGCGCGTCGAGGTGTTCGGCTGGCCGCTGTCGTTCTACATGGCGGCGCAAGGCGCCTCGCTGGTGTCGCTGGCCATCATCGGCTTCTATGCCTGGCGCATGCGCCGGCTGGACCGCGATGCGGCTGCCAATGCTGCGGCAAACACTGCGGCAAGCGCCGGGGATGCGCCACGATGAGCGGCAAGCCACCGTATTTCAGCAAGCTGGCGCGCTACTATCTCTGGTATACCGGCTGCTTCGCGCTGTTCCTGGTCGCCGTCGCCCTGCTCGAGCAGGAAGGCATGCCGCGCCTGTGGATCGGCCACCTGTTCATGTTCGCCACCATCGCCCTGTACGCGATCATCGGCGTGATCTGCCGCACCTCGAGCGTCACCGAATACTACGTCGCCGGACGGCGCGTGCCGGCCATGTTCAACGGCATGGCCACCGCCGCCGACTGGATCTCGGCGGCCAGCTTCATCAGCCTGGCCGGCGGCCTTTATCTGCAGGGCTTCGATGGCCTGGCCTTCATCATGGGCTGGACCGGCGGCTTCGTGCTGGTCGCGCTGCTGATCGCGCCCTACCTGCGCAAGTTTGCCCAGTACACCGTGCCCGACTTCCTGGCGGCGCGCTACGGCGGCGGCGCCGGAGGACGCGGCGGCCCGGTGCGCGCGCTGGCGGTCGGCGCCACCATCCTGGTCTCGTTCACCTATGTGGTGGCGCAGATCTACGCGGTCGGCCTGATCGCTTCGCGCTTCACCGGGGTCGATTTCTCGGTCGGGATCTTCCTGGGCCTGGCGAGCATTTTGGTGTGCTCGTTCCTGGGCGGGATGCGGGCGATCACCTGGACCCAGGTGGCGCAGTACATCATCCTGCTGGTCGCCTTCCTGATTCCAACGATGTGGCTGTCGGCCAAGCACGCCGACAACCCGATCCCCGCGGTGGCCTATGGCTCGCTGATGCCCAAGCTGACCGCGCGCGAGGCCGAACTGGCCAGGGATCCGCGCGAAGAACAGGTGCGCGCCGAGTTTCGCCGCAGGGCCGACGCATACGCGGCGCGGGTCGATGCGCTGCCCGAATCGTGGGAGACCGGCAAGCTGGAAGCCCAGCGCCAGCTGGCAGCGGCGCGTGCGCGCAATGCCTCGCTGACCGAAGTGCGCCAGGCCGAGCGCACGCTGGCCACCTATCCGAACTCGGTGGACGAGGCGCGCTCGCAATGGAGCGAGCGGCGCGACGCCAATCTGGCGCGGGCCCGGCCGCCCGAGCCGCACGCCGAGCCCTTCCCCGGCGCCACCAAAGAAGAATCGGATAAGCGCCGCAACAACTTCCTTGCCGTGGTGTTCTGCCTGATGTTCGGCACCGCGGCGCTACCCCACATCCTGATGCGGGCCTATACCACGCCGTCGGTGAACGATACCCGGGTCTCGGTGTTCTGGACCCTGTTCTTCATCCTGCTGGTCTACCTGACCATCCCGGCGCTGGCGGTGCTGGCCAAGTACGACATCTATACCTCGCTGGTAGGGAGCGACTTCTCGTCGCTGCCCACCTGGATCTCGTACTGGGCCAATGTGGACAAGGCCAATCCTTTGGTGAGCGTGGCCGACATCAACGGCGACGGCATCGTGCAGCTGGCCGAATTCGCGATCGACGCCGACGTGCTGGTGCTGGCGACGCCCGAGATCGGCGGCCTGCCCTACGTGATCGCGGGCCTGGTCGCGGCCGGCGGCCTGGCGGCGGCGCTGTCAACCGCCGACGGCCTGCTGCTGGCGATCTCCAATGCGCTGTCGCACGACGTCTACTATAAAATGGTCAATCCGAGCGCGTCGACCCAGAAGCGGGTCACGATTTCCAAGCTGCTGCTGCTGGGGGTGGCCTTCATCGCCGCCTACGTGGCGTCGCAGAAGCCGGCCGACATCCTGTCGCTCGTGGCTGCGGCGTTCTCGCTCGCGGGCTCCACGCTCTTTCCGGTGCTGGTGCTGGGCGTGTTCTGGAAGCGCGCCAACCACCAGGGGGCGATCGCCGGCATGCTCGTCGGCTTCGCGGTCTGCCTCTGCTACATGCTGAGCACGAGTCCAGCCCTGGGCGGCAGCATGAATGCCGCCTGGTTCGGCATCCTGCCGATGGCGGCCGGGGTGTTCGGGATGCCTGCCGGGATGCTGACCGTGGTCGTGGCCAGCCTGCTCACCGCGCCGCCCAGCCGGGGCAGCGAGGGCATGGTCGACTACATCCGGGCGCCGGAGTAGCCGATCATTGCAGCGGCGCGGCGCGCTAACGACAGCGCACAACGAAGAACGGGCGCCCTCGGGCGCCCGTTTTGCGTTCGGCAGTCCTGCCCTTACAGCACGACGGTCTGCGCCTGGCCTTCTTCGCGGGCGCGGATCTCGCCGATGCGGTACACGGTCTCGCCGGCCGCTTCCAGCTGGGCAAACGCCGCATCCGCGTTTTCTTTCGAGACGATCACGGTCATGCCGATGCCGCAGTTGAACACGCGGTGCATCTCGGCGTCAGCCACGCCGCCGTGCTGCTGCAGCCACTGGAACAGCGGCGGCATGGTCCACGACGAAGCGTCCAGCACGGCGGTGAGGTTATCCTGCAGCACGCGCGGGATGTTCTCGACCAGGCCGCCGCCGGTGATGTGCACCAGGCCTTTGACTTCCATCGAGGACATCAGGCTGAGCAGCGGCTTGACGTAGAGGCGGGTCGGCGCCATCAGCACGTCGGCCAGCTTGCGGCCATGGAAATCGGCCTCGAGGTCGGGCTTGGCCACCTGGATGATCTTGCGCACCAGCGAGTAGCCGTTGGAGTGGATGCCCGACGACGCCAGGCCCAGCACCACGTCGCCCGGGACGATCTTGCTGCCGTCGATGATCTGCGACTTCTCGACCGCGCCGACGGCGAAGCCGGCCAGGTCGTATTCGCCGTCCGGGTACATGCCCGGCATTTCGGCGGTTTCGCCGCCCAGCAGCGCGCAGCCCGACTCTTCGCAGCCCTTGGCGATGCCCGAGACCACGGCGGTGGCGGTCGCCACGTCCAGCTTGCCGCAAGCAAAGTAATCGAGGAAGAACAGCGGCTCGGCGCCCTGCACCAGGATGTCGTTGACGCTCATGGCGACCAGGTCGATGCCGACCGTGTCGTGGCGGTTCAGTTCGAACGCCAGCTTGAGCTTGGTGCCCACGCCGTCGGTGCCGGATACCAGGACCGGTTCCTTGAACTTCTTGCTGATCTCAAACAGACCGCCGAAGCCGCCGATGCCGCCCAGCACGCCTTCGCGCATGGTGCGCTTGGCAAGGGGCTTGATCGCTTCGACCAGGGCGTCGCCGGCATCGATATCGACACCCGCGTCGCGGTAGGAGAGAGAAACATTAGATGGTTGGCTCATGGTATTTGGCAGCGGAGGCGGTAAAATAGGAGGCGACCGGCGAAACTGGTCAATCCACTATTTTAGCAAAACGGTTCATCCAATATCCCGTTTAACGAATATAACAGCGAAACTTGACCTTACTGGCATGCCATTTTTCCCTACGTCAGGCATGAAACGGCCCACGCCATGAAACAGCTGGTGCTCGATTTAGGCGCCGAGCCGGCCCAGAGCCTCGACACCTTCCAGGTGGGGGCGAATGCCGAGATGGCGCACCTGATGCACCTGTTCGCCGAGCGCAGCTCGCGCGAGCACTTCGCATACCTGTGGGGCGACACCGGCGCCGGCAAGACCCACCTGCTGCACGGACTGGCGGCCAGCCCCGGCGCGCGCTATATCGCGGCCGACGCGCCCGCCGCCGATTTCCTGCACGCGCCCGACGTCACGCTCTACCTGCTGGACGATTGCGACCGCCTGAGCCCGCAGCGCCAGATCGACGCCTTCTCCCTGTTCAACCAGATCCGCGAGCATGGCGCCTACATGGTCTGCACCGGGCCGGTGCCGCCGGCCGTGCTGCAGGTGCGCGAAGACCTGCGCACGCGCATGGGCTGGGGCCTGGTGTACCAGATCCACGGCCTGTCGGACGACCAGAAGATCGAAGCGCTGACGCACGCCGCCGAGGCGCGTGGTTTGACCTTGTCGGCCAGCGTGTTACCCTATTTGTTGTCTCATTTCAAACGCGACATGCGTTCCCTGTCGACCATGCTGGACGCCCTGGACCAGTATTCGCTCGAAACCCAGCGCCCGGTCACGCTGCCCCTGCTGCGCGACCTGCTGTTGCAAGAGAACCTGCCGCTTGAACCCAAAGAATGAAAAACCTTGCCCTGTTTGACCTCGACCACACCCTGCTGCCGCTCGATTCGGACCATGAATGGGGCGAATTCCTGGCGCGGGTCGGCGCGGTCGACGGCGATGCCTACCGCGCCCGCAACGACGCCTTCTTCGCCCAGTACAACGCCGGCGTGCTCGACCCGGTCGAATACCTGGAGTTCGCGCTCGGCACCCTGGCGGGCTTTCCCCGTCACGAACTCGAATCCCTCCATGCGCGTTACATGCGCGAAGTGATCGAGCCCGCGATCAAGCCGCAGGCCCTGAAGCTGGTGCGAGAGCACCAGGCCGCCGGTGACCTGGTGGCGATCATCACCGCCACCAACCACTACATCACGGCGCCGATCGCGGCCGCCTTCGGCGTCGAGCACCATATCGCGGCCATGCCCGAGCGCGACGCCGCCGGCAATCTCACCGGACGCCTGGCGGGCACCCCGACCTCGGGGCCCGGCAAGATCACGCATATGCACGCCTGGCTGGAACGCCTGGGGCAGCCGTTCGGCAGCTTCGGCCGCAGCCATTTCTACAGCGATTCGCACAACGACATTCCGCTGCTGTCCATCGTCTCCCATCCGGTCGCGACCAATCCGAGCGCCGCGCTCGCGAGCCACGCGCAGCAACAGGGCTGGCCAACCATCCAACTATTCAATGATTAAAAAATTCATCCGTAAAATCCTGGGTGTGAAAGACCAGCGCGACGCCACCGAACCGACCATCCTCGGCCCGGCCGAACACGGCATCGATCCCAAGAATGTCTCGTCGAACGCGATCCGCGTCACGCAAACCCTGCAGGAAGCCGGCTTCAAGGCCTTCGTCGTCGGCGGCGCCGTGCGCGACCTGCTGCTGGGCGTGAAGCCCAAGGACTTCGACATCGCCACCGACGCCACGCCCGAGCAGGTCAAGAAACTGTTCCGGCGCGCCTTCATCATCGGCCGCCGGTTCCAGATCGTGCACGTGATGTTCGGCCAGGACCTGCTGGAGGTGACCACCTTCCGCGGCAACGGCAGCGACAACGCGCCCAAGGACGAACATGGCCGCGTCCTGCGCGACAACAGCTTCGGTCCGCAGCACGAAGACGCGGCGCGACGCGACTTCACGATCAATGCGATGTACTACGATCCGGCCACCCAGTCGGTGCTGGACTACCACGGCGGCATCGAGGACATCCGCGCCAAGACCTTGCGCATCATCGGCATGCCCGAGGCGCGCTACCGCGAAGACCCGGTGCGCATGCTGCGCGTGGTGCGTTTCGCGGCCAAGCTGGGCTTCACGATCGAGCCGACCACACGCGCGCCGATCCCCGTCATGGCCCCGCTGATCGACAATGTGCCGGCGGCGCGCGTGTTCGACGAGATGCTCAAGCTGCTGCTGTCGGGCCACGCCCTGGCCTGCCTCAAGGAGCTGCGCTCGGCCGGCCTGCACCATGGCCTGCTGCCGCTGCTGGACGTCGTGCTCGAGCAGCCGATCGGCATGAAGTTCGTGACCCTGGCGCTCGATTCGACCGATGCGCGCGTCAAGGCCGGCAAGGGCGTCTCGCCCGGGTTCCTGTTCGCGTCGCTGCTGTGGCACCAGGTGCTGGAAAAATGGACCGCCTACCGCGCCGCGGGCGAAGCGCCGATTCCCGCGCTGCACCTGGCGGCCGACGCCGTGCTCGAAACGCAGACCGAGAACCTGGCCCTGCAGCGCCGCATCGCCACCGACATGCGCGACATCTGGGCCATGCAGCCGCGTTTCGAGCGCCGCGCCGGCCGCGCGCCGTACAAGCTGCTGGAACACCCGCGCTTCCGCGCCGGCTATGACTTCCTGCTGCTGCGCTGCGCCTCGGGAGAATTGCCGGCCGAAGTGGGCGAATGGTGGACCGAGTTCTATGCGGCCGAAGGCGGCGACCGCGAGCGCCTGGTGGCTGCGGCCGGCACGCGCGAGCGCGAAGGCGGCGCGGCCAATGGCGCGCCCAAGAAGCGTCGTCCCCGCCGCGGTCCGCGCAAGAATACTGGTGAAGGCGGCGGCGAACGCAGCCCGGCGCCAGCAGGCGGCAGCGAAGAATGATCGCCTGGGTCGGGATCGGCGCCAACCTGGGCGACGCGCAGGCGAACGTGCTCGACGCGCTGGCGCGCCTGGCGCGGCTCGGCGGCAGCACCCTGCTGCACACCTCGAGCCTGTACCGCACCGCCCCGATCGACTCGAGCGGCGACGACTACATCAACGCCGTGGCCTGCCTCGACACCACGCTGGCGCCCCACGACCTGTTGCGAGCGCTGCAGGACATCGAACAGGCCCATGGCCGCGAGCGGCCCTATCACAACGCGCCGCGCACGCTCGACCTCGACCTGCTGCTGTACGGCGACGAAGTCATCGCCAGCCCGGCCTTGAGCGTGCCGCATCCGCGCATGCATGAACGCGCCTTCGTGCTGCAGCCGCTGCTCGAGATCGCCCCCGACATCGACATTCCCGGCCATGGCCCGGCGCGCAGTTTCGCGGCGCTGGTGGCCGGCCAGACCATCGCCAGACTCGCGTAGAAAGCGCATGCCATGAACCTGCCCGTCTGGGCCCAGACCACGGGCCTCCTGATCCTGTCGAACGTCTTCATGACCTTCGCCTGGTACGGCCACCTGAAAGGCCTGCAGCACCGCGCCTGGTACGTGGCGGCCCTGATCAGCTGGGGCATCGCGCTGTTCGAGTACCTGCTGCAGGTGCCGGCCAACCGCATCGGCCATACCCAGTTCTCGCTGGCGCAGCTCAAGATCATGCAAGAGGCGATCACCCTGACCGTGTTCGTGCCGTTCGCGATGTTCTACATGAACGAACCGTTCAAGCTCGACTACGTCTGGGCCGGCCTGTGCCTGGTCGGCGCCGTCTACTTCATCTTCCGTTCATGACGGTTTGCCTGCAGCTTCGCATGCGCCGCATTACACTACGCGAATCTGGACGTTCCAGTTTTACCAAAGGATTTGTATGAGCTCTTATTTGCAGGGTAACGATATGGCCACGACCGGCGCCGCCACGGTGCCGACGCCGGTGCCCGCGTTGCCGAAGGCCGTGACCGTTCCCGCGCTGCTCGCCAAGCGCGCAGCCGGCGACAGGATCGCGATGCTGACCTGCTACGACGCCAGTTTCGCCTCGCTGATGGACCGCTGCGGCGTCGAGATCCTCTTGATCGGCGACTCGCTGGGCATGGTCTGCGCCGGCCACGACTCGACCCTGCCGGTGACGGTGGCCGACATGGTCTATCACACGGCCTCGGTCGCGCGCGGCAACAAGAACGCGCTGGTGCTGGCCGACATGCCCTTCGGCAGCTACGGCAACCCGCAGCAAGCCTACGACAGCGCGGTGCAGCTGATGCGCGCCGGCGCCCACATGGTCAAGATCGAGGGCGGCGCCTGGCTGGCCGACACCGTGCGCCTGCTGGTCGAGCGCGGCATTCCGGTGTGCGCCCACATCGGCCTGACCCCGCAGTTCGTGCACCAGCTGGGCGGCTTCAAGGTGCAGGGCAAGACCGGCGAAGGCGCCGAGCGCCTGAAGAACGACGCGCTGGCGCTGCAGGCGGCCGGTGCGGCCGTGGTGCTCCTCGAGGCGGTGCCGGCGGCGCTGGGCAAGGAAGTCACCGAGCTGCTGTCGGTGCCGACCATCGGCATCGGCGCCGGTCCCGACTGCTCGGGCCAGGTGCTGGTGATGCACGACCTGCTGGGCGTGTTCCCGGGCCGCAAGGCGCGCTTCGTCAGGAACTTCATGGATGGCCAGACCAGCATCGACGCGGCCGTCATGGCCTATGTGGCGGCCGTGAAGGACGGCAGCTTCCCGGCGCCGGAGCACTGCTTCTGATGTGAGCATCATGGGCCAGCAAGAGACATCGCGTCTGTTCCTGGCCCTGTGGCCGTCGGCCACGATACGCGCCCAGCTGCGCGCGCGGCGCGATGCCTGGCCGTGGCCACGCGGCGCAACGCCGGTCCATGCCGACAAGCTGCACCTCACCCTGCACTTCCTGGGCGACGTTCCCTCCGAACGCTTGCCCGAACTTCTCGAGCGATTCGCAGTCCCGTTCGAAGCGTTCCGGCTCGATCTCGGCATGCCGGTGCTGTGGCCGCACGGAATCGCGGTGCTCGAACCGCTGGCCGTACCGCCCGAACTGCTGGCGCTGCACGCGCGGCTGGCGGATGCGCTGGTGGGCCTTGGCTTGCAAGCCGAGGCGCGCAGCTACCGGCCGCACGTCACCATGGCGCGCCGCGCCAGCGGCGTCGCCGTGCCGGAGAACGGTCCGGCCATCGCATGGCAGGCCGACGGCTACGCGCTGGTCGAATCGCAGGGCGGCGTCTACACCGTCCTGCGCGAATACATCAGCGCTTGAGCACCCCCGCGCTCAGCGCGATCACGATCCCCGACAGCGACAGCGCGCCGAGCGCCACCATCACGCTCGAGTGCACCGCCACCCAGCCCAGCACCGGCGGCGCCAGCAGCAGGCCGCCATAGCCCAGCGTGGCCACCGCCGCCACGCCCGCGCCGGGATGCATGCCGGGGATGCGCGCGGCGGCGCCGAACAGCAGCGGCACCACGTTCGCCGCGCCCAGGCCGACCAGGGCGAAGCCGCAGCTCGACATCACGAAATTGGTGCTGAGGACCGCCAGCGCCAGGCCGGCGAACATGGCCAGGCCGCCGATCACCATTACCCGCATCGCGCCGACCCGCAGGATGATGCGGTCGCCGGCGAAGCGGCAGGCCGCCATCGCGATCGAGAACGCCGAGTAGCCCAGCGCCGCCGACGCCGGCGAGGCGCCGGTGCGCTCCTCGAGCAGCAGCGCGCTCCAGTCGACCAGCGCGCCTTCGACCGCGAAGCACAGCAGCGCCAGCAGGCCCAGGCCGAGGGCGGCGCCGCGCGGCAGCATGAAGTGGCTGCCGCTCGCATGCGCGGCGAAGCCCAGCACGCGCGGCGCCGTCAGGGCGAGCACCACGGCGGTCGCGATCGCCACCATCAGGGCGCCTCCGCCATGCCCCAGGCCCTGGCCGACCAGCACGCCGCCCAGGCTCGCACCGAACAGGCCGCCCAGGCTGAAGAAGCCGTGGAACGACGACATGGTGGGCAGGCCGCGCGCGCTCTCGACCTCGCTGGCGTTGGCGTTCATGGCCACGTCCAGCGCGCCGTTGGACACGCCGAACAGGAAGGCCGCCACGAACAGCAGCGGCAGGTTCGGCACGCCCATGACCACGGCCGTCATCAGGGCGAAGGCGAAGCCCGACAGCAGCACCATGCGGCGCGTGCCGAAGCGGCCGGTCAGGCCGCCCATCAGCGGCATCGCCATCAGGGCGCCCCCGGCGATCGTCAGCAGCACCAGGCTGAGCATGCCGGTATCGATGCCCATGCGCGCCTGCACGGTCGGCACGTGGGCCGCCCACAGGCCGATGCCGGCGCCGTTGAGCAGGAAGACGGTCGAGATGGCCCAGCGGCCGGCTTCGATGCTGCGTGGTTCGATGGTGGAGACGTGGGTCATGCCGGGGCCTTGTTGGTGAGGGTGATGTCGAGTGCGGGATGGCGTTCGCGCAGGGAGGCGATGGCGGCAAGCGGCGCATCGGCCTCCAGCACCAGGTGGTCGATCTCGTCCAGCCCCCCGAACACGAAGGGAGCGCTGTCGTCGAAGCGTTCGTTGAGGACGGCGACCGCGCGCCGCACGCTCGCGGCCAGCATGGCCCCTTGAGCGCCGCTTCCTCGGGATTCGAAGCGGCCAGGCCGCGCGCGGGATCGATCGCGCACACGCCCACCAGGGCCAGGTCGGGCCGCAGGCGCTGCACTTCGGCCAGGGTGGCGGCGCCGATCACGGCGCCCTCGTTCGGATGATAGGTCCCGCCCAGCAGCACGATGCGGGTACGCTGGAAGCCGCCCAGCGCCAGCGCGATCTGCGGGCTGTTGGTGACGATGGTGGCGCAGCAGCCGTCTACCAGGGTGCGCGCCAGCGCCAGGTGGGTCGAACCGGCGTCGATGAGCATCGTGTCGCCGGGGCGGATGCATGCGCGCAGGCCCTGCGCCAGCTGCGTCTTGCGCGGCAGGTCGCTGGCGGCGCGCTGCTCGAAGTTCTCCGCCGGCCGCAGGCGGATCGCGCCGCCGTGCACGCGCCGCAGCAGGCCGGCCGCATCGAGGTCGCGCAGGTCGCGCCGGATCGTGTCTTCGGACGTCGCCAGGCGCTCCGCCAGCTCGGCCGCCAGTACCCGCCCTTCGCGCTCGACCGCGTCGACGATCGCCTGGCGTCGTTCTTCCGGTAATTGCATTTCTTCTCCAGTTTGCTTGCGTCGTCAATTTACACAAACATGCAAATTAACGCAATAACATGCAAGATCACGCACACGATCGACTCGTCGCATCCAGTTCGCAGTTGACGCCGTATTTCCTGCAACCTGGCGCAGGCCATCACGCAGGCGACGCAATCTCGACGATACTGAATGGATGAACCCGATCAAGTCCATCTCCCTGGCCCCGATGTGGCGCGGATATATCGCCATCTGGCTGGCGTACATCATGCTGATCGCAGTGGTGCTCCAGACTGACGCCCTGCTGACCGGGAATTTCAACCCGGCGATGATCTTTTACGCCTTCGCCAGCATCGCGCCTTCGGCAATCGTGCTGACGCTGGTCTGGCCCCTCACCGGCTGGTTCGAGCGGCGCGGCGTGGGGCTGGGGTGGCGCTGCGCGATCCACTTCGCGGCTGCGCTGACCTTCGCCTTCGGTGCGCACGTGCTGCTGACGCTCATGCAGGAGCCGCTCGAGCGCGGGCTCGCGTGGCATGTCTGGCCGTTCCTGTACAACGTCATGAGCTACGCCGTCGTGGCCGGCCTGTTCCACACGATGCGCGCCACCGCCGCCACCCAGCGCCAGGCGCTGGCGGCCCAGCAGGCGCGCACGCTGCTCGTTGCCGCCGAACTCGGCGCGCTGCGCAGCAAGCTCAACCCGCACTTTCTCTTCAACACCCTGCACTCGATCATCGCCCTCACCCAGCGCAACCCCGCCGCCGCCGAGACGGCGCTGTTCCAGTTCTCGGACATGCTGCGCTATGTGCTCGATACCGAACGCGCTGGCGCCGACCGCGTGACGCTCGACGCCGAGCTTCAGTTCGCGCGCGACTACCTGGAGCTGGAACAGCTGCGCCTCGGGCCGCGCCTGCAGGTGCACTGGGATCTCGATCCCGACCTGGGGGACGTCGTGCTGCCGGCCCTGACCCTGCAACCGCTGATCGAGAACAGCATCAAGCACGCCTTCAATCCCTATACCCGTCCCGGCCTGCTGCGCATCGAGAGCCGGCGCGACCCGCAGGCCGGCATGCTGCGCCTGACCGTGAGCGACGACGGCCCGGGCGCCACGCAAGAGACGATCGACGCCTCGCCCGGCCTGGGCATCCGCACCATCGGCCGCCGCCTCGAACTCGATTACGCGGGCCGCGCCTGCTTGAGCATCGATTCCCGTCCCGGCGCCGGCTTCGCCGCCCGCGTCACCCTGCCCATCGCCTGACACCATGACCAAGACCGCAAAGACCGTGTTTTTCGCCGAAGACGAGCCGCTCGCGCGCGACGTGCTGCGCGACGCCATCTATGCCCACCCTGGCCTGCGCCTGGTGGGCGAAGCCGCCGACGGCGCCAGCGCGCTCGAGCGCATCGGGCAGCTGCGGCCCGATGTCGTGTTCATGGACATCCAGATGCCCGAGATGACAGGCCTCGAAGTGCTGCGCCGGCTCGACTACCTGCCGCAGATCGTGTTCACCACCGCCTACGACCAGTACGCGGTGACCGCCTTCGAGCTGCACGCGGTCGACTACCTGCTCAAGCCGTTTACCAGGGCGCGCTTCGCGGCCAGCGTGGCGCGCCTGCTGGAAGGAGCGACGCAGGAGCGGGCCGGCCTCGAGGATGCGCTGGCGCGCGCGGCAAGCGGCCCGGGGCGGCTGGACCGCATCCTGGTGCGCGACCGCGGCCGCATCTTCCCGCTCGCCGTGGGCGAGATCGAATACATGAAGGCCGATTCGAAGTACACGGTGATCGCCGCGCGCGGCCAGCACTTCCTGGTGCGGATCGGGATCTCGGAGCTGGAGACCCAGCTCGACCCGCGCCGCTTCATCCGCGTGCACCGCTCGGCGCTGATCAACCTCGATTTCGTCGAATCGATGCGCGCCGACGAGCAGTCGCAGCTGCAGATCTTCATGCGCGACGGCGCCTGCATCGGCGCCAACCGCGAGGCGTCCAGACTGTTGCGCGAGATGGCGATCTAGACCGGCGAAACGGCAAAGTTGGGCCTGCCGCCGGCTTCTGCATTTATAATCGCGAATTTTCCGCCCGATAATAATTCCTGGCCTTCGGAGCATTCACCAGCATGAATATCACCCTGATCTCTTTCGTCGTGCTCTACCTGTTGGGTACGCTTGCCCTGGGCATGTGGGCGGGCACGCGGATCAAGAACACCAGCGACTTCGCCGTCGCCGGCCGCAGCCTGCCGCTGATCATGGTGATCACCACGACCTTCGCCACCTGGTTTGGCGCCGAGACCGTGATGGGCATCCCGGCCAAGTTCGTGCAGGGCGGCCTGAACGCGGTGGTGGAGGATCCGTTCGGGGCCGGCATGTGCCTGATCCTGGTCGGCGTGTTCTTCGCCGCCCGGCTCTATAAACTGAACCTGCTGACGATCGGCGACTACTACCGCCAGCGCTACGGCAAGGGCATCGAGGTGTTCTGCTCGGTGGCCATCATCATGAGCTACCTGGGCTGGGTCGCGGCCCAGATCACGGCGCTGGGCCTGGTGTTCTCGGTGCTGACCGCCGGCGCCATGTCGCCGGCCACGGGCATGATCGTCGGCACGCTGACGGTGCTGATCTACGTGGTGGTGGGCGGCTTCCTGGCCGTGGCCGTGACCGACTTCATCCAGATGATCGTGCTGGTGGTGGGCATGAGCGTGATCGCCTGGTTCGCCGCCGACCTGGCCGGTGGCGCCGGCAACGTGCTGGCGATGGCCCAGCAGGCCGACCTGTGGCGCTTCCTGCCCGAGCCGAGCCTGAAGGACGTGATGTTCTTCATCGCCGCCGCGATCACCATGATGTTCGGCTCGATCCCGCAGCAGGACGTGTTCCAGCGCGTGATGTCGGCCAAGGACGCGCCGACCGCGCGCACCGGCGCCATCATCGGCGGCGCCAGCTACATCGTGTTCGCCTTCGTGCCGATGTTCATCGTGGCCGCCGCCGTGGTCGTGATGGGCAGCACCGCGCTCGACCTGGCCCAGAACGACTACCAGCGTCTGCTGCCGACCTTCGTGATGACGCAGATGCCGCTGTTCATGCAGATCCTGTTCTTCGGCGCCCTGCTGTCGGCGATCAAGAGCACCTCGTCGGCCACCCTGCTGGCGCCGTCGACCAGTTTTGTGGAGAACATCCTCAAGAACCTGCGTCCCGGCATGACCGACCGCGAACAGCTGTTCGCGATGCGTATCTCGATCGTGGTGTTCGCGGCCCTGGTGCTGCTGTACGCGATCGCGATGGAAGGCACTTCGATCTACGAACTGGTGTCGGGCGCCTACCAGGTGCCGCTGGTCGGCGCCTTCATCCCGCTGGTGATGGGCCTGTACTGGAAGCGCGCGACCACCCAGGGCGCGATCCTGTCGATCGGCGCGGGGCTGTTCACCTGGATCCTGTTCTTCGAGCAGATCTCGTCGCTGGGCGAGCACTTCCCGGGCCAGCTGGCCGGCCTGATCGCGGCCTTCATCGGGATGGTGGCGGGGTCGCTGGCGCCGCAGGTGTTGAAGAATCGTGGCGAGACGCAGGACGTGCTGGAGGCGCGGGCCTAAGCCTCGGCCATTTTTATGCCGGTTGAACGCGTGGACGGGAGCCCCGTCCACGCGTCCAGTCAGCGCATGACCATCCGGAGCGCCTACGGCTCACACATGCAGCAGCAAATGCTCCCGCTCCCACGGACTGATCACCTGCATGAACTCGCGGTGCTCGAGTTCCTTCACCGCCGTGTACACGTCGATGAAGCGCTCCCCCAGCACGTCGCGCAGCCGGTCCTCGCGCCGCAGCAGGGTGATCGCTTCCGACAATCCCTGCGGCAGCTCCACCGGCATATCGTAGGCATTGCCCTCGACCATCGGTGACGGTTCGATCGCTTCCGTCATGCCCAGGTAGCCGCAGGCCAGCGTGATCGCCAGCGCCAGGTAGGGATTGGCGTCGGCCCCGATCACGCGGTTCTCGACCCGGCGATCCTGCGAGCCCGATACCGGCACCCGGAAGCCCACCGTGCGGTTGTCGATGCCCCATTGCAGGTTGATCGGCGCCGCCGTCTCGCGCACGATGCGGCGGTAGGAATTTACATAAGGCGCAACGATCGCCATCGCCGACGGCATGTAGCGCTGCAGGCCGCCGATGTATTGGTGGAACAGGGGCGATGGCGAACCGTCGTCGTTGCTGAAGACGTTCTTGCCGGTCTCGGCGTCGACCACGCTCTGGTGCACGTGCATCGCCGAACCCGGCTCGCCCGCCATCGGCTTGGCCATGAAGGTGGCGTACATATCGTGCTTGAGCGCGGCCTCGCGCAGGGTGCGCTTGAAATAGAAGACCTTGTCGGCCAGGCCCAGCGGCTCGCCGTGCTGGAAGTTGATCTCCATCTGGCCGGCGCCGATCTCGTGGATCAAGGTGTCGACGTCGAGGTTCATCATCTCGCAGTAATCGTAGATGTCCTCGAACAGCGGATCGAATTCGTTGACGGCGTCGATGCTGTACACCTGGCGGCTGGTCTCGGCGCGGCCGCTGCGGCCGATCGGCGCCGCCAGCGGCAGGTCGGGGTCGATGTTCTTGGCGGTGAGATAGAACTCCAGCTCGGGCGCCACCACCGGCGTCCAGCCACGCTGCTCATACAGCTTGAGCACGCGCCGCAGCACGCTGCGCGGGGCGAAGTCGACCAGCCTGCCATCGGCGTAGTAGCAGTCGTGAATCACTTGCGCGGTGGGATCGGCCGCCCACGGCACCATGGTGATGGTGCTCGGGTCGGCGCGCAGGATCATGTCGCGGTCGATGCTCGAGATGGCGCGCTCGTAGGCAGCATCGCGCTCGGGGGTGTTGCCGGTAACGGTCATGCCCAGCACCACCTCGGGCAGGCGCATGCCGCGGTCATCGGTGAATTTCACGCGCGGCAGGATCTTGCCGCGCGCCACCCCGGTCAGGTCGGGGACCAGGCATTCGATCTCGGTGACCCGTTTTGCGTCGAGCCACTCTTCCATATCGGTATAGCTGAAGTTGTCGCGAATTGCCATGTAGTTGCCTCACTGTCGTTGAAGGATGCAGAAGGCAGGAGAGTCGGGGAGCCTCGGTCCCGGGCCCTTGGCAGAGGCGCTCATCCGGCGCTCCGGCGCCGTTCGTGGTTCTCGCAGCGTCGTTCCTGATACGCGCGGCACGCCTGGCCAAAGGCGCCGAACATCTTCATCGAATACGGATTGTGCTGGATGCGCCACTCGGGATGCCACTGCACGGCCAGGGTGAAGCCCGGCGCATTCGACACGGTGAACGCCTCCACCAGGCCGTCTTCCGCCAGGGCTTCGACCGTCAGGCCGGGCGCCAGTTCATTCACGCCCTGCCCGTGCAGCGAATTGACGGGAATCTCGGACACGCCCAGGATGCGCTCCAGCAAGCCCCGGCGCACAGGCTGACGTTGTGGGCGTCACCGTACTGCTCATCCATGCCAAGCTCGGGTTTCTCGCGGTGGTCGAACTTGCCGGCGACGGTTTGCACCGCCTGGTGCAGGCTGCCGCCCAGCGCCACGTTCATCTCCTGGAAGCCGCGGCAGATCGCAATGATCGGCACGCCGCGCCGCACCGCCTCGCGGATCAGCGGCAAGGTGGTCTGGTCGCGCGCCGGGTCCTGCGGCAACGAGGGATCGAGCACTTCCTCAGAGTAATAACTGGGATGCACATTCGATGCCGAACCGGTCAACATGATGCCGTCGATGGTGCCGAACAGGGTATCCAGGTCCAGATTCGCGCCGAGCGAAGGAAGAATGAACGAAGCGCAATCGGCGCCGAGGGTGACGGCGTCGACGTATTTGTGCTGGGCCGCGTGGTACGGGTGCTCGCCGAAATCACGCGTGCATGCGGGAACGATGACGATGGGGCGCATGGTTTCTACCTTGTATTGAGCGCACGAGACCGAAACAGCCGGATCCTGCGCGGTGCGTTAATCCAGATCGAACACAGCGCCAACGAAGCGCTTCTCCTGCCGATCTGCTAAAAAACTGCGATTCCATGTCAAAAGCTTAACGTTAATTGGCGAGCCCTGCCCACACGTTACGGGCCGTCACGAAACGTTTTCAAATCGATGTGAACGGCGAAAAACCAGACCGACAAAGTCACTACACCATTTGGTGGTGTCGGGCAAAATTACATACAGTTGGTCAAATTTCCATGCATTTTGGGTGAGCTTTTGATTTTTATCAAACGCTCATCCGTGGCACGCGAATTGCATCAAGGCTTTTGCTTCAAATCGAAGCGACGTGTTACTCGAAACCAAACCAAAACGGAGGGTAATCATGAAAGTCCTGAAAAAACTGGCTGGTGCTGCTGTCTTGATGCTGGCGACGACCGGCGCCGTGCATGCGATTGAATACACAAGTCTCTATAATCCGGAACCGGACCGCTTTGTCACGTTCCTCACCCCGGTGTCCTACTCGCATGACCTGACGTCGTCCGGGCTACCGGATGATGCCACCCTGAATTGGGCAACACTCGACGTCCGCCTGTACGACATTCTCCTGGGTTCGGAAACGGTCAGATTCTTCTTCAACGGAAACCTGTCCGAGACTGTCCAGAACGTCTCGCTCTTCGGCCAGACCTACGACTTCGATGTCAAGACGGCGCTGCAGGACACCGGCATTCTGGACGTCACGATCCGTGTCTCCGGCCTGCTCCAGACCGTGAACTTCGCATGGTCGGAGCTGACCGCCGACGTGACGCCGAACACCCCATCCGAGGTCCCCGAGCCGGCCACCCTGCTCACCCTCGGCGCCGGCCTGCTCGGGGTGGCCGCCACCCGTCGTCGCAGGATCCACAAGGGCTGACCGTTCCTGCGGCCTGGCCGGCGACGACGTCGCCAGCCAGGCTTGAAGGACTTGCCGCGGGCGGCGCCGCGGCAGGTCCTGCTCTTCCAGCCTCGCTCCGCCCTTCCCCGAAACGGTCTACCATGAGTCCCGTTACACGACCGACGAGGACCGCCATGCCGAACCTGACCGACCCTTCCCTGCTGCGCCGGCAAGCCTATGTCGACGGCGCCTGGTGCGATGCCGACGGCAAGGACACCACCGCCGTGACCAATCCCGCCAACGGCGACACCATCGCCACGGTGCCGCGCATGGGCGCGGCCGAGACCCGGCGCGCGATCGAGGCCGCCAACGCGGCCTGGCCCGCCTGGCGCAAGAAGCTGGCGAAGGAACGCGCCGCCATCCTGCGCAAGTGGCACGACCTGATGATGGAAAACGCCGACGACCTGGCGCTCCTGATGACGCTCGAGCAGGGCAAGCCGCTGGCCGAATCGAAAGGCGAGATCGGCTACGCCGCCGCCTTTTTCGAATGGTTCGGCGAAGAGGCCAAGCGCATCGCCGGCGAGACCCTGGCCTCGCCCTGGCCCGACAGCCGCATCCTGGTCACCAAGGAACCGGTCGGCGTGTGCGCCGCGATCACGCCCTGGAACTTCCCGGCCGCGATGATCGCGCGCAAGGTGGCGCCGGCGCTGGCCGCCGGTTGCCCGATCGTCCTGAAACCCGCCGGACTGACCCCGCTGTCGGCGCTGGCCCTGGCCGTGCTGGCCGAACGCGCCGGCGTGCCCCGGGGCGTGTTCAGCGTGGTGACCGGCGACACGACCGCGATCGGCGGCGAGATGACGGCCAATCCCCTCGTGCGCAAGCTGAGCTTTACCGGCTCGACGGAGGTGGGCCGCCTGCTGATGGAACAATGCGCGCCGACGATCAAGAAGCTGTCGCTCGAGCTGGGCGGCAACGCCCCCTTCATCGTGTTCGACGATGCCGACCTCGACGCCGCGGTCGAGGGTGCGATCGCCTCCAAGTACCGCAATATGGGCCAGACCTGCGTGTGCGCGAACCGCCTGTACGTGCAGGACGGCGTGTACGACGCGTTCGCGCGCAAGCTGGCGGCGGCGGTCGGCAAGCTGAAGGTCGGCGACGGCCGCGAGGAAGGGGTCGATCAGGGACCGCTGATCGAGGAGAAGGCGGTGCGCAAGGTCGAGCAGCACATCGCCGATGCGCTGGATAAAGGGGCGAAGCTCATCGCGGGCGGCAAGCGCCATGCGCTGGGCCAGACCTTTTTCGAGCCGACCGTGCTCACCGGCGTGACGCCGCACATGCTGGTGGCGCGCGAAGAAACCTTCGGGCCGGTGGCGCCGCTGTTCCGCTTCAAGACCGAGGAAGAAGTGATCAAGCTGGCCAACGATACCGAGTTCGGGCTGGCATCGTATTTCTATGCGCGCGACCTCGGCCGCGTGTGGCGGGTGGCCGAGGCGATCGAAACCGGGATCGTGGGCGTGAACACGGGGATCATCTCGACCGAGGTCGCGCCGTTCGGCGGCGTCAAGCAATCGGGGGTGGGGCGCGAAGGCTCGGTCTACGGCATCGACGATTATCTCGTCGTGAAATACATCTGCATGGCGGGCCTTTGAGGGCCGGCCCGCCATGCCCGTCTATCTCTTGTACTCGTCGTACTTGCGCATGTCGCCGCGCACCTGATCGGCCGGGTATTTGGCGCGGTTGAGCACCATCTTGTCTTCCACCGCCGCCAACAAGTCGACGTCCAGCTTGTCGGCCAGCCGCACCAGGTAGACCAGCACGTCGGCCATCTCGTGGCGCACCTCCTGCAGCTTGGCGGCGCCGAGTTCGTCAAGCCGGCCCGACTGCAGCCACTGGAAATGCTCCAGCAGCTCGGCCGCCTCGACGCTCAGGGCCGAGGCGAGGTTCTTGGGCGTGTGGAACTGGTCCCAGTCGCGCTCGTCCACGAAGGTGCGGACGATGGCGCGCAGGCGTGCGAGATCACTGTCCGCGGCGTTCGTCACGCACTTCTCCGCCGTCCACGTAGCCGCTCAGCACGCGCTCGAGCTTGGGCGCGATTTCTTCGAAGCTGCTGATGGTGATGCCAAGGTCGCGCAGCAGGCCGTCGTGCACGCCGTACACCCAGCTGTGGATGGTCAGCGGCTGGCCGCGTTCCCAGGCGTCGCGCACGATGGTGGTGTGGGCCGTGTTCATGACCTGCTCGGCCACGTTCAGTTCGACCAGGCGGTTGGTGGCGGCGCGGCCGACCACGTTGCCCAGGTATTTGCCATGCTTGTCGCGCACGTCGCGCACGTGGCCGAGCCAGTTGTCGGCCAGGCCGACGCGGCCGTCGGTCAGCGCCGCGTGCACGCCCGAGCAGCCGTAGTGGCCGCAGATGATGATGTGCTTGACCTTGAGCACGTCGATCGCGAACTGCAGCACCGACAGGCAGTTCAGGTCGGAGTGCACGACCACGTTGGCGATGTTGCGGTGGACGAACAGCTCGCCCGGCGCCATGCCCAGCAGCTCGTTGGCCGGCACGCGGCTGTCCGAGCAGCCGATCCACAGGTATTCGGGCGCCTGCTGGTCTTGCAGCGCCTTGAAGAAGTTCGGATCTTCGGCCACCATCGAGGCGGCCCAGGTGCGGTTCCGTTCGAACAGCTCGCTCGCGGTCAATCCCTTGGTCTTGTACTTGTCCATCGTGATTCCTTGTATTGTCGTGTTGCCGTCGAGCGGAAGGTGTCCCGATCGACGTTGCCTGGCCCATCTCGCGTGGGCGCTTCGGCGATGCTCCTCAAAATTACGTGAAGTGTAACAGCGTTGCGTGACCTTCGGCAGCGGCGTGGCGAGGCAAAAAAAACCGCCGAGGGCGTGTGCCGCTCGGCGGTTTCGGCAAAGCCGCTTATTCGAAGAAGTCCTTGACCTTGTCCATCCAGCCCTTGCTCTGCGGGCTGTGCTTGGAACCGCCTTCGCTGGTGAGGCGGTCGAACTCGCGCAGCAGTTCCTTCTGCTTGTCGGTCAGCTTGACCGGGGTCTCGACCACCACATGGCAGAACAGGTCGCCGGTATAGCCCGAGCGCACGTTCTTGATGCCCTTGCCCTTGAGGCGGAAGGTCTTGCCGGTCTGGGTGCCTTCGGGCACCGTGAACGACACCTTGCCGGTGAGGGTCGGCACCTCGATCTCGCCGCCCAGGGCCGCCTTGGAAAACGAGATCGGCATTTCGCAATGCAGGTCGTCGCCTTCGCGCTGGAACACCGCGTGCTGCTTGATGTGGATCTCCACATACAGGTCGCCCGGCGGCCCGCCATTGGTGCCCGGCTCGCCATTGCCCGACGAGCGGATGCGCATGCCGTTGTCGATGCCGGCCGGGATCTTCACTTCCAGCGTCTTGTTGCGCTTGATGCGTCCGGCACCGCCGCAGGCCGCGCACGGCTCGGGGATGATCTTGCCGCTGCCATGGCATTTCGGGCAGGTCTGCTGGATGCTGAAGAAGCCCTGCTGCATGCGCACCTGGCCGTGGCCGGCGCAGGTGGTGCAGGTCACGGGCTGGGTGCCCGGCTTGGCGCCGCTGCCGTGGCAGGTGTCGCACTTGTCCCAGCTCGGCACGCGGATGGTGGTGTCGAAGCCGTGGGCCGCCTGTTCCAGCGTGATCTCGAGGTTGTAGCGCAGGTCGGCGCCGCGGTACACCTGCGGGCCGCCACCGCGGCCGCCACGGCCGCCGCCGAAGATGTCGCCGAAGATGTCGCCGAAGGCGTCGCCGAAACCGCCCGCGCCGCCGCCGAAGCCGCCGCCCATGCCGCTGTTCGGATCGACGCCGGCGTGACCGTAGCGGTCATACGCTTCGCGCTTCTCCGGATTGGTCAGCATCTCGTAGGCCTCTTTGACCTCCTTGAACTTCTCTTCCGCTTCCTTGTTGTCCGGGTTGCGGTCAGGGTGGTACTTCATCGCAAGCTTGCGATACGACTTCTTGATCTCGTCTTCCGACGCACCCTTTGCGACCCCGAGGATCTCGTAAAAATCACGCTTCGCCATGGTCGGCACCTAAAGTTATCTGCTGTATTCTTTTAAATCAAAAAAACCGAGCCGATGAACCAGCGAAGGTATCGGCTCGGCCTGTGCGCGGGAAACTGTCCGTTCCCGCGCCAAAGACGCTTACTTGGCGTCCTTCACTTCCTTGAAGTCGGCGTCGACCACGTCGTCGTCCTGCTTGGCCGACTGTTCGCCACCGGCCGCACCCGCACCAGCAGCGCCCGGAGCGCCGGCCGCGCCAGCCTGCTGCGCCTGCATGTCGGCGTACATCTTCTCGCCCAGCGACTGCGCTGCGCTCGACAGGGCCGCGGTCTTGGCATCGATGTCCGCCTTGTCGCCGCTCTTGATCGCGCCTTCCAGGTCGGTGATCGCCGCTTCGATCTTCTCTTTCTCGGCCGCGTCCAGCTTGTCGCCGTACTCGGTCAGCGACTTGCGGGTCGAGTGGACCAGCGCGTCGCCCTGGTTGCGGGCTTCGGCCAGTTCCTTGACCTTCTTGTCTTCTTCCGCGTTCAGCTCGGCGTCCTTCACCATCTTCTGGATTTCTTCTTCCGACAGGCCCGAGTTGGCCTTGATGGTGATCTTGTTTTCCTTGCCGGTAGCCTTGTCTTTCGCGCCGACGTGCAGGATGCCGTTGGCGTCGATGTCGAAGGTCACTTCGATCTGCGGGGTGCCGCGTGCTGCCGGCGGGATGCCTTCCAGGTTGAACTCGCCCAGGCTCTTGTTGCCCTGCGCGATTTCACGCTCGCCCTGGTAGACCTTGATGGTCACGGCCGGCTGGTTGTCGTCGGCGGTCGAGAACACCTGCGAGAACTTGGTCGGGATCGTGGTGTTCTTGTGGATCATCTTGGTCATCACGCCGCCCAGGGTCTCGATGCCCAGCGACAGCGGGGTCACGTCCAGCAGCAGCAGGTCCTTGCGCTCGCCCGACAGGACCGAGCCCTGGATGGCGGCGCCGACGGCGACGGCTTCGTCCGGGTTCACGTCCTTGCGTGCGTCCTTGCCGAAGAACTCTTTAACTTTCTCTTGCACCTTCGGCATGCGGGTCATGCCGCCGACCAGGATGATGTCGTCGATGTCCGAGACCTTTACGCCCGCATCCTTGATGGCGATGCGGCATGGCTCGATGGTCTTGGCGATCAGTTCCTCCACCAGCGACTCCAGCTTGGCGCGGGTGATCTTGAGGTTCAGGTGGACCGGGGCGCCGTTGGCCATGGCGATGTACGGCTCGTTGATCTCGGTCTGCTGCGACGACGACAGTTCGATCTTGGCGCGCTCGGCCGAGGCCTTGATGCGCTGCAGGGCGATCGGGTCCTTCGACAGGTCGAGGCCGTTGATCTTCTTGAATTCGTCGATGATGTAGTCGATCACGCGCTGGTCGAAGTCTTCGCCGCCCAGGAAGGTGTCGCCGTTGGTCGACAGCACTTCGAACTGCTTCTCGCCGTCCACGTCCGCGATCTCGATGATCGAGACGTCGAAGGTGCCGCCACCGAGGTCATACACGGCGATCTTGCGGTCGCCCTTGTCGGTCTTGTCCAGGCCGAATGCCAGCGCGGCCGCGGTCGGCTCGTTGATGATGCGCTTGACGTCCAGACCGGCGATGCGGCCGGCGTCCTTGGTCGCCTGGCGCTGCGAGTCGTTGAAGTAGGCCGGCACGGTGATGACGGCTTCGGTGACTTCTTCGCCCAGGTAGTCCTCGGCGGTCTTCTTCATCTTGCGCAGGACTTCAGCCGAGATCTGCTGGGCTGCCAGTTTCTTGTCGCGCACGCTGACCCAGGCGTCGCCGTTGTCGGCCTTGACGATCTGGTACGGCATCAAGCTGATGTCTTTCTGCACTTCCTTCTCGTCGAACTTGCGGCCGATGAGGCGCTTGACGGCGAACAGGGTGTTCTTTGGATTGGTGACGGCCTGGCGCTTGGCCGGCGCGCCGACGAGGATCTCGCCGTCTTCCTGGTAGGCGATGATCGACGGCGTGGTGCGCGCGCCTTCGGCATTCTCGATCACCTTCGGGGTACCGTTTTCCATGATGGCGACGCAGGAGTTGGTGGTGCCCAGGTCGATACCGATGATTTTGCCCATGATGTGTTCCTTTAGTATTTGTGAATTTCTGATGGATTCAATATTGGGAAGGAGCAGCGTGCTTTCAAGTGGTCCAGTTGACAGCGTCGGTTAGAACACACACGGATGCCGCTGCCGGTCCTTATTTCGGCGCCGCGGCGGTCACGATGGCCGGACGCAGCAGGCGGTCGGCGATCATATAGCCCTTCTGCAGCACGGTGACCACCGTATTGGCTTCCTGTTCCGACGGCACGACGGCCACGGCCTGGTGCTTGTTCGGGTCCAGCTTGTCGCCCGCCTGCGGCATCACTTCGACCAGGCGGTTCTTCTCGAAGGCGGCGGTGAGCTGCTTGAGGGTCATTTCGACGCCTTCCTTGATCGACTCGACCGTCGGGGCTTCGACCTTGACGGCCATTTCCAGGCTGTCGCGCACCGGCACCATGGCCTCGGCGAAGCTTTCGATGGCGAATTTATGGGCCTTGCTCACGTCTTCCTGGGCGCGGCGGCGGATATTGTCGGCTTCGGCCTTGGCGCGCATGAAGGCGTCATGCATCTCGGCCAGCTTGGCTTCGGTGGCGCTCAGTTGTTCTTCGAGGCTTGGCTCTGCGGACGGAGCGGCCGGCGCCGCGGTTTGTTCGGTCGCAGCCCCGGTGGCGTCAGCGGCAGGCGCTTCGCCAGCTTGCTGGTCGAGCACCTCTTTGTTTTCTTGGTCTTGCATCGGAAAAACTCCTAGAATCAAGGACTTGGCTGAGTTGAAAACGTATCCTGATCGATACACAGCGCCCCAGATGGGGCGATCTCCTACAATTTCAAGGGGAATTGCAGAGATGCCATGTAAAAAACGGATCAATACGGCACCCAGCACCAACAACCTGGCATTTTAGCAGGTTGTCAATAAGCAAGCGCTTGCGGACGCCCTTGGTATCGATGCCGGCCTGGTGCCGGCATGCCGGGTGTGGAACAGGTCAGGCGCCCAGGCGGGCCGCGTTCTGCGCGCCGCGCTCGGCGTCGAGTCGGCGTGCCTCGCGCTGGGCCGGGTTCTGGATCGTGGACCAGCCGATCAGGTGCTGCTCGGCGATCTCGGCCATGCCGCGGATCCAGGACGGCGACGCGTTCAGGCAGGGAATGTAGTGGAACTCCTTGCCGCCATTGGCTTCGAAGTCGTGCCGCACTTCCATCGAGATCTCTTCCAGCGTCTCGAGGCAGTCGCTGGTGAAGCCCGGACAGATCACGTCGATGCGCTCGACGCCGTCGCGCGCCAGCTGCTGCACGGTCGGCGCGGTGTACGGCTGCAGCCATTCGGCCTTGCCGAAGCGCGACTGGAAGGTGACCAGGTAGTCGTCCGGCGCGAGGCCGAGCGCCTCGGCCAGCAGGCGCCCGGTCTTCTGGCACTCGCAGAAATACGGGTCGCCCAGCTCGAGGGTGCGCTTGGGCGTGCCGTGGAAGCTCATCACCAGCTTCTGGCCGCGGCCGTGGGCGTCCCAGTGGGCCTGCACGCTGTCGCGCAGCGCGTTGATATAGCCTTCGTGGTCGTGGTAGTGCTTCACCAGGCGCAGCTCGGGCACGTTGCGCACGTGCGCGTAGTGCTGGAACACCGAATCCCAGATCGAGGCGGTGGTGGTGCCGGAATACTGCGGGTAGGCGGGCAGCACGACGATGCGGTCGCAACCGTCGGCCTTCAGTTGATCGAGCACGTCGGGCAGGGACGGCGTGCCGTAGCGCATGGCCATCGCCACTTGGACGTCTTCATGGCCGCGTTCGGCCAGCACGGCATGCAGTTTTTCCGCCTGCCGGGCGGTGTGGATGCGCAAGGGCGAGCCTTCGCGGGTCCAGATGGTGCGGTACTTGGCGGCCGACTGGCCGGAGCGGAACGGCAGGATGAACAGGTTCAGGATGAACCACCAGATGCGGCTGGGGATCTCGACCACGCGCGGATCGGACAGGAACTGCTTCAGGTAGCGGCGCACGCTCGAGCGGGTCGGCTCGTCGGGGGTGCCGAGGTTGACCAGGACGATCGCGCTGTGCGACACGGCGCCGTGCATGTGAGGCGGTTCTTTACGAAATGGCATAGATGGAGGATGGTGACAGGACTTGCTTATTATAAATGCGGCATGCCGCCCGGGCGGGTGACGCCCCCTTTTGCCGGGGCGGCGCCACCGCCATCCGTGGCGCTCTGACCACGGAACCTGTCTTGTGCCGCCTGGATCAGGTGTTCACGTGCAGGCGCACGTCGATATTGCCGCGGGTGGCGTTCGAGTACGGGCACACGATGTGGGCCTTGTCGACCAGCTCTTGCAGCTGGGCCTGGTCCATGCCGGGCGCCTTGATGGTGAGGTCGACCTCGATGCCGAAGCCGGTCGGGATCTGGCCGATGCCGACGTCGCCGGTGATGGTCAGGTCTTGCGGCAGCGCAACCTTGGCCTGGCCGGCCACGAACTTCAGGGCGCCCAGGAAGCAGGCCGAGTAGCCGGCCGCGAACAGCTGCTCCGGATTGGTGCCCGGGCCGCCACCGCCGCCCAGTTCCTTCGGCGTGCTCAGTTTCAGGTCAAGGACACCGTCGGAACTTTTCGAGGTGCCTTCACGGCCACCTTGCGAGGTGGCTTGGGCGCGGTACAGGACTTTTTCGATGCTCATGCGAATTCCTTCCATGGTTGAGGTTGGCGAACGATGCTGCGGCGTGCGGGCCGCAGGTCGAACGTCACTCTGCCACAGAATGGAGAAAGTGGCATGACATCAGAATGAAGAGTTCAATAGCACAAGCGCAGTGGTTCAGGAAGCGAGCAATTCCCGCGCATGCTTGCGCGTGGTCTCGGTGATCTCGATTCCGCCCAGCATGCGCGCCACCTCTTCGACCCGTGCGCGGCTGTCGAGCACGTCGATGCGCGAGACGGTGCGCCCTTCGCCGGTCGTGCCCTTGGCCACCTGGAAGTGCTGGTTGGCTTGGCTCGCCACCTGCGGCAGGTGGGTCACGCACAGCACTTGCCGCTGCTGGCCCAGGCGCTTCAACAGGCGCCCCACCACCTCGGCCACGCCGCCGCCGATGCCGGTGTCGACCTCGTCGAAGATCAGAGTCGGCACCGTGGTCGCGTTCGAGGTGATCACCGAGATCGCCAGCGAGATGCGCGCCAGTTCGCCGCCCGAGGCCACCTTGGCCAGCGCACGCGGCGCCACGCCGGCATGGCCGGCGACCAGGAATTCCACCTGCTCGAGGCCATGCGCGCCCGGCTCGCCGCTGTTGAGACCGATGGCGAAGCTGCCGCCGCTCATGCTGAGCTCCTGCATCGCGGCCGTCACTTGCGTGCCCAGCTCGGCGGCGGCCTTGATGCGGCGCACCGACAGGCGCCCGGCTACGTCCATATAGGCGGCTGCGGCCTTGCCTTCCTGCTTGCGCAGGCCGTCGATATCGGTGGCGTCGGCCAGCTGGCGCAGCTTGGTGGCCAATTGCGCATGTTCTTCGGGCAGTTCTTCGGGCGTGACGCGGTACTTGCGCGCAGCGCTGTGCAGGGCGTCCATGCGGGCATCGACCTCGCGCAGGCGGCCAGGGTCGAGCTCGACCTTGTCGATGTAGTTGTTCAGCTCGGACACCGCCTCTTGCAGCTGGATGCGGGCCGGCTCCATGCAGTCGAGCACCGCCTGCAGCTGGGCGTCGACGTCGACCAGCTTGCCGAGCTTGGCGTTCAGCGAGGATAGCTGCGACAGGATCGGATGCTCCGATTCCGAGATCGCGGCCAGGGCCTCCTGGGCGCCTTCGAGCAGGCTGGCGGCGTGCGACAGGCGGCTGTGTTCGTTGCTGATCTCGGCCCATTCGCCGGCCTTCGGCGCCAGCTTGTCGAGCTCGCTGACCTGCCACTCGAGACGTTCGCGCTCGATCAGCACGTTCTTGGCATTGGTCTCGTATTCTTCGCGCTGGCGCACCAGTGCGCGCCAGGCGCGCCAGGCTTGCGACACGGCTTGCGCCTCGATGCGCGCCTGCGGATCGCGCACCGCGATCTGATTGTCGAGCAGCGCGCGCTGGGCATCCGGCTTGAGCAGCGACTGGTGGGCATTCTGGCCGTGGATGTCGACCAGCAGTTCGCCCAGTTCGCGCAGCTGGGCTGCGGTGGCAGCCACGCCATTGATATAGGCCTTGGAGCGGCCGGCGTTGTCGATCACGCGGCGCAGCAGCGCCCCGCCCTCCTCGATGCTGAATTCATGCTGCTCGAGCCAGGCACTGGCCGCCTCGGTCGGCGAAAAATCGGCCGTGATGTCGGCTTTGGCCGCGCCTTCGCGCACCATGCTGGCGTCGCCGCGTCCGCCCAGCGCCAGTTGCAGCGCATCGATCAGGATCGACTTGCCGGCGCCGGTCTCGCCGGTGAACACCGAAAAGCCGTTCGAGAACTCCAGTTCGATGGCGTCGACGATGACGAAGTCGCGGATGGTCAGTGTGCGCAGCATGAAAAATCGGGTCTCCGGTGATTGGCGATTCTGTGGCGATCAGGTCAGGCGCTGGATCGTGGCGACTTACTTGAGCTTGCCGTCGTTGGTGGGGTATTCGTTCCAGTGCAGCTTCTGGCGCAGCGTATGGTAGTAGCTCCAGTCGAGCGGATGCAGGAAGGTGATCGTGTGCGGCGAGCGCGAGATGACGATCCGGTCGCCCAGCTGCAGGCTGGTGAAGGTCTGCATGTCGAAGTTCACGCTGATGTCGCGTCCGCTGACCAGCTCGACCACGATCTCGCTGGTGTCCGGCACCACGATCGGCCGGTTCGACAGCGCGTGCGGCGCGATCGGCACCAGCACCGTGCCCCCCAGGCTCGGATGCAGCAGCGGGCCGCCGGCCGACAGCGCGTAGGCCGTGGAACCGGTGGGCGTGGACACGATCAGGCCGTCCGAGCGCTGGTTGTACATGAATTGACCGTCGACGGTCAGCTTGAGTTCGACCATGCCGGCGCCGGTGCCGCGCGCCACGACGACGTCGTTGACCGCCACGCTGCAGAATATCTGCTCGCCGCCGCGCATCACGCGCGCCTCGAGGAGGGTGCGCTTCTCGGCGCGCGAACGGCCCTGCAGGATCTCGCCCAGCGCCGGCAACATGTCGTCGAGCGGGATGTCGGTGATGAAGCCGAGCCGGCCCAGGTTGATGCCGACCAGGGGGATGCCATATTCCGCCAGCTGGCGCGCGATGCCCAGCATGGTGCCGTCGCCGCCGACCACGATGCCGATCGCGGCCTGGGCGCCAATCTCGGCCACGGTCATCGAATCGATGTTCGCCAGTTGCAGGTTGGCCGCGGTGTCGGCCTCGAACACCACCCGGTAGCCCCCATATTGCAGGAAGTCGCGGATGCGGCCGACCGGCTCCTCGACGCCTGCCGTGTTGTGCCGCACCACGAGCGCGATGATCTGTTGCGGTTGGGGCGAAGCGGGCATGACGGTCTCTGCGATAGTGGGTTAACGACAGGCTGAGATTAACCGATAATCCCTGCGGCTGCCATACGGCGCTCGGCAATTACTGTATAGATGAACAGTATAGCTGGCGCCCGCCCTCCCCTGCAAGTTCAGCCCATCAGTACCATTCCCATCACGGTCAATACGGCCGAGGCCAGGGTCACGACGTGGGCGAAGATCAGCACGATCCACCGGATCACCGTACCCACCCAGCCGCGTTCGTAGACGCGGCGCATCGCCATCGGCAGGTAGAACACCAGCCATAGCAGCAGCACGAAAATGATGAACTTCCAGCTTTCCGGGACCAGGATCATCACGGACAGCATCAGGAAGGCAAACGCATTCACGTGCAGGGCGAACAGGAAATGCTCGCCATAGCGGCGTCCGGTGCCCAGATAAAGGATCTTCAGGTACAGCGCGAACAGCGGCATCATGGCGAAGATCGCATACGGCGTATAGCTGAAAAAAGCCTGCTTGAGCGCCGCCCTCTGCGCCTGCGGGGACAGGGACAGGAAGCGCGCCACCCGCTCGCGCAAAACCGGATGCACGTTGCCGGCCTTCTTGTTCAGCACGCCCAGGACTCTTTCATACTCGGCGGCGTCCATTCCCACGGCCGGACCCAGCACCGTGTCCTTGGCGCGTCCTTCGGCCACCGCGGCTGCCAGGGCCGGCGACGGCTCGTCGAAGCGCGCCACTTCGACGCCGCTGAGCTTGAACAGCGCAAAGAAAATGATGCTGAAGGTGAGATACAGGCGCAGCGGCTCCAGATAGCGCACGCGGCGGCCCTGGATGTATTCGCAGGTCAGCAAACCCGGTTTGGCGATCAGCAGGGCCAGCGACTTCCACAGCTTCCCCTCCAGCGCCACGTAGTGGGCGATGAACTCGTGCAGGAATTCGCGTGCGCTCGGCACGTGCAGGTGGGTGGCTTGCCCGCACTGCTGGCAGTAATTGCCCTGGGTAGTTGCGCCGCAGTTCTTGCAGGCGGTGCTGGCGTGGTGAGTCAGGGTGTCTGGAGTCACGGTGCGCTTGTCGTCAATACGGTCAAGCGCTCATCTTAGCGATGTAATTGCAAAAAAGCATCACCAAATTACGGGGTTCAATTGCGCGACTCAATCAGCGACAGGCAGTTAGGATGAGGATGACGAAAATGCAAAGGAGAGCAGCATGGTGACCGAAGCCAAGGACCGGTTCGTCAATACCAAGGAACCGATGAGCAACGACGGCGTCAAACGCCAGCCGCATGAACGCGACGAGACGCCGGACGGGCAAGACCAGGCGCCACGTGGCGTCATGAAACAGGCGGCCAAGGACCTCGAGCAGGGCCTGGTCGACACCGATTCGCGCAACACGCCCGGCATTTCGGAGGCGGTCGATCCCGTCCCCGGCGCCAGTGGCCAGGCCAAACCGCAGCCCGACCGTCATCGCGACATGCGCGATCATGACGCCGAGCCTGCACCCGAAGACAACGACAAGGAAAGGAAATAACTGATGACGATCAAACGCGATGGCAGCGCAGTCTGGAGTGGCGGCATCAAGGATGGCAAGGGCCAGGTGTCGACCGGTAGCGGCGCGCTCAAGGACCAGCCCTACGGCTTCAACACCCGCTTCGAGGACGCACCGGGCACCAATCCCGAAGAGCTGATCGGCGCGGCCCATGCGGGCTGCTTCACGATGGCGCTGTCGGGCCAGCTGGGCCAGGCCGGCCTCACCGCCGACGAGCTGCGCACCAAGGCGACGGTGTCGATGGAGAAGGTCGAGGGCGGCTTCTCGATCACGGCCGTGCACCTCGACCTGGTGGCGAAGATCCCTGGCGCAAGCCAGGAAGCCTTCGACAAGGCGGCCACCACGGCCAAGGAAAACTGCCCGGTCTCGAAGCTGCTGAACGCGAAGATCACGCTCGACGCGAAGCTCGAGAACTGATCCGGCGCGCCGCAGGCCGTCCTGCCTGCGGCGCCTCCGGCAAGGATGCCGTCGAACGCATAGAATGGCGGTTCTTCGAAACACATAGGGCAAGCCAAAATGCGCATCCTGCATACCATGTTGAGGGTCGGCGACCTGCAACGCTCCATCGACTTCTACACCAAGGTGCTGGGCATGAAACTGCTGCGCACCAGCGACAATCCGGAATACAAGTACAGCCTGGCCTTCCTCGGCTACGGCAGCAACCCGGACCACGCCGAGCTCGAGCTGACCTATAACTGGGGCACCGACAGCTACGACATGGGCACCGCCTACGGCCACATCGCGATCTCGGCCGAAGACATCTACGCCACCTGCGAACAGGTGCGCGCGGCCGGCGGCAACATCACCCGCGAACCGGGCCCGGTCAAGGGCGGCACCACCGTGATCGCCTTCATCACCGATCCGGACGGCTACAAGGTCGAGCTGATCGAGCGCGCCGACCATGCCGGCGGCGGTGGGCTGAGCACCTGAGCACTGACTGAATTTTCAGCAAAAAATGGCGCGGCGCCTCCAGGCACCGCGCCATTTCTTATTTCGATCTACCCGTTACGCATATCCCATTTGTGGTTTGACGGCCGTCATGCCTACAGGCATCACCTGGAGGACCCGCTCTCTTAAGATCGACATTGCCGCCAACGCAAAGGAGCGACGATGTCCATCCAGGCCTGCCTGCGCCCATGAGAGCCTTTCCCGACCCCGCTTCGCTCGGCCTGTTCGGCACGGGCCTGAGCCAGCATGCGCGACTCCTCACCCTGGCCAGCAGCCAGAAAAGCGACTTGACGCAATCGCTCGTGGCGGAGCGCTTTTCGGGACGCGAGGCCGTCAATGCGTTGTTTCGCTTCGAGGTCGATGCGCTCAGCACCTCGACCGATCTCGACCTGTCTTCGTTCATCGGCGAAGAATTGAGCGTCGGCCTGCTGCAGCCGGATGGCGGCCGGCGCGCCTGGCATGGCCTGTGTACGCAGGCCTCCTGGCTGGGCGCCGATGGCGGCGTCGCCCGCTACCGCCTGGTGCTCGAACCGGCGTTGGCGCTGTTGACGCTGCGGCGCGACTGCTACCTGTTCCAGAACAAGACCGTGCGCGACATCGTCTGTGAATTACTGGCGGATTACCCACAGGTGGAAGTGTTATTCGACGTGACGCAGGAACTGGCGCCGCGGCCCGTCTGCACCCAGTACCGCGAAAGCGATTATGCGTTCTTCGCGCGGCTGCTCGCGTCCGAGGGCTTGAGCTGGCGCTTCGAGCATGCGCCGTTCGAGACCGTGGCGGGCGCCGACCACGGCCAGGCGCGGCACCGGCTGGTGATCTTCGACAGGCGGGCGCGCATTCCCCCGATGCCGGGCGGCGCGATGCTGCGCTTTCACGGCGTGCGCGCGACCGAGCGCGACGATGCGATCGACACCTTCCACGCGCGGCGCCGGGTTGCCGCGAACGGCGTCAGCATCAGCAGCTGGAACCCGGCCATCTTGCTGGCGCCTGCGTCCGAACTGAATTCGCACCTCGATGCCGGCGCCCTGCCCGCGCTCTCCATCCACGACGGCAGCGGAGAACGCATCGGCGGAGACACCGGCGCCACGATGCGTGTTCACAGCGAGTTGATGCTGCTGGCGCTGGAGCTGGACAACAAGGTCTTCGAGGGCGCAGGCGCCGTGCGCCGGCTGGCGGCGGGACATGGCTTCACCTTGACGCAGCACGACCGCTATCCGGCCGGCGCCAACGCCTTCACCGTGGTGTGGGTCCAGCACGAGGCGCGCAACAACTTCGACACGGGCATCGCGGGCGCGGCGAAACAGGTCGAGAACGGCACCTACCGCAACGCCTTCGCCTGCGTGCGCGACGTGGTGGCGCTGGTGCCGGCCGCGACCGCCGCGCCGCATCCCTGCACGAGCCTGGGGCCGCAGACGGCGCTCGTGGTCGGCTTGCCGAATGCGGTCGCCACCAGTACGCGCGATCATCAGGTAAAGGTCCAGTTCGCATGGCAACGTGGCGTCCATCCGAATCCCGGCGGCCTCTCGCACAACCTGGATGAACGGGGCTGCGCGCCAGGCAATGACGCTTCCGGCAGCTGGATACGGGTGGCCGAGGCGCTGGCCGGCCCGAACTGGGGCACCGTGTTCGCGCCGCGCATCGGCACCGAGGTGCTGGTGGATTTCATCGAAGGCGACATCGACCGGCCAGTCATCGTGGCGCAGTTGCATAACGGCGTCGATCTGCCGCCGTTCCCGGCTGGCGTGGATTCAGGGGCAGATCATGCCGGCGTGCTGTCGGGGATCCATAGCCGGAACTTCGATGGCGGGGGTTTCAATCAATGGCAGGTGGACGATACGTCCGGCCAGTTACGCACGCGGCTGGCAAGCAGCAGCGCGGACAGCGAGCTCAATCTTGGTTATCTGATCGAGCAGCCGCCCGGCACCTTACGGCGCGGACGGTATCGCGGCAGCGGCTTCGAGCTGCGCACCGACGCCTGGGCGGTCGTGCGTGGCGGTGAAGGCGTGCTGCTGTCGACCAGTGCGCGGCCGCAGCTCGGGAGCGGGATCACGTCGACGCAGATGGATGCGGCCGAGGCGGTGGCGCAGTTCAAGGCGGCGCAGTCGCTGGGCGACGCGCTGCGCGATGCGGCGGGCCAGTCGCAGGCGCTGTTCAGTAGTGATGCTGTCAAGGCGCAGGAGGAATTCATTGCGTTGATCGATCCCCAGGCCAAGGGCAAGTACGACGGTGCGGTTGGGGGACAGACGGCACTCAAGGCCAAGGCGGGGTCGCGCGAGCTTGATGGCGAGCAGCCTGTTGAAAAATTTGGGGCGGCAATCGTGCTGATGGACTCGGCGGCCAGCGTGAATTGGGCGACGCCGGCATCGACCGTGGTCCATGCCGGCGGGCAGATGCAGTGGACGACGCAGTCGGATTTGCATATCGCTGCGGCGCATACGGTGTCGACCGTGGCGGGCGGCGCGGCCAGCCTGTTTTCGCATGCAGGCGGGATCCAGGCGATCGCGGCGAACGGGCCGGTGTCATTGCAGGCGCATACGGATCAGCTGGAGATTTTGGCGGACCAGGAAGTCACCGTGATCTCGGTGAATGACCGGATCGAGATCAAGGCCAAGGAAAAGATCGTGCTGCAGGCGGGCGAGTCGGCGATCACGCTGGAAGGCGGGGATATCACGTTCGCCTGCCCCGGGAAGTTCTCGGTCAAGGGTGGCAAGCACCTCTTCGACAAGGGCGGTCGCAAGACCGCCAATTTGCGCAATCTGCCGGGAGACCTCAGTCCCGAGATGCAGCATTGGATTGCCTTGCACTATCTCGATCCCGAGATCGCCGAGGGCATCCCCGATGTCGATTACGAAATCCATTTTCAGGATGGACCAGTCGTTACCGGAACGCTCGACAAGGACGGCAAGGCCTTGCACGAGAACGTCGACAACAAGGCGGTCAAGAAGGTCATTTACAAGCCGCGAAAGCCAGACGATGAGGTTCCTCACGATCCACTGGAAGCATTGACCCGTTGACGTCTTCCCCATAACGCAGTGCCTGCCGGAGCATAGCAATGGCCGAGATAAATCCTACCCAGTTGCGTAGTGCAGTTGCATGGAGTACCGGCACACCGCAAGCAGAAGCAGAGGACGACAAAAGCGCATGGGAGTGGTTCTGGGAGGCGATTCAGGGAGACTTCAACGAGAACCGGTCCACCGGACAGATCGTGGCCGATGCCGCGATCTCGATGATTCCGCTGGTCGACCAGGTCTGCGATGTGCGGGACCTGGTCGCGAACTGCAAGAAGCTGCGCGAGGAACCGGACGATATGTGGTCGTGGGTGGCGCTGGCGCTGACGCTCATCGGGCTGTTTCCGGTTCTGGGGTCCTTGGTCAAGGGCGCACTGAAGGTGATCTTCTCGTTTATCAGGCGTACAACTGGTAAAGGAATTTCTCTTGCGATCGATGCCTCGATGACGTGCGTAATTGCCCTGCTACGGCGTGAGGAGTGTCAGCGGTATCTACGGCGCCTCAAGGTGGACGACGTGTTCGCCTGGCTGGCGAAACAAGTTACGCAAGTCAAGGAGAAGACGAACCCTAGTGCGCTATTGCGCGCGTTCGACAAAGGAATCAGTACAACAAGGACGCTGGTCACCAAAGTCGAGGATATTCCTCGCGTTGGACCGAAGGCAAAAGCAGCGCTCGATACAATTGTCTGGGTTCGCGCAAAAGCAGATGACGGGCTAAAAAAGGCATGCGACCCAATCAAAGAAATTTTAGACGCGATCGTTATTCGACTTGGGAAGGAATCTCTCAGAAATCGGCACGGAATTATAGACGTCAAAAATATTCATTACCGCGGTGCACTCCCGGAAGCCGCAGCAGTGACTATGATGCGGACCAAGAACCCGAAACCATCATGGCTCAGCACTGGTAACAACTTCAGCTTTCCACCGCAAATCGCGGATGTGGAACGTTTGCGCGTTGACACGGAGGTAAGCAACGGTTGGCCCCCGTTAACCAATGGTAACATTGAGTCGTTTCATAAAATGGCTAACGTTGTAATCAAAGGCCCAGCTCGGCTTTTCCGGATTATATCCCCCAATAGCCGGGCAATGAGCGATTGCTGGATAAGCGAGAAGGTGTTCAATGAAATACAAAACTCACCCGATCCGCGAGCGGCGTGGAGAAAGTTTCTGGCAGTGTGGCCAGATTGGAACGTGAACGGTCAATTTGTTATCTACGATATCAAACCAGGCGAGACATTGAAGGCGTGGCAAGGCCCTGCGGCGGCCCAGACGAAAGACACGCTCCCAGACTATCATCTCGAAGGCGGAGGGGAGCAGATTATTTTCAAAATCAACAGAAGCGACCCACGAAATGACACTACTAGGTTCTACAAAATAGGAAATGATAAAGAAAAAACGCTAGGGGAACCAATCGAGCGTTCCGCATATGACAAGTTAAACTCCGCAGATAAAGAAAATTATCTGGAAATACGAGAATCCATAAACCATCCTAATATCAGTGGACCGTTTGACACTGGATGGAAGCAAACTGAATTTGACGGGAATAATGTTCACCAAAGGATTGGCCTCCCCTCCTTACCCGGGCAAATTACAGCAATCAAAAGATAGCCCTAACTGCACAAGGATATTTTATGAATCACATCATCTCACTGACCCCATGGCAAAAGAAGCAAGCAGCCCTCCTGTATCACTTCTCATCATTGAAATACCTAATCGGATTGCGGGATCGAGTTAATTTTCTGAAACTTTTCGCCGAAGAAAAAATTGAACAAAGCCGTGCTGAAGGACGCGACCGTTTTCTACGCAGCGCACAGTGGGGAGATCGGGATACAACTGAGAACTGGGCAAATAATGCATGGCAATTTTTAGCTGACTTCCAATTATCCATTGTAGAGGCTATTGCGGATCATCCATCAAAAGTTTATCACGTGACAGGTACGAATCAATGCGCTCGCGGACTAAGCGAATACTCTATGCAATGGGCGACTGCAGACGAAGAAAAAAAATTTGACACCATGTTTGCGGACATTTCGGACTATGCCCACAACATCGATAACACGATGCAGAAGCGTTTCCAAGTGAGCCGATGGAGCGATTTCAGCCTCGCGCTGGCATGGCGAAAACATGCGTCGGAACTAAAGATGACCCCGAGATTTCGTTTGCTACCAGATATCATTTCAGATACGAATCAGACTCCGCCCCGCACCGGGGTGTATATTTCTGTCGACGATCCACATGCATCGCTGCAGTTTGCATGGAACGGATCAAAAGGCGGCGAACTCATTCCCAGCTCTACATTTAACGACCTGGGACTCGCTGCATTAGTTGCGGTCGGCCGATCAAAGCTCTGGATTGACGATGCGGCAATGCGTGCTTTCGTTTTGGCGAACATTTCACATCCAGACTTGGCAAACGATTCTTATGCAAATACATCACTAAAACCTCAATTAGCTCCGAGCCTAGTTGCACGTTACGCATTTAAAGCGCGCCCAACTCGTTGGTGCTACGTCGAACTTATCGATGGTGAGTTTGAAGATTTGGAGAAAGGAAGTGATTCGAGTCCACCATTAATGGAAAGTCTACGCTTCAATGCTGGAGAAGCTTGCAATACCAGTGGCTATTACTTCAGTCCTGCACGCCTCGACTCACGGCGGTGGTTCGAAGCGAGCGAAGTATTTCCTCATATTGATTCCACTTACGGAAAAACAATCTGGCAGTGGGATGAACAGCAAAAGTAAGAAATTAACGAATGCCTTCAATCCCTCAGCGGGATAAATTCACTTGGAAAGATGAGCATGAAGAATCAATATATAATGAAACAACGAATGCTTCGATTTTCTGCAGCAATCGCAATCTATCTGATTAGCTTCCCTCGACATCCACGTCACGCATGGGAACACCAAGCATCACTGACGTTGAATGAATTCCATGTTTTTCGATTCCAGAAAATTTAGAAACGCCAGACGGACCGCCATTCCATGGGATTTCCATAAGCAAACTTCCTGACGCATCTCTACCCATTCGATTCCCAAATCGGTAGCTGCTGAGCAGAAGTTTTCGCACACTGCTACAATCGCCTTGCCTATTCAACAGGCAACCACAATGTAATGACGTCTTCGGGGCGGGGTGCGATTCCCCACCGGCGGTATGACCTTCACGGGTCGAGCCCGCGAGCGCTTGTTCAACTCCCATTGAGCAGGGTCAGCAGACTTGGTGAGAAGCCAGGGCCGACGGTATAGTCCGGATGAAAGAAGATGTGCGCTGTCATGCGCCTGCTCACCCGCGCCTTCGCGGTTGAACAGGTGCGCGGTCTCGCTTTGCCCTGATGCGTTTTTCGCCAACCACCGCGAGGAGCGTTTCACATGTTAGTCCCTACCTACACCCTTCAAAGCAACGATCTCGAAGGTCGTATCGCCGCCGCCCTGGCCGCCATGCGCGCCGGCATTCCCGTCATCCTGCTCGACGACTTCGATCGCGAGAACGAGGCCGACCTGATCGTCGCCGCCGAAAAACTGAGCGTCGAAACGATGGCGCTGATGATCCGCGAATGCAGCGGCATCGTCTGCCTGTGCCTGTCCGACGAGAAGGTCCGCGCGCTCGAGCTGCCGCCGATGGCGACGGAAAACGGCAGCCGCTACGGCACCCCGTTCACGGTCTCGATCGAAGCCCGCCACGGCGTGACTACCGGCGTTTCGGCCGCGGACCGCGTCTCCACCATCCAGGCCGCGATCGCGCGCAATGCGCAGCCGGACGACCTGGTGCGCCCCGGCCACGTGTTCCCGCTGCGCGCGACGCCGGGCGGCGTGCTGGCGCGCGCCGGCCATACCGAGGGCTCGGTCGACCTGGCCAGGCTGGCCGGCCTGCAGCCGGCCGCCGTGCTGTGCGAGCTGATGAACCCGGACGGCACCATGATGCGCGGCGAGCAGATCGAGCAGTTCGCCGAAGAGCGCGCCTTCCCGATCCTCACCATCGCCGAACTGATCCAATGGCGCCGCGCGCGGGCGCTGTAATTTAACAATGAAAAAGCCCGGGGCGCCAGCACGCTGGCCTACCGGGCTTGTTCACACCTGCCTGCGCACCCAAGCGCAGGCACCAAAAGATCACTCTCCCAACAAGCTGTTCACCGGCACCAGGTCCGCCTCGCGCAGCGATCCGGCCGCCGCCTTCAGGCGCAGGCCGTTGATGATCACGTCATAGCGCGCACGCGACAGGTCGGTACGGGTCTGGTACAGCTGGCGCTGGGCGTTCAGCACGTCGATATTGATGCGCACGCCGACCTGGTAACCCAGCTTGTTCGACTCCAGCGCCGACTGGCTCGACACTTCCGCCGCTTCCAGCGCCTTGACCTGGGCCAGGCCGCTGTTCACGCCCAGGAACGACTGGCGCGCCTGCAGCGCCGCATTGCGGCGGGTCGCTTCCAGGTCGTTGCGTGCGCGGTCTTCCAGCGCGATCGATTCGCGCACGCGGCTGGTGACGGCGAAGCCGCTGAAGATCGGCACACTCCATTGCACGCCAATCGCATTGTTCTTCGTGTCGCCCGAGCTGCCGGTGCGGCCGTTGACGTCGCGGCGGGTCGAGCTCGCCACCAGGTCGACGGTCGGCAGGTGGCCGGCGCGGTTGCGCGAGATGTCGCGCATGGCGATCTCGACCTGCAACTGGCCGACGGTCACGCCATAGTTCTGGTTCTCGGCCGACGACACCCACGGATCGACCGATGCCGGCTGCGGCACCGCCAGCGTCACGCCCGGCTTCAGCGCGGCCAGGTTGCCCGGCGCGGTGCCGATGATCGTCTGCAGCGTGTTGCGCTTGTTGTCCAGGTCGTTGACGGCGGCGAATTCCTGCGCCAGCACCAGGTCGTACGCGGCCTGCGCCTCGTGGGTGTCGGTAATGGTCTGGGTGCCGACCTCGAAGTTGCGCTTGGCCGACGCCAGCTGTTCGGTGGTCGCTTCCTTCTGGGCGCGGGTCGACTCCAGTTTATCCTGCGCCGCCAGCACGTCGAAATAGGCCGTGGCCACGCGCGTGATCAGGTCTTGCTGGGCCTGGGCGAACTGCGCCTCGGCGATCGCCTGCTGCAGCTTGCTCTGCTGGTAGGTCTGCCAGCGATCCCAGCGATACAGCGGCTGCTGCAGCGACAGCGTGTATTCGTTGGTGCGCAGGTTCGAACCGCTCGAATCGATGATGCCAGGCTGGCCGTTCGGCAAGGTGCCCACCTGGCCGATATTCCATGGATCGAACTCGTTGTCGTTCTTGCTGATACCACCACTGAGACCCACGGTCGGCAGCAAGCCTGCACGCCCCTGTGTGATCCGCTCGCGGCCGGCGGCCAGCGAGGCGCGCGCGCTCGCATACGTCGCATCGTTGGCCAGCGCCTGCTGGTAAACCTGGATCAGGTCGGCAGCGTGGGCGTTGAGCGAGAAGCACGCGCTGGCAAGCAGCACGGCAAGTAGGGGTTTCTGCATTGCTATCTCCACAGGAGTCATCTAGTTGAGGATCAGGTCAATACTTCGGCATCGACGGATCGACCTGTACGGCCCAGGCGTGTACCCCGCCCGTTAAATTCGTTACGTTACTGAACCCATTGCGCTCGAGGAAGGCAGCCACGTTCATGCTGCGCGCACCGTGGTGGCAGATGCACACCACTTCCCGGTCGTCGTCGATCTCGCCCACGCGGACCGGAATCAGGTGCATGGGGATCTGGACCGAGCCTGCGATCTTGCAGGTCTCGAACTCCCAGTCCTCGCGCACGTCGAGCAGCAGCGGCTGCTCGCGCGCCGGGTCGGCCAGCCAGGCGGCCAACTCGGGTGCGGTAATCTGTCGCATCGATCGCCCTCAGAAGGTGAAGCGCGACGGCGCTTCGGCGCCGGTCAGCGGCTTGGCCACGGTCTCGAACAGCTTGACCGCGTCGCGCGCCGTTTCCGAGGTGCGGGTGATCAGCTGGCAAGTCATCGCCGGCGCCTCGCCCAGGATGACGATCATGCGGCCGCCCACCTTCAGCTGCTTGACCAGCGCTTCCGGCAGCACCGGCAAGCCACCCGAGACCACGATCACGTCGTATTCGGTGCCCGCCGCCCAGCCCTGGGCGCCGTTGCCTTCTTCCACGCTGACGTTGGTCACGCCGGCCTTGGCCAGGTTTTCCTTGGCCAGGGTGACGCTTTCTGGCTGGATCTCGACCGTGGTCACGTGACGCGCGGTATGCGCCAGCAGCGCGGCCATGTAGCCGGAACCGGTGCCGATCTCCAGCACGTTCTCATGCTTCTTCACCGCGATCTCTTGCACGATGCGCGCTTCAACCTTCGGATTGAACATCGTCTCGCCGCCTGGCAACGGGATCTCGACATCCGCGAAGGCCAGGTTCTCGTAGGCCTTCGGCACGAATTGTTCGCGCTTAACCACGTGCAGCAGCGCCAGCACATCTTCGTCCAGGACGTTCCACGGACGGATTTGCTGTTCGATCATGTTGAAGCGGGCTTGTTCGATATTCATTTCAGTTCTCGGTGGAAAAATAAATAATCCGATATTCTAATCGCTCAATGGCCTCTGGACGCACATCTTAACGATGCACGGCCAAGCCAGAGGAAAATTGCGACAGTCTGCAGTTTGAGGGGGATGAACGCCAGAAATCCGTCCCTGGCGTGATTGACAAGTTACTTGGATGCGGGAAGCAGGCCGTGCAGGGTGATCTCGAGGAAGGCTTCCAGGAAGGCCTCGGGCTGCAGGTCGCAGCGCTCGCAAGGGGCGATCGTATGCTTCCAGGTGGAGAGCATCAGCAGCGGCGCGATCAGCACCTGGGCCGTCTGCGGCACGTCGATCGCGCGGAATTCGCCGCGGCGGATGCCGCGTTCGAGCATGTTCGAGATCATGCGCATGCGGCGCGACATGACCTCTTCCTGGTAAAAGCGCGCCAGTTCGGGGAAATTATCGGCTTCGGCGAGGATCAGCTTGCTGATGCCGGAAGCCTTGGTCGAGCCGATGCGCACCCACCAGGACAGGATCACATGGCGCAGCAAGTCGGCGCTATGGCCATCGAACTCCGCCACCGAGGTCTCGGCATCGTCGATCATCGGCAGGATGGTCTGGCGCACGACGGCCTTGAACAGGTCTTCCTTGTTGGCGTAATACAGGTAGAGCGTACCCTTCGACACCCCGGCGCGGCGGGCCACGTCTTCCAGGCGCGTCGAGGCGAAACCACGTTCGACGAACAGCTCGATCGCGGAAGCCAGGAGTTCCTTGGGACGCGCTTCCTTGCGACGTTCCCAGCGCGGCTTGCTGTCAAGTTGGCAGTCCATATTCCCGCCCAGAAATTATCTAAGGAACAATTAATATAGACCGCGCTCGGCGGCACAGTCAAGCAAACGTTGTATCGCCGAAACTATATTAGTTGAAATGTGGTAGCAGCCGTAGATTCAACCGTTTTCACGAAGATGTTGCAGGCCGATGAAAGCTGAGCGGGATATACTGGCGGACTCTGTTTCAAGCAATCCTCGATATCCATGCCCGCCTCTTTCCAGTGCCGGCCGCAATGCGGCGCCTGCTGCACCGCGCCTTCGATCACCAGCCCGATTCCAGGCATGCCGAACGGCAAACCAGCTGGGGTGCGTTGCGTGCAACTGGGGGAGGATGAGCGCTGCCGCATCTTTGGTCAGCCGGAACGGCCTGTCTTCTGCGGCGGCCTGCAGCCGTCGCACGAGATGTGCGGCGACGATCGCCCGCAGGCGATCCGCTGGCTGAGCGAGCTGGAAAGGGCTACTGCACCTGCCTGCGCATCTTCCTGAGCTATACCGCCGATTTTCCACGCGCCTGTTGCACGCGCTGGAACAACCCGCCGAGGGTCAGGCCGTCATGCCAGACCTCGTCCAGGCGCAGGCCGTAGCGCTCGCGCAGGGCGCGCGCCAGCGGCTCGATATCGGACGCGTCGGGCATCCAGCGTGCGGACCTGGCGGCGCGCACCACGCCCAGCACCTGGTCGTCGGGGCGCAGGTGCAGCTTGTCGCTGTCGCCGAACGAGAAGGCGGCGCCGAACACCGACAGGAATTCGCGGATGTCTTTACGGGATGCGGATGGGAAGGAACTGCGCCAGACCCGGCCCTGGAAGGGTCGGTAGCGTAATGCGTTGGGCAACTGCCAGTCATGAAATGCCAGCCAGGACAGCGCGGCAAGGATGATGACCAATAATAGACTCATTGGGTGAGTGCAGGATTACTCATGGATTTAGTTTAGCACGCGATTTCACATTCGAGGCAAGCGCTTTTTTCATTCGCGCGCAGCTCCAGGCGCACCAAGGCTGCACATTGCCTCAGCAAAATTGCTCGTACGGTTCAGTTAGCACAACGGTGGCGGCCCGGCTCATGGTAAGCTTCGAGCCCGAGTCGGCGTGCCTGAGCCGGCTCGTCCCCAGATCACTTCCACACCAACACAATTCATGGATATTGCGCTCGCCATCAAGGCGATCATCATGGGCCTGGTCGAGGGCTTCACCGAATTTCTTCCGATTTCTTCCACCGGTCACCTGATTCTTGCGGGCGAACTGCTCAACTTCACGGGCGTCAGGGAAACGGTATTCAAGATCGTGATCCAGCTGGGGGCCGTGCTGGCTGTCGTCTGGGAGTACCGCGAGCGCGTCATGCGCCTGTTTTCCGGGCTGGGCTCGGATCCGATCCAGCAGCGCTTCGCGCGCAATGTCGCGATCGCCTTCATGCCGGCCGCCGTTGCCGGCGTGCTGTTCAGCGCCACGATCACCGAACTCCTGTTCCACCCGGTGCCGGTGGCGATCGCCCTGGTCGTGGGCGGCGTCATCATCCTGTGGGTGGAACACCGCCAGCGCCAGCGCGCGACGCCGCCGCGGGTCGAGACGGTCGACCAGATGACGGCGCTCGATGCCCTGAAGGTCGGCTTCGCCCAGTCCTTCGCCCTGATTCCCGGCACCAGCCGTTCGGGCTCGACCATCATCGGCGGCATGCTGTTCGGCCTGTCGCGCAAGGCGGCCACCGAGTTCTCGTTCTTCCTTGCCATGCCGACGATGCTTGGCGCTACGGTGTATTCTGTGGTCAAGGAACGCGAGGCACTGTCGATGGCCGACTTCCCGCTGTTCGGCCTCGGCTTCGTCTCGGCCTTCATCGCGGCCTTCCTGTGCGTGCGCTGGCTGCTGCGCTACATCAGCTCGCACGACTTCACGATCTTCGCCTGGTACCGTATCGTATTCGGTATCCTGGTGCTGGTAACCGCTCACTTTGGCTTGGTCAACTGGTCGGAGTAAACTAGCGCCCGTACCCCTGATCCAAACACTGAAACAGACAGTATGAATCCCGATATCGGCGCCGACCTCGGCGCGCGCGCTCTCCATGTGCTGGAGACGGTCTTCGGCTATCCCGCCTTCCGCGGGCAGCAGGGAGAGATCGTCGAGCACGTGGCCAGCGGTGGCGACGCGCTGGTCCTGATGCCGACCGGCGGCGGCAAGTCGCTGTGCTACCAGATTCCCGCCCTGCTGCGCGACGGCGTCGGCGTCGTCGTCTCTCCGCTCATCGCGCTGATGCAAGACCAGGTCGATGCGCTCGAAGAAGTCGGCGTGCGCGCGGCCTTCCTCAACTCGACCCAGAGCTTCGAAGAAGCCATGCGCATCGAGCGCCTGGTGCGCAGTGGCGAGATCGACCTCGTCTACGTGGCGCCCGAGCGCCTGATGACGCCGCGCTGCCTCGAGCTGTTCGAAAGCAGCCGTATCTCGCTGTTCGCCATCGACGAGGCCCACTGCGTCTCGCAATGGGGCCATGACTTCCGCCCCGAATACATCCGCCTGTCGATCCTGCACGAGCGCTTTCCCAACGTGCCGCGCATCGCGCTCACCGCGACCGCCGACCAGCAGACCCGGGCCGAGATCGCGCACCGCCTGCAGCTGGAAGACGCGCGCCAGTTCGTCTCGTCGTTCGACCGGCCCAATATCCGCTACTCGATCGTCGAGAAGACCACCGGCCGCAAGCAGCTGATCGATTTCATCAGCAGCGAGCATCCGCAGGATTCCGGCATCGTCTACTGCCTGTCGCGCAAGAAGGTCGAAGAGACGGCGGACTTCCTGAACGAGCACGGCATCCGCGCCATGGCCTATCACGCCGGCATGGAGCACACGGTACGCGCCGCCAACCAGGCGCGCTTCCTGCGCGAAGAGAACATCGTCATGGTGGCCACCATCGCCTTCGGCATGGGCATCGACAAACCCGACGTGCGTTTCGTCTGCCACCTCGACCTGCCCAAGAGCATCGAGGGCTATTACCAGGAGACGGGCCGCGCCGGCCGCGACGGCCTGCCGGCCAGCGCCTGGATGGCCTACGGCCTGCAAGACGTCGTCCTGCAGCGCCGCATGATCGACGAATCCGAGGCCGACGAAACCTTCAAGCGCGTGCTGTCGATGAAACTCGACGCCATGCTCGGACTATGCGAGACCTTGTCCTGCCGGCGCATGCGCCTGCTCGACTACTTCGGCGAGCGCTCCGGCCCCTGCGGCAACTGCGACACCTGCCTGGTGCCGCCGGTCAGCTTCGACGGCACGGTGCCGGTGCAGAAGCTGCTGTCGGCCATCTACCGGGTCGACCAGCGCTTCGCCGGCGGCCACGTGATCGACGTGCTGCGCGGCGCGCAGACCGAGCGCATCAGCCAGTGGCACCACGACAAGCTCACCGTGTATGGCGTCGGCGCCGACCGCAGCGAACAGGAATGGCGCGCCATCCTGCGGCAAGCGATCGCCCTCGGTCTGGTGACGGTCGATCACGACGCCTTCAGCTCCCTGAAACTGACCGACCTGGCGCGGCCCGTGCTCAAGGGCGAGCAGAAGGTGCAGTTGCGCCAGTACCAGAAGCCGGTCAAGGCCAAGCGTCCGTCCACCTCGCGCTCGAGCTACGAAGAAACCGAACTGTCGCGCGACGAACAGGCGATCTTCGACCGCCTGCGCTCGTGGCGCATGGGCACGGCGCGCGAGCACGGCGTGCCGGCCTATGTCGTGTTCCAGGACGCGACCCTGCGCGAGATCGCCAAGGTCAAGCCGTCCTCGATCGACCAGCTGCGCGGCGTGTCGGGCGTGGGCGAGAAGAAGCTCGTCTCGTATGGCGACGAGATCGTCGCCATCATCAACGAGATGAGCTGACCGGATCATTCCCGGAACAGGTAAGTGAAACTGCGGCTGACCGGGAGCACCTCGTCGCTGCCGCGCAGCAGCACCTGCATGCGTTCGGCGTCGACCCGCTCGGCCGCCCGGATCGCATTCACGTTCACCAGCGTGCCGCGGTGGATCTGCCAGAACAGGCTAGGGTCGAGCCCGCCCACCAGATCCTTGAGCGGGATGCGCACCAGCGCCTCCGAATCGGCCAGCACCACCCGCGTGTACTTGCTGTCGGCCTGGAAGAACAGGACTTCGTCGACGTCGATCAGGCGAATCTGCTTGCCGACGCTGGCCTTGAGCCATTTGAGCTTTTCGCGCTTCGCTTGCGGCGACGCCGCCTTCACCTGCCGCACCACCTCGCTGACATCGTCCGGACGGGTGTCCAGCTTCTCCCGCAGGCGCGCCAGGGCCTTGTCGAGCCGCCCCGGCTGGATGGGTTTGAGCAGGTAGTCGACCGCGCCGGTGTCGAAGGCATCGACCGCATACTGGTCGTAGGCAGTGACGAACACCACGTGCGAACGGCGGCCGATGCGCTCCGCGACTTCCAGGCCCGACATGCCCGGCATGCGGATGTCGAGGAAGACCACCTGCGGCTCGTGCCCGAGCCAGGCGTCCCAGGCATCGATGCCGTTTTCGGAAGCCGCCACCACCTGCGCTTCGGGCCAGGCCGTGGCCAGCATGCCTAGCAGGCGCTCGCGCATCAATGGTTCGTCTTCGGCGACCAGCACGTTGATACTCATGCTCGCTCCTTGCAGGGGATGGCGATTTCGGCCAGCAGGCCAGGTTCGGCTTCACTCAGCAACAGGCAGGCGCCGTCGCCGTAGGCCAGGCGCAGGCGGTGGCGCACGTTCTCCAGGCCGGCGCCGGCGCCCGGCGTGTCGCTCATGCCGACGCCGCTGTCGCGCACCCGGATGCGGATCGTCCCGTCGTCGTCGTGGGCCGTGACCGCGATCTCGCCGCCGTGCAGGGATGGCTCGATGCCGTGCTTGATCGCATTTTCGGCCAGGGTCAGCACCAGCATGCTGGGGATCCGGGTGGCGGCCAATGCATCGGGCACATCGACCGTGTAGCGCAGGCGCTCGCCCATCCGGATCTGCATCACCCGCAGATAGGAGTCGACCAGGCCGAATTCGGTCGCCAGTGCGACCTGTTCGCAGCGCATATCGCTCATGCTGGCGCGCAGGAAGTCGATCAGGTGGGACGTGAGTTCGGCGGCGCGTGGGGCACCCTGCTCGGCCAGCTGCTGCACCGCGCCCAGGGTGTTGAACAGGAAGTGCGGCTCGATCTGGGCACGCAGGAGGCGCAATTGGGTTTCGCTCAGCTCGCGCGCCAGGCGCTCCTGCTCGGCGTCGCGCCGGAGTTGCTCGGCCAGGAGCTGATAGTGGCGATTACGCAGCACGGCAATCACGATGGTCGGTATCGCCACCAGCGCGGTCACGACGATCGTCACGGTCACGACGATCCTGGGCAGCCTGTCGAGCAGGACTGACCAGTTCCCCCCCGTCTCGAACATGGCGGTCAATCCACCAAACAGCCCGCCCACCAGGCCAAGGCCGACGATCGTGCCCAGCGCCTTGCCCTTGGCGCGCACGATCTTCCCATAATTGAACCAGACGCCCAGCAGCGACATGGCCATCGCGAGCCCGATCACATTGGCGGCGAGGACCGTATGCCACCACGGCCTGGCAGGCAAGTAAGCGAGATTGATCAGGAAACCGAGCACCGACAGGACGACGAAGAGCTTGAGCAGCGCAAGCAGGGCTGCCGAGGTGCTGACGGTACTGGAAAACTGATAAAGGGATTCACGCTCGGCAGGCGACATTTGCGCCAGCTTGCGGGCGAAGAAACGGCGGCAGCCGGCCGGCACTTGCGCCACCAGCGTTGGATCGCGGAGCACCGCAAGCTGCTCCGCCTCTACCTCACGGTTCCATTGTTCGATGCGCTTCCACATGCCGCTCTCCTCCGTGCTCGTTAATGTATATCAACAAGTCCAGTCTAGGAATTTCCGGCACCCCGGCACAGCAAGTGGCGACGAACGACGAAGGCAGGGGAGCGAACGACGATCCGCCCCCGGCCTGGTGCTTATTTGCGCGTGAAGACCAGGTCCCACACCCCGTGGCCCAGCTTGATGCCGCGGTTCTCGAACTTGGTCAGCGGACGGTATGCCGGCTGCGGCGCATAACCCTCGGCGGTATTGACCAGCTCCGGCTCGGCGCTCAACACCTCGAGCATCTGCACCGCATAGTCCTCCCAGTCGGTCGCCAGGTGCAGGTAGCCGCCAGGAGCGATCTTCTGGCACAGCAGCTTGACGAAGGCCGGCTGGATCAGGCGGCGCTTGTTGTGGCGCGCCTTGTGCCATGGATCGGGGAAGAACACGTGCACGCCGTGCAGCGCGCCGTCCGCGATCATGTGGTTCAGCACCTCGAACACGTCGTGCTGGACCAGACGCAGGTTGGCGATGTCCTGCTCGCCGATCTGCTTGAGCAGGCTGCCCACGCCCGGCGTGTGCACCTCGACGCCCAGGAAGTCCGTCTCGGGCATCAGCTTCGCGATATGGGCCGTGGTGTCGCCCATGCCGAAGCCGATCTCGAGGACGACCGGCGCATGACGACCAAAAGCGCGCGCGAGATCGAGCGGCTCCTTCTTGTACTCGATCAGGAACTTCGGACCATGCTCCTCGAAAGCCCGCGCCTGCGCGGTCGACAACCGCCCTGCGCGCGTGACGAAACTGCGGATGCGGTGTTCGGTGGGATCGTACAGCATGGACCGTGCCGGACCACTGGTGGGCTTTTCAGAAGACATGGGGAGTGTGGAATATGCGGAAAAAACGGCTGTCATTATAGCGCAGCCCTTCTCCCCTTCCGGTCGTGCGTGGTGGCAGGGCGGAATCGCGCATAATCGGTGTCTTACCCCAGCAACGCCGGAGCCTCTTGCCATGCACTCGACGAAACACCCGATCGCCATCGAAGACAGTGTCGCCACCCTGAACCTGACGTCGTTCCACTATGGCGCACCGGGCAGCGGCAAGAAGGTGTACATCCAGGCCGCGATCCACGCCGACGAAGTGCCGGCGATGCTGGTCGCGCACCTGCTGCGCGGCCAGCTCGACAAGCTCGATGCCGAGGGGCGCATCCAGGGAGAGATCGTCCTGGTCCCGGCCGCCAACCCGCTCGGCCTGTCCCAGGTGCTGCATGGCGCGCCGTTCGGCCGCTACGACCTGTCCACCGGCCTGAACTTCAATCGCTCCTACCGCCACGTCGCGGCCGCCCTCAAGGACACGCTCGAGGGCCGGCTGGGCCAGGACGCCGCGGCCAACGTCGCGCTGATCCGCGAGCTGGCCCGCAACGAGGTGGCCGCCTGGGAACCCGCGGACAATGCCGCCACGCTCAAGAAACTCCTGCTGACGATGGCGATCGACGCCGACATCGTGCTCGACCTGCACTGCGATAACGAGGCGGTGCTGCACATGTACACCGGCACGCCGCTGGTCGACGTGATCCAGCCGCTGGCCGACCTGATGGGCGCGCGCGTGCTGCTGGTGGCGAAGGAGTCGGGCGGCGAAGCCTTCGACGAAGCCTGCAGCCGGGTGTGGTGGGACCTGGCCGACCATTTTACGGACGCCGTCATCCCGCCCGCCTGCGCCGCCGTCACCGTCGAGCTGCGCGGCGAGAACGACGTCAACTACGACTATGCGCAGCGGGATGCCGACGCCATCCTGCAGTACCTGGCGCACCAGGGCGTGCTCGACATCCCGGTGGCCCCTCTGCCTGCCGGGCAATGCGGCCCGACGCCGCTGGACGCGGTCGAGCCCCTGGCGGCGCCGCATGCGGGCGTTCTGGTGTTTCGCAAGAAGCTGGGCGACCAGGTGGCGGCGGGAGAGCCGATCGCGGACATCGTCAATCCGGTCAGCGGCCAGGTCACGCCGGTGGCGGCCAGCCGTCCGGGGTTGCTGTTCGCCAGCACGGCGCACCGGCACCTGCTGCGCGGGATGCACGTGTGTAAGGTGGCGGGGGCGGACTCGTTCAGGTCGGGCAATCTGTTGTCGAGCTAAAGATCTTTTGCTGAGGCATCCGGCCTTGTAGCGCGTTACCAAGGCTACTTGGCGTTGGCAAATGGATGCGAGTGCACAATGTGCCCACCTGCCGAGCGACAATCATTGGATGTGTTTTCAACGACACGCCAATAATCATGTCTATCGACGTGGAGAAGTTTGTATCCTACTTGCGTGCGCATGCCGTCAATCAAAGTCAGGGAAGATGCGCTCGTTCCACCCGGTTGGCACTCGAAGCTGGTGGCGCCGATACCGCAGGACATCCGCTGAGAGCAAAGGACTAGGAGCCTATCCTGACGAGAAATGGATTCCGTTCTATCGCTGTTCCTAGTCCAGAACAATGCAGATTTCTCAAAGGCGATATCGTGGTCATCCAACCGTATCAAGGTGGAAATCCAGCAGGCCATATTGCTGGATTCGACGGAGAAAAGTGGGTATCCGATTTCGCCCAAAGGGACTTCTGGGCAGGTCCAACCTACCGCAGGGAAAGGCCTGACTATGCTGTCTACCGTCCTTAATCGTGTGCTTGGAGCGATAGCGTTGGCTTTCGTGCTCGTGACGCAGACAAGTGCGGCGCCACTCGTACCCGACGAGAAGATCGCCATTGTCGGCAGTCTGTAGAAAGCCTTCGCATGGCAGGTACTGTCAAGCTCCGACGATGTCTTTGGCAAACCGCTCGTGCAGTAAGAGGAGCGGGTCCTTCGTCGTTATTTCGACCAGGAGCTGACGTCTCTATTGATCAAGGATCGTCAGTGCGCCGCCAAGGCCGGTGGGATCTGCAATCTCGACTTCGACCCGATCTTCGCCTCACAGGACCCTGCTGCAGTCGACTTGTCGATCCGTTCCATGCCAAACGATATCGTGGCTGTCGAATTTACCTATCCTGCTCATGGCGAGAGGGTAAAGCTGGAATATCGCTTGGCCAAAAACGAGGGTGCATGGCGAATCGGCGACATTCGATATCCTGGCATGTCGGACACCTCACTCAAACAGCTGCTCGCGCGTAAGCTGCCTGACAGCGGAAAATAGCCGCTCAATGTACTGGCGAATGCCTCGCATGCCTGAAGAGTAATCCAGCCGCAACCGCAAGAATGGCGAACGTCGGCAGCAACCAGGCGTAACCGACATGCAGCTCCATCAGGGTCGCCCCACTCACCGCGCACCACGCCAGCGGTATCAGCCAGGCAACCGGGTGCGCGCGGCTGGCCAGCAGCACGCCCAGAGTCGCGATCGCGGTCGGATCGGGCGCGATGCCGAACACCTCGGCCTGGTTCCAGCCACGGCCGCTGCCTGGCGCCAGCAGCGGGTAGGCGATCACCGCCAGGCCGGTCAGCCCCAGCGCCACCTGCTTCTGCATGCCGGCCGGCGTCGCCGCGCGCGGCCGCAGCGCCATGAAGCACAGCATCACGGCCTGCACGCCGAAGGCGAGCGCGAACCAGGGGCCGGCGGTGTTGATGTCCGCATGGCGTTCCAGGTGGTACGCCCAACCTACCCAGCCCCAGGCCACGGCCAGCACCAGCAGCGCGATGCGGCGGATGTGGACGCCAGGGCGCGCGATGCCGCCGATGACGATCAGGCCGGCCGCCAGCGCCATCAGGTGCGCGGGCCAGACCGCCTCGTTGTACAGGGCGATGAGCCGGTAGTAGCTGCGCTGCGAGAACATCAGAAAATCCGACAGCGTATAGGTCCACCACTCGCTCATGCCAGCCTTTCGGCATCCTGGGCGATGCGCTTGCGCAGGGCCTCGTCGGGCATGCGGCCGGCGCCGGCCAGCAGGTTTTCGCGCACGTGGGCCACGCTCGAGGTGGCGGGGATCGCGCAGGTGACGGCGGGGTGGGACACGATGAACTTCAGCAGCGCCTGGGCCCAGGTGCTGCAGCCGATGTCCGCGGCCCAGCCGGGCAGCGGTTTGCCGGCCAGCGTCTGGGTCAGGTCCCCCTGGCGGAACGGCCGGTTGACGATCACGCCGATGCGGCGCTCGCGCGCCAGCGGCAGGATACGCCCCTCCACCTCACGATCGAGGGCGTTGTACGAGATTTGTACGAAGTCGATGGGGTGTGACGCCATGATCTTCTCGATCTCGCCGTGGCGCCGGCCTTCGGACGTCGTGATGCCGACGTAGCGCAGCCGCCCTTCCCTCTTCATCGCCAGCAGGGTCTTGAGGTGCTCTTCCCACGACAGCAGGTTATGCACCTGCAGCAGGTCGAAGCGCGGCACGCGCCACAGCTTGCGGGAAGTCTCGATTTGCTGCACGCCACGAGCGCCGCCGCTGATCCATACCTTGTCGGCCGAGAACAAGGCCGGCGGCTTGATGGCTTGCACGGCTTCGCCGATCACGTCCTGGGCCGAGCCGTACATCGGAGACGAGTCGATCATCCTGCCGCCGCCGGCGAAGAACTGGCGCATCACGTCCTGGCACTCCTTGCGCGCCTGCGGGTCGCGGCCAACGTTGAAGGTGATCCAGCTACCCAGGCCGATGACGGGAATCTGCTCGCCGGACGAGGGAATCGGGCGGGTGAGCAGCGGCGCGGGGGCCGGTGCGGCGTGCAGCGCTGGCAGGGCCAGGCTGCCGGATGCGGCGAGCATGGCTTGCAGCAGGCGGCGGCGTGAAGGCGAGTCCAGTGTCATCCTTGTTCCTCGCATGGCTGAGTGCAGGAATCGACAGGATACTGCGTCTGAAGATGAGATGGCGCTGCCGTCAGCGCTGTTCCGGCCCGGATGGCGGCTTGTCGCCCAGCTGGCGTCGCAGACGCCGATTATCTGTCCTTCGCCATCGACCGGGCCACACGCTGGGTTTTCATGCACATCTACGGCAAAGTGACCGAGGCGAGCAGCGTCGATTTTCTACATTCGTTAAACGCGTTTATGACCAAACTGGACTCGACAGATTACGTATCTGTCGCGACATTGGACTACCACCACTCGGGTAGACATTTCTGACCTATGATTTGAGCATAGGAGAAATGAATGAGTACACAGCGTTACTCCCCGGGATTCAAGGAAGAGGCAGTCAGACAGGTGGTCGAACGGGGCTACCCGGTGCCGGAAGTGGCGACCCGGCTGGGCGTGTCTTCCCACAGTTTGTACAAGTGGGTCAAGGCGGTCATGCCGACCAAGGATGAGAAGCAAAGTGCCGAGCTGGTCGAGGCGAAAAGCGAAATCTTGCGGCTGCGTTCCCAATGCGCCGGCTGGAAGAGCAGCGAGATCTGCTAAAAAAGCCGCACGGTACTTTACCAGGGAGCCCGAGTAAAGTATCGGTTTATGAACGAGCACCGGCACGAGTTTTCGCTTGTGATGATGTGTCGTGTTTTGAAGGTGGCGCGGGCTGGGTTCTATTGTCAGCCGCAGTTGTAAACTGATACAGGCAGCAATTGAAAACTGATACACGATTTTGAGAAGATGGCCGCTTTGCGGAGCGGCCTTGAAACCCAAAGAGGTGTATGTGGAAATTCAACTCCTGAAGAAGCATGGGTTAAGCCTTCGGCAAATCGCCGCCGAGGTAGGCTGCGCAGTGAACACGGTGCGCCGGCACTTGGCCCTGGAGGCCGTGCTGAAGTACGAACGCAAGGTCAAGCGCCAGACGAAGCTGGCGCAATTCGAGCCGTACCTGAGAGATCGGCAGCAGCCGCTCAGCCCGACGTGATTCCGGCCACTGTGCTGTACTGCGAGATCGCCGCGCGCGGCTACGAGGGCGGCATGAGCCAGTTGAGGGCCTTCATGCGCACCTTGCGCCCAGCGCCTCCTGCCGATCCGGTGGTGCGCTTTGAGACGGCGATGGGCGAGCAGCTGCAGGTGGATTGGGTCGAATTCCGCAAAGGCAGCGCGCCGTTGCACGCGTTTTGCGCGACGCTCGGCTTTAGCCGGGCCAGCTATGTGGAGTTCGTCAGCAACATGAAAGTGGAAACCCTGATCGCCTGCCACGAGCGCGCCTTTGCAGCGTTCGGCGGCGTGACGCGGCGGGTCCAGTATGACAACATGAAGACGGGGGTACTGGAGCGCGATGCGTACGGTGAGGGCGAGCACCGCTTCCACGCCGGCTTCCTGGACTACGCCAGGCATAGCGGCTTCGTACTCAAGCTGTGCCAGCCGTACCGGGCCCAAGACCAAGGGCAAGGTCGAGCGGTTCAACGGTTACCTGCGTCGTCCATTCTATGTTCCGCTGGCGAGCCGGCTGGCGCAAAACGGCCAGAAGCTCGATGTCGTGACCGCCAACGTAGAGGCGGCCCACTGGCTGCGCGAAGTGACCAATGCGCGCATCCACGGCACGACCGGGGAGCCGCCAGCCGAAGCATTGAAGCGAGAGGCGCAGCACCTGCAACCGTTGCCGGCACCATGGCGCGCGGACATCGCAGCAGCTAGGCCGCAGCCGGCTACCGCAGCCCCTGCGGCGCCACGGCCGGCGGCAGTAGTGGACCGGATCGCACAACCGTCTCCATTGCAGCATCCGCTGCAGGTGTACGACGCGCTGCTGGTGCGGGTATCGGAAGGGGTGGCGGCATGAACCTGCAGCATGAGCGTATCGCCGCGTTATGCGATAGCTTGAACCTGCCGTTCGTGACACAGGGCTACGGCGCCGCCACCCAGAAAGCGACGAAGCAGGAGATGGCCTACAGCGACTTCTTCGAGGGGCTGGTCTGCCCGAAACGCAAGTGATATTCCCACAGCATTCCCCAGTCGAACAGGTAGCTGCCCGCAGTTGCCGGTGCCTTCACCTGAAAGTTGAAGGTCGCCGATTGTCCCGGAGCCACGCTGGCCACGCCCAAATCGACACGCACAGTACCGAAGCTCGTATTGTCGACGGGGTTGCTCGTGCCAATACGGTATAACTCGCTCCGGCTCCACGTGACGTTGCCGGTATTTTTGAAAGTCAGCTTCAGTAGCGCCTGGTATCAGGTGGTGCAGCGGATCTCCGCAGCCCATCCGAGCAGCGGATTGCCGGCCAGTACCTGCGTCAAATCTCTCCGGAGGAAGGGCCAGTTGACGAACACCCCAATGCGGCGCTCGCGCGCCAACGGCAGGATGCGCTGCTCTCGCTCGCGATCGAGGGCGTTGTAAGAGACCTGCATGAAGTCGATGGGTTGCGACGCCATGATCTTCTCGATCTCGCCGTGGCGGCGCTCTTCGGAAGTCGTGATGCCGACGTAGCGCAGCCGCGCTTCCTTCTTCATCGACAATAGGATCGTGAGGTGTTCTTCCCACGACAGCAGGTTATGCACCTACACCAGGTCGAAGCGCGGCACCCGCCACAGCTTGCGCGAGGTCTCGATCTGCTGCACGCCACGGGCGCGCCACTCTAGCCACCTGCGCAGCCGACTTAGCACCGACACCGCCTGCTACCGCAGCTTCCGTCAATCTGGTAAAACACTATAGGAAAACTTAAACCCTGCATCATGAATAAATGCCGTTACCTTTTCAAGAAATCCAATGCCCTGCAGACTTGGCGAATATTTACAAGCCAAATGAATAGCCACAGGCCTTTCCTCTGTATCAGGAAAAGTTTTAATAATTTCATCACTTTCCACGAAGGCCAAGTAACTGTTGAGCTTCTCTTGAAGCAATAGAAGATGCTCGTTTTCAGCATCCCATTGAAGATGATCTGAAATGGTCAATATCACCTCGCCAGTCGTTGAGTCGATACTGATAAAATCGACTACCCCTGCTTGCTCAATTGTCATGGGGATCTCTATAGCTAATTACTTTACAACGGTCTAATTACATCAACTTTTTGAGGCGGTATTATAGTCCCCCCTGGAAAACCGTCCTTCCCTTTTCCAACTACCACTCCACCACTCTGCGCGATTTCAGGGTGAGCTTTTGTTTGATTCTTTGTTAAAGGCGCAGTCGCAGATGCTTTGCATTCGGTACATATGATATTGCCATTCGTATCCCGCGCGACGATATCCATTCTAGTTTTCACTCCACTTGCAGTCTTTATGGTTACCTCTTCGCCAACTTGCTTTCCGCTACTTTTCACCCGCGCAGCGACTTTACTTTGAAATGCATCACCTGCAGCTTTGTTAGCTTGAACGCCTGCTCGCGACGCGTTAATTAACGTACCTGCACCTCCAGGAAGACCAGGCACAGCAGTCGCAAACCCGTCATAGAGAAGGCCGATTGCATCGACAGCTGCACCACTATAATTTCCAACTGCTAGGTTCCGACTAAGGCTAACGATATCCATCGCAACGTTAGCAGCGTCCCACGGCGTTTCGACTGCGCGCCCATCGGGGTCTATGTACTTATGCGGGTTGTTGTTGGCGTACGCGTAACGATTGAAACTCCCTCCGGTATTGGCGTCCGTGGTCACCGGATCAATGCTCAAGAATCGTCCACCCGACATGCGTTTGTCGTAGGCGAACCGATTTCCCCTAGACCCTTCAAGGACTTGGCGCAGGGTTTTGCTGGCGGATTGTGCGTAAAGAGCGAATTTTTCCCTAGACGCGATTTTGGCTCGCGTACGCGCGTGCGACAAGCTGTTTCTTTGCCTGTTTATTAATGGCCCCACTTGGCCGCTGGAGTTGGGTTTGCGTGGGTTTCAACTGACTGACGGCGGAGCGCGGCGGCAAGCGACGCAGGAGCGCGCCCTGTACACCTGACTGGCTTTACCCCGTATGGTGGACTGCGCGTAGCGCCTGGACAAAACCATGCGCCGGCGGCGCACGCATTGGCCTGGCAAACCCGCAGGGGCGCAAGACATAACGCCTATTCTGTCAACCCGCAGGGCGCGCAGCGATCGGCCCACCGAACGCAGCGCAGCGTAGTGAATGGGACGATTTGACAGAATGCCGCGTTATGTTAAAGCGCGCGGCACGCGCGATTTACCCCGGCGGGGCTGTGCCTTTGCATGGCTGTTTTCCGACTGACGGCGAAGCGCGGCGGCAAGCGAGGAACGAGCGCGCTTTGTGGGCCTGACCAGGGTTCTACGCCTGCTCGCCGGTGCCTGGGCCGTGCAGGCGGGCCGGATGGGTCGCCTCATGCACCTGCTTGAGCTTGACGATCGCCACGCGCGTGTAGATCTCCGTCGTGCCCAGGTTGGCGTGCCCAAGCAGCGCCTGGATGAAACGCACGTCGGCGCCGTTCTCCAGCATGTGCGTGGCGCAGGCGTGACGGAACAGGTGGCAGGAACTGTTCAGCGGCCCTGACAGCTGCACACGCTCCAGCTGCGCGCCGTCGATCGCCTTCTTGACGATCCCCGAGAGCTGCTTGCCGGTCAGCCGCAGGCCCTGCCTGGAGAGGAACAGCGCGTGCGCTTCGCCGCCCTGATTGGCCCGCACCTCGTCGCCATACCTGGCAAGCCAGGCCAGCGCCCGGTCCCCGATCGGCACCATGCGGTCCTTCCTGCCCTTGCCCTGCCGGATCAGCACTGTGCCGCGTTCGGCGTCGACGTCGGCCAGGTCCAGCGCGACCAGTTCGGCGCGCCGCATGCCGGTGCTGTACAGCGTCTCGAGGATGGCCCGGTCGCGCAGGCCGAGTTCGCCGCTGCCGGCCGCGTCGATGACCTGCGCGACCTCGGCCACGGTCAAGACATGGCGCGGCAGGCGCGTCTCCTTTTTCGGCAGGTCCATCTCGCCGGCCGGGTTGAATAGCAGGTGATGCTGGCGCGTCAGCCAGCGGAAGAACACCCGCACCGCGACCAGCCGCGTGCCCTGGCAGTTGAACGACAGCGGCTGGCCGTCGCGCTGCCGGCGGTAGGCGAACACGTACTGCCGGTAGCGCTCCAGCATGGCCCGCGTCACCTCGTCCGGCCTGCGGATGCCGCGCTCCTCGCACCAGTCGATGAAGTAGCCCAGGTCGATACGGCGCGTCCTGATCGTGTGCTCGGAATAGCGCATCGCCCGCAGCCAGTCGATGAAGCCGACCAGGTGGCCGTGGAAGCCGCCGGCAATCGCCGGATCGCCCGCGTGCAGCGGTTTCACGGTGCGCGCCCTCATGCTTCACCCGCCACTACGGTGACGACTGGCGCGTGGCCGTTCACCCCAGGATGCGTGGCGGCGGCGACAAATGGCTCGCCTTCCGCCGCAACCCGCGCCGCCACTGGCTTTGCGGGCAACAGCACGCCCCGGCCGGGTACCGACACCGCCCCGACCCGGCCCGACCGGAGGTCGACCGTGCCACCTGTGCCCCCGACCGCTCGCCGTCATACCCGCCCAGCGCGGCCGCGTCGAGCAGCCCGAACAGGTGCGGCGCCCGGCTGCCGTCGCCGTCATACAGCAGCTCGTAGACATAGCCCTGCCCGCGCTCGGCCCGGTGCACCAGCAGGTATTCCAGCTCGGCCAGCCGGCCCAGGTGGATCTTGAGCTGGGTATCGCCCCAGCCGGTGGCGGCGCGCACGTCCTTGCGGCTGAAGCGGATCTCCTTGCGCGGCAGTTCGAGGGAGGCCGCGCAGGCGTCGACCATGCCGGCGACGAGCGTGAGCAGGCGCCGCGTCTGCGGCGGCAGCTCGTCCAGGCTGCGGCCCAGCACCTCGTGCGTCAGCCGGTTGGCCTGTTCGATGTCGGCAAGGGTCACCTCGATGTACTCCAGCGCGGCGCCGCCCGGACCATGCGCGCTCTTGACCGCCCGCTGGTACTGGTGCAGCAGCGCGATGGTATCGATCAGCGTCAGGTATTTTTCATGGTCGCGCCGCGTGCGCGTTTTATCGGACAGGAAGGTCAACTGGTAGGCATATGGGTTGACCACCGCCAGCGGCCGCAGCAATCGCTGCGCATTCTGCTGCACGGTCAGTACCGCATCCTTGCCCTGCTTCGCCAGCAGGCCTGCGAGCGTGCGCCGCTGCCGCTGCAGGCTGTGGATCGCCTCGGTCTGGGCGCGCCCCTCATCCACCGTCAGCACAATGCAGCGGTTCATCAGCTCTTCGTCGATCTCGATCGCGGTCGTCGTCAGGAAAATCATCACCGGCCCCGTCACCTTGTACTCCTGCGTGATCAGGCTGCCGCTGTTGGCGTCCTTGCCGGTCGAGGCGATCGTCAGCTCGCCCTCGGACTGCAGCAGTTTTAACGCATAGCTGGCGCGGCTCGCGCCTTCCTCTTCGACGATGGCCAGGATCTTGTGCTGCAGGTTCGTCTCGCCCATGTAGAACAGGCTCTGGCCGGTCATCGCGCTGTACTTGATCCGCTCTTCCTGCGGGATCATCGCCAGCACCGCGTCCATCAGGCTCGACTTGCCCGCCGCCGACGAGGACTGCACCACGATCGCCAGCGGCCGGTCCAGCTTGCGGCTGACCGCCGCCAGGTAGCCCACCAGTTTATTGGTCCGCTCGCCCACCAGGCCGCAGGCGTCGAAGTCGGCCACGATCCGGTCGAGTAAACCGGGGCTGCGCAGCATCGCCAGCGCGGCGTCGCGCTCGGCCGCGCTCATCGCCGGCACGGCCGGCTCCTGCTTCGTCGCGGCCCGGATGCGCTCGTCCTGCAGCGCTTCGAGTTTCAACAGGATGCGCCCCAGGTCGTGCTTGACCACGTCGTCGCGCACGCCCAGTTCCTTCGCCGCCTGCTGCAGGTAGTGGGCGCGGCCCTTGGCGCTGTACAGGTCGAGCGTATCGACGTGGAAGGCTTCGCCACTCGACACCAGCAAATTGATCTTCAGGGTTTCCGGCGACAGGTTCTTAGGCAGGCCGCGCACCCGGTAGCGGCGCTCGGCGAAGGTGAACACCACTTCGTCGTCCTTGACCTCGGCAGCGGGCTCGGTGGCAGGCGCCGCTACCGGCGAAGCGGCCAAGGGAAGCGCAGCCCCGGCATCGCCAGCTGGAGCCGGCTCCGCCGCAGGCGCATAATCCACCACCTCGATACCCGGTCCAGCCGTGGCCTGCGGCGCAGCACCTTTGCCCATCCACGCCGCCTTGCGGATCAGGATGCCCAGGCTTTTCGCAGCCGGCGTCACCTTCAAAGCGTATTCGTTGGCGTCCATCCCCTTCGGGAATTCGATGCGGTAGCACTCGATGCCGGCCGCGATCAGCTGCTCGGCCAGCGCCGCGGCAGCCTTGTCGCCCGCCTCGTCGCGGTCGTAGGCAATCAAGACCCGTTTCACGCCGTGCAGCTGGAACGCGGCCAGGTGGTCGGGCGTAAAACCGCCCACGCCATAGCTGGCCGTCACGTTATGAAAGCCGGCCTGCCAGAACGTAAGCGCGTCGATCAGCGCCTCGCACAGGATGATTTCCTCGAACTGCGCCAGTGCCGCCGCGTTCCACACGCCCTTGTGTGCGCCCGGCAGGTACAGGTGCAGCGGCGTGCCCGCACGCAGGTCGTCGCGCAGCTTGCGGCCGTACACCTCGGTCACGTTGCCATCACTGTCGAGCACCGGGACCACGATCGAACCATTGAAGTGTTCGTGGCCCGAGGCGCGCAGGATGCCGATGCGCTGCAGGCGGCCCTTGATGTCCGCGCCGGCCTTGACGTTCTTCGCGGGCAGCCGGTAGCCCAGCGTGCGGTTCGCGTAACCGAGCCTGAAACGCGCGATCAGTTCCGGGTCGCCCAGGCCGCGCTTGCCGAGATAGGCCAGCGCCTCGGGCGACTCCAGCAGGCTCTGGTGGTAGAACCCGACCACCTGGTTCAGCAGCTCGCCATCGGACGCGCTTGGCGCCACCGGCGCCGGCAGCTTGACCGGCACGCCCACCCCGGCAGCTAAAGCGGAGTCGGCCCGCAGCAGCTCGACCGCGTGCCGGAACGAGACGCCGTGCGCCCGCATCACCCAGTCGATCGGCCCGCCGCCGGCCTGGCACGCGCCCAGGCAGTGCCACAGGTTTTTCTCCGGCGTGATCACCAGCGAGGGCGTCCGGTCGGCATGGAACGGGCAGCGCCCGATCAGGTTCGCGCCCTTGCCGGCCAGTTCGACGCCGTGCGCTTCGGCCAGCTGCCGCACCGATATGTCTCTCTTTAGCCGCTCGATCTCTTCTGCCGGTATGCGTGCCATGCGTTTTCCCCGAAACCTTGTCAAGACATTTTACGTGTATTACTATAGTACACGACTATGTACTTTAGTCAAAGCTTGAAAATTTCAGGGGGTAGCATGGCGGCTGGTTCATTCTCGATATGGTTATCCATGACACTGCCCGCACGCCTGATCGCCTTGCGCAAGGAGCGTGGCCTGTCGCAACAGGCCATGGCCGACGCGATGGGCATTCACGTCAACAGCTTGAAAAAGTACGAGTCCGGCCAGGCGCAGCCTTCCCTGGACGCGCTGCGCAAGATCGCCGTGGCCCTGCACACCAGCACAGATTTCTTGCTGTTCGATGAACATCAGCGTGGTCCATCGGACGACCTGCGCCTGCAGTTCGAGGCGGTGTCCCAATTTCCGGAAGAAGAGCGCAAGATCGTCAAGGCGCTGCTCGAGGGAATGATCATCAAGTTCCAGACCAAGCAGATGGTGGGCAACTTGAGCAGCTAAAACGGGACCGCTTTTTAGCGGCTAAAAAGGAAAGCCACTCGCATCCGGAAACACCGGAGGGAGTGGCTTTTTTTTGTTTAAAAAGAAGGATGATTTCCACCGCCCACGGTATGGGTCTCGGGGCATACCCTGAGTGCAAGAAAAGCTGGGCGGTGTGAAGGTGGCTGCAGGCCACCGAATGCCGGCACAGCGGTGTATCCACGCGCCCGCGCGTGGATACATTTCTCATCCTGTCCTCAATGTAGCTACGCTTAATCGTGGGCGTTGCAGTGGGCGTTGCAGTGGGCATTGTCGTGGGCGTTGTGGTGGACGTTACAGTGACCTGTTGCGCTCACGAAGCCGGGAGCGCCAACTGGGTCAGGCCCGAATTTGGGCATGGCCACCAAAAACCAAGTGCTAAAAAGAAGGCACTCGCATCCATGACACCAGAGAGAGCCGCTTCTTTTGCTTAATAAAAATAGATTTAGGATCCGCGCCGCTCCCACTACTACCTGCCCTTGGCGTTTCGCGGACTGTCGTAGGCCACGTTATTTCATTCGGTAGCGCCTTCGCATATCGCAATTTCGTTATTCCATCGCCCTCCGCGATCGAGGCAACTATCGATTCGCATCTCGCGGGCGAGCCAGATCCCTAAACAAAAAATCGTCAGTAAACCAATAATAATGGTCAGAGTTTTATTTTTTTTCATCGCAATCCCTTCATGCAATTGACCATACCTAGGGACGAGTGCATCCCTGGTATCCGGTCGCTCAATCATAATTCTTTAGGCTCAACCTTTTTAGGTTCAGGTACCGGCCGCGGTGGCGATGGGGGTGGCACCGGGAGCCCGCGAGGCGCTAAAGGACTGCAGGAAGTTGTGCACGCTTGAGAGGAACTACTTCCTTGAGCCCGCCCGAACGCGTTTGCTGCTTGGTCGGCATCCGACGAACTTTTTGGATCACCTTTGACATTCTGATCGACAAATTCTCGAGTATCGGAGATCACTGTCGCGGCAGCTTTGCCCTCGGCGCCGCGCTGTGACGCTTCGCAATTTGCCTTACAGTGAAAATACTTGTCGGCTCCAATAGTATTCGCATCACGCATTGCCTGGTAGTTTTTGACGAAGTCTTTGGCAGCGCCGACCGACTGCACTCCAGGGACATCTTTGGCCTTTGGCAATCCGTTGGGCAACACAAAGATGCCCGGTGACATTGCTTGTCGTCCATCTGGATCGACATATCTATAAGGATTGTTGTTCCCGTAAGCGTAGCGGTTAAAGCTGCCACCGGTATTCGCATCCGTCACCACCGGATCAATGCTCAAGAATCGTCCACCCGACATGCGTTTGTCGTAGGCGAACCGATTTCCCCTAGACCCTTCAAGGACTTGGCGCAGGGTTTTGCTGGCGGATTGTGCGTAAAGAGCGAATTTTTCCCTAGACGCGATTTTGGCTCGCGTACGCGCGTGCGACAAGCTGTTTCTTTGCCTGTTTATTAATGGCCCCACTTGGCCGCTGGAGTTGGGTTTGCGTGGGTTTCAACTGACTGACGGCGGAGCGCGGCGGCAAGCGACGCAGGAGCGCGCCCTGTACACCTGACTGGCTTTACCCCGTATGGTGGACTGCGCGTAGCGCCTGGACAAAACCATGCGCCGGCGGCGCACGCATTGGCCTGGCAGACCCGCAGGGGCGCAAGACATAACGCCTATTCTGTCAACCCGCAGGGCGCGCAGCGATCGGCCCACCGAACGCAGCGCAGCGTAGTGAATGGGACGATTTGACGGAATGCCGCGTTATGTTAAAGCGCGCGGCACGCGCGATTTACCCCGGAGGGGCTGTGCCTTTGCGTGGCTGTTTTCCGACTGACGGCGAAGCGCGGCGGCAAGCGACGCAGGAGCGCGCGCTGTCGGCCTGACTCGATTCAAGCGTGGCCGTTGCCTTCCGCAGCGCGGCTGGCACTACCGCGCAGCGGCTGACCAGGGGTTCTACGCCTGCTCGCCGGCGCGTGGGCCGTGCAGGCGGGCCGGATGGGTCGCCTCATGCACCTGCTTGAGTTTGACGATCGCCACCCGCGTGTAGATTTCCGTCGTGCCCAGGTTGGCGTGCCCGAGCAGCGCCTGGATGAAGCGCACATCGGCGCCGTTCTCCAGCATGTGCGTGGCGCACGCATGCCGGAACAGATGGCACGAACTGTTCAGCGGCCCGGACACCTGCACCCGCTCCAACTGCGCGCCGTCGATCGCCTTCTTGACGATCCCGGAGAGCTGCTTGCCGGTCAGCCGCAGTCCCTGCCTGGAGAGGAACAGCGCGTGCTCGCCGCCGCCCTGGTTGGCCCGCACCTCGTCGCCTTACCTGGCAAGCCAGGCCAGCGCCCGGTCCCCGATCGGCACCATGCGGTCCTTCCTGCCCTTGCCCTGCCGGATCAGTACCGTGCCGCGCTCGGCTTCGACGTCAATCACGTCCAGTGCCACCAGCTCGGCGCGCCGCATGCCGGTGCTGTACAGCGTCTCGAGGATCGCCCGGTCGCGCAATCCCAGTTCGCCGGCGCCGGCCGCATCAATGACCTGCGCGATCTCGGCCACGGTAAGCACGTGGCGCGGCAGGCGCGTCTCCTTCTTCGGCAGGTCCATCTCGCCGGCCGGGTTGAACAGCAGGTGATGCTGGCGCGTCAGCCAGCGGAAGAACACGCGCACCGCCACCAGCCGCGTGCCCTGGCAGTTGAACGACAGCGGCTGGCCGTCGCGCTGCCTGCGGTAGGCGAACACGTGCTGCCGGTAGCGCTCGAGCATGGCCCGCGTCACCTCGTCCGGCCGGCGGATGCCGCGCTCCTCGCACCAGTCGATGAAGTAGCCCAGGTCGATGCGGCGCGTCCTGATCGTGTGCTCGGAGTAGCGCGTCGCCCGCAGCCAGTCGATGAAGCCGACCAGGTGGCCGTGGAAGCCGTCGGCAATCGACGGATCGCCCGCGTGCAGCGGCTTCGCAGTACGCGCCGTCATGCTTCACCCGCCGTTACGGTGACGACTGGCGCGTGGCCGTTCACCCCAGGATGCGTAGCGGCAGCCGTAATCGGTGCATTTTGCGCTGCAACCCTTGCCGCCACTGGCTTACCGGGCAGCAGCACGCCCCGGCCGGGTGCCGACACCGCCCCGACCTCGGCCCGACCGGACGCCGACCGCGACGTTTTCTGCCCCGACCGCGCGCCGTCGTACCCGCCCAGCGCGGCCGCGTCGAGCAGCCCGAACAGGTGCGGCGCCCTGCTGCCGTCGCCGTCATACAGCAGCTCGTAGACATACCCTTGTCCGCGCTCGGCCCGGTGTACCAGCAGGTATTCCAGCTCGGCAAGCCGGCCCAGGTGGATCTTGAGCTGGGTGTCTCCCCAGCCGGTGGCCGCGCGCACGTCCTTGCGGCTGAAGCGGATCTCCTTGCGCGGCAGCTCGAGCGCGGCCGCGCACGCGTCGACCATACCGGCGACGAGCGTGAGCAGGCGCCGCGTCTGCGGTGGCAGCTCGTCCAGGCTGCGGCCCAGCACCTCGTGCGTCAACCGGTTGGCCTGCTCGATGTCGTCAAGGGTCGCTTCGATGTACTCCAGCGCGGCGCCGCCCGGACCATGCGCGTTTTTGACCTCCCGCTGGTACTGGTGCAGCAGCGCGATGGTGTCGATCAGCGTCAGGTATTTTTCGTGGTCGCGCCGCGTGCGCGTTTTATCGGACAGGAAGGTCAACTGGTCGGCATAGGGATTGACCACCGCAAGCGGCCGCAGCAGGCGCTGCGCATTCTGGTGCACGGTCAGTACCGCCTCCTTCCCCTGTTTCGCCAGCAGGCCGGCCAGCGTGCGCCGCTGCCGCTGCAGGCTGTGGATCGCCTCGGTCTGGGCGCGCCCCTCGTCCACCGTCAGCACGATGCAGCGGTTCATCAGCTCTTCGTCGATCTCGATCGCGGTCGTGGCCAGGAAGATCATCACCGGCCCCGTCACGCGATATTCCTGCGTGATCAGGTTGCCGCTGTTGGCGTCCTTGCCGGTCGAGGCGATCGTCAGCTCGCCCTCGGACTGCAGCAGTTTCAGCGCGTAGCTGGCCCGGCTCGCGCCTTCCTCTTCCACGATGGCCAGGATCTTGTGCTGCAAATTGGTCTCGCCCATGTAGAACAGGCTCTGGCCGGTCATCGCGCTGTACTTGATGCGCTCTTCCTGCGGGATCATCGCCAGCACCGCGTCCATCAGGCTCGACTTGCCCGCCGCCGACGAGGACTGCACCACGATCGCCAGCGGCCGGTCGAGCTTGCGGCTGACCGCCGCCAGGTAGCCCACCAGCTTATTCGTGCGCTCGCCCACCAGGCCGCAGGCGTCGAAGTCGGCCACGATCCGGTCGAGCAAACCGGGGCCGCGCAGCATCGCCAGCGCGGCATCACGCTCGGCCGCGCTCATTGCCGGCACGGCCGGCTCTGGCTTCGTCGCGGCCCGGATGCGCTCGTCCTGCAGCGCTTCGAGTTTCAGCAGGATGCGCCCCAGGTCATGCTTGACCACGTCCTCGCGCACGCCCAGCTCCTTGGCCGCCTGCTGCAGGTAGTGGGCGCGGCCCTTGGCGCTGTACAGGTCGAGCGTATCGACGTGGAAGGCTTCGCCGTTTGATGCCAGCAGGTTGATTTTCAGGGTTTCCGGCGACAGGTTCTTCGGCAGGCCGCGCACGCGGTAGCGGCGCTCGGCGAAGGTGAACACCACTTCGTCGTCCTTGACCTCGGCGGCGGTTTCGGTGACGGGGGCGACGGCCGGCGAAGCGGCTAATGAAGACATGGTCGCGGCAGTCAGGCACTCCACCTCCTCGACGTGCGGCCCCGGCGCCTGCGGCGCCGCACCTTTGCCCATCCACGCCGCCTTGCGGATCAGGATGCCCAGGCTCTTCGCGGCCGGCGTCACTTTCAATGCGTACTCGTTGGCGTCCATCCCCTTCGGGAACTCGATGCGGTAGCACTCGATGCCAGCCGCAGTCAGCTGCTCGGCCAGCGCCGCGGCGGCCTTGTCGCCCGCCTCGTCGTGGTCGTAGGCGATCAAGACCCGTTTCACGCCGTGCAGCTGGAACGCGGCCAAATGGTCGGGCGTAAAACCGCCCACGCCGTAGCTGGCCGTCACGTTATGAAAGCCGGCCTGCCAGAACGTGAGCGCATCGATCAGCGCCTCGCACAGGATGATCTCCTCGAACTGCGCCAAAGCCGCCGCGTTCCACACGCCCTTGTGCGCGCCCGGCAGGTACAGGTGCAGCGGCGTGCCGGCACGCAGGTCGTCGCGCAGCTTGCGGCCGTACACCTCGGTCACGTTGCCGTCACTGTCGATCACCGGGATGACGATCGAGCCATTGAAGTGCTCATGGCCCGAGGCGCGCAGGATGCCGATCCGCTGCAGGCGACTCTTGATCTCTGCGCCGGCCTTGACGTTCTTCGCCGGCAACCGGTAGCCCAGCGTGCGGTTCGCGTAGCCGAGCCTGAAAAGCGCGATCAGTTCCGGGTCGCCCAGGCCACGCTTGCCGAGATAGGCCAGCGCCTCGGGCGACTCCAGCAGGGCCTGATGGTAAAACCCGACCACCTGGTTCAGCAGCTCGCCATCGGAGGCGCTTGGCGCCACCGGCGCCGGCAGCTTGACCGGCACGCCCACCCCGGCAGCTAAAGCGGAGTCGGCCCGCAGCAGCTCGACCGCGTGCCGGAACGAGACGCCGTGCGCCCGCATCACCCAGTCGATCGGCCCGCCGCCGGCCTGGCACGCGCCCAGGCAGTGCCACAGGTTTTTCTCCGGCGTGATCACCAGCGAGGGCGTCCGGTCGGCATGGAACGGGCAGCGCCCGATCAGGTTCGCGCCCTTGCCGGCCAGTTCGACGCCGTGCGCTTCGGCCAGCTGCCGCACCGATATGTCTCTCTTTAGCCGCTCGATCTCTTCTGCCGGTATGCGTGCCATGCGTTTTCCCCGAAACCTTGTCAAGACATTTTACGTGTATTATTATAGTACATTACTATGTACTTTGGTCAAGACGGAAAAATTTCAGGGGGTAGCATGGCGGCTGGTTCATTTTCGATGTGGTTATCCATGACACTGCCCGCACGCCTGATCGCCTTGCGCAAGGAGCGTGGCCTGTCGCAACAGGCCATGGCCGACGCGATGGGCATTCACGTCAACAGCCTCAAGAAGTACGAGTCCGGCCAGGCGCAACCGTCGCTGGACGCGCTGCGCAAGATCGCCGTGGCCCTGCATACCAGCACAGATTTCTTGCTGTTCGATGAACACGAGCGTGGACCGTCGGATGACCTGCGCCTGCAGTTCGAAGCGGTGTCGCAATTCCCCGAGGAAGAGCGCAAGATCGTCAAGGCGCTACTCGAGGGGATGATCATCAAGTTCCAGACCAAGCAGATGGTGGGTAACTTGAGCAGCTAAAGCGAACCGCTTTTTAGCGGCTAAAAGAAAAAACCACTCGCATCCGGGACACCGGAGGGGTGGCTTTTTTTGTTTAAAAAGAAGAGGAATTTCTACTCCTACGGTAGGGGTCTCGGGGCATGCCCTGAGGTCAAGAAAAGCTGCGCGGCGTGAAGGGGGCCGCAGGCCACCGAATGCCGGGCAGCGGTGTATCCACGCGCTTGCGTGTAGATACATTTCTCATCCTGTCCTCGATGTAGCTACCCTTAATCGTGGGCGTTGCAGTGGGCGTTGCCGTGTACGTTGCAATGGGCATTGCAGTGGACGAGTCACGGCACCGCTCGATCGACTTCGCGCTCACCCTGTGAAAAGCTTATCGATCAGAGACTCTAAAATTCGCCCTCTCACAGTTGGTTCATATCTTTCGTCTAGGCCGCTGACCTCGAACTCGTCTTGCAGCAAATTTCTATACTCGTCCGCAGTCTCATCAGTTATCTCAAGAACAGGTTGATTTCCGGACAAAGCTGGACAAGGCCCGGAATCAGCTTCGGCTAAAACTTCCTTGAGGACTTGCCACTCGTCTGGTGTCAATTTAATCAACATTTTTGAACCTCCACTTATTGCTCGGCTGCCTTAATTAGTTTTTCAGCAGTTTTTGTTGACGTGGGGTTGACCGACACGATCTTACCGGTCTCGGGATTTACTGCGGTCGTGGCATCCTTTCCAATAAATCGCTGGGACGCTCGCCCCATTTCATCAGTTTTAGTTTCAGTGATCTTCAAGGGATTTTTCAGTGAGTCCAGTATTCCTTTTGGTCCGACTCCGGCTCGCTTACCGCCATCGCCGATCGCTCTATCTACCGCGTGACGAGCAATCGATTTGATTTCCACCCCATTCTTCGCAACTATGGTCGTCGCTTTACCTGCCGCAGCACCCACCACGGCGGCTTCTGCGGGAGCGCCAGCGATTATCGCAGCCGCAATGGGAGGACCGACGGCCATGCCGATTGTCGCAATCACGACAGGGGTGCGGAATGGTTCGTAGACCCCTGAGTTGCCCGAGGCCGCATGGTTACGAAATTGGTCGCTAAATGCCTCGGCTGCTCGCTCTTGCCGACCATCCGGGTCGACGTACTTGTACGGGCTGTTAGCCGCGTACGCATAGCGATTGAAGCTGCCACCTGTATTCGCATCGGTCACCACCGGATCAATGCTCAAGAACTTTCCCGCGACCGGATCATAATATCGCTGCTGCATGTACGTCAGCCCAGTGTCGGCGTCATTCACATGTCCCGTGAACCCGACAATCGGCGCCGCCCCACCCGCCACATAGCCATATGGCTCATACCGCGTCCGGCTGATCACCTGCCCCGCCGCATCCGTGCGCGCTACAGGACTGCCCAGCCCGTCGGTGTGGATATAGGTCACACCGCCACTTGCCGCGGCCGACGTCGTCACCGTCTCGACATGCATGGTCGTCCCGCCCGCACCATTTGCCGTCCACGTGCAGCTGGAAGGATACCCCACCCACGCCGCCAGTGCCGTGTCGGTGCGCGAGCCATTGACGGTGAGCGATTCATTGACCTTGTAGCCGGTGCCTGATGCCGTGCACACGCGTGCGAGCGACGTTGCGTTGCTGGTCGTCCATACGGTCGTGAACGACTGCCCCGCAACCGGCGCCGGATTGCGTGTGACGTTAATCGTCGGCTTTGCGCTTGCACCTGCGGACGTTATCAGCGTCTCGGTGTAGGTCGTGGTTCCGCCGGCACCGCTGGCCGTCCAAGTACATGTGGATGGATAGCCGACCCAGGCTGACTGCGCAAGCTGGGTCCGGCTGCTGTTGACGGGAATGCTCTCATTGACCTTGTAACCGGTCCCAGAGGCGGTGCATACACGACTCAGCGAAGTTGCATTGGTCGCATTCCAGTACGTCGTAAACGGGCTGCCGGCGACCGGCGCGGGGGCGTGCTGGACGCTGATGGTCGGCTTTGTTGCGGCCGCATTCACCGTGATCCGTAGTCCGCTGGTCTGCCCGAAACGCAAGTGATATTCCCACAGCATTCCCCAGTCGAACAGGTAGCTGCCCGCAGTTGCCGGTGCCTTCACCTGGAAATTGAAGGTCGCCGATTGTCCCGGGGCCACGCTGGCCACGCCCAGATCGACACGCGCAGTACCGAAGCTCGTATTGTCGACGGGGTTGCTCGTGCCAATACGGTATAACTCGCTCCGGCTCCACGTGACGTTGCCGGTATTTTTGAAAGTCAGCGCCACGTTGTACATGCTGCCGGCAACCATCGTGGTCGGCACGGTCGAGCCGGTAAACTGGGCGTCATAGACCGGCACCGGTGCAGTGACGGTAATCGTGCGCGACATGAGATTGCCGAACCAATGCAGGTTCTCACGCAGCATCTGCCAATCGAAGCTGTAGGTGCCAGGAACCGTCGGCGCTTTGATGTTCAGGGTAAACGTCACGTTGTCGCCAAACTGATGGCTCCCTGGTACATTGACACGACCGACGCCCCAAACCACGTTGTTCTCGGGTGTCCTCGAGCCTAGACGATAGGGATAAGGCTCTGCCGAGGACCAAACCGTCGAGCCAATATTGCGCATCATGATCGTAACCGTTCTCGTCGAACCGGCCTCGATCGTCGACGGCATGCTGGTATTCATGAACTGCGCGTGGTCGTAAGGCTCCTCTCCTTCGGGCGGTGGCGGTGGCACGAAATCGGTCGTTGGTGGCACCGCATCCGGCGCCAGTCCGGGTTTGGTCTGGCTGGCCGCAGTACCCACCTGTAGCAGCAAGGCAAACAGGAGGGTGAGCAGTACGACCCCGTGTACCGCAGCACCGCAGTGGCGCGCCAGATTCTTGAAAACCGGCAGGAATGGCGCACGCATCATTTCACCTCCGCGATGACGTGATTATTCAGGTAGATGTAGCGGGTCGCGGCATTCGCGCCCGAAGTGGAATACAGCAGTTGTCCCGCCTGGCTGTACACTTGGATCCGGTTCACACCGTCGTTGCCGACCACGCTTACCCGGCGGCCATGACCGTCGTATTCGTAGGTGGCCAGGCCGGTCGCGCTCGACATGCGGTTGCCGATGTCGAACGTATAGCTGCGGTTGCCTCGCCGATTGATGTTGCCTTGCACGTCGTAACCGTAGGCGAAACTGAAGGCGGCATTGCTGCTGCCGAGACTGTCCAGGCGGTTGGTGCTGCGGTTGATCGTATGCACGCCGGTGCGGGCATTGCTGCCAGCGCTGATCGTACTCGAGAGCAAGTTGTCTTGGGAATCGTAGGTATAGCTGGCAGTGCCCCACAAGCCCGGTGCCGACACGATCTTGAGGCGATCCAGCCCGTCGTAGCCCATGGTGCGCGAGGTGATGCCCTCCTGCTGGTCCTGGATGCCGGTGACGTTGGCGTTCTCGTCGTAGGTATAGATGTCGTTCAGGATGCCGGCGTCGGCCGACGAGCGCGGCAAGCCTCGCACGTTCTGCGCCATGCTGCGCACGATACCGTTGCCGTACCTGAAGCCGGCGACCGCGCCGCCCGGATGGTAAGTGATGCCTGTCGCGTAGCTGCCGACCTGCTGCGCCTGACCGAGCGCATTTGGCGCCAGGGTGATGGACAGGCCATCTCCCGGGTATTTCAGTGTCGCAGGCGAACCGTTCGCGTCGTAGCCGCGGTCGATGATGTATGGCGTGCTGCCGTACGTCAGACTCTCGCGTTCGAGAAGGCGCCGCTTGTTATAAGTGTAAGTCCACTTGGCGTTCTTGGACGTGGTCGTGGCAAGCAGGCCGTCCGGCCAGTAGGTCCGGTCGATCGCGGGACTCGCATCGCCGAAGGCCGTCCTTGTCAGGCGGTTGCGCGCGTCATACGTGTAGGTGATCTTGCGGGCGGCACCGACCGTCGTCGGGTTGCACGACAGCGCCGTCGACAAATCGGTACCGGAGCCACGCCACCAGATATTGTTGGCGGCGTCATATTCCTGGATTGTCGCGCCGTTTTCCGGCTCGATGGTCTTGCACAGCCGTTCCTTGCTGTCGTAGACATAGCGGCGTATGACGCTGGCGTCGGCACCGCTGCGGGTAATTGAGGTTGGTTTGCCGAAGACGTCGCGGACGATCGACAGGTTCACCGCCTCGGGCAGCGCGATGCTGGCGATCGCTTCATCGCTCGGTTCGTCGAATGCCTGGTAGCCGAAGGTCGTGCGATTGCGGCGCGGATCGGTGACCGTCGTGGTAAAGCCGCTGTCATATGAGTAGCTCGTGTACAGGTTGCCAAGCTCGCTGGACGCGGTGGTTTCGGTGATCCTGCCCAGTCCATCGTAGGACGCGCTCACGCCGTCGCCGAGCTGGGCGTAGCTGCGTTCAGGATAAGACTCGTAGGTCGTGCGGCCGTTGAAATCGTAGCGGCGCTGGACGATGGTGGTCGTACCCGCGGGGTTGGCGCCATCGTAATGCTCGCTATAAACGGGCCGCAGCAGCTCGTCATAGTACTCGACGCGGTAGCCGTTGCCCGTCGTGACCTGCTGGCGCCAGTGGCCGGCCGGAAGGTCGAACTTCGGAGCCGAGGAGCGCGCGACGTCGATCACGGTCGGCGTCCAGGCCACCGTATCGCTGGCGGGATAGGTCACCCTGGCCAGCCTGCCCATCGCGTCATAGCCGAAGCCGGTCGTGAATCCGTTCTCGTCGGTCAGGCTGTCGATGCGGCCGATATTGTTGACGCTCACGCTCTGGGTCTCGCCGGTCGCGTAGCGGATGGATTGCGGGATGCCACGCTTGTAGTTCGAATACGTGGTTACCTGGTTCTTGCCATCACTGATCGAACTGACCGTGCCGTCGGTGTTGTACAGCATCGAGCTCTGCAGGCTACCGAACTGCGTGACGCTGGTAAGCGTTGCATTGGTGGCGTGGTAGGCATTCGACACCATGACCTTGCCTGAATCCGGATCCCGACGCTCCTTGAGCTGCCCGAGGACCCACTTGCCGACGTTGTCGTCGTACGTAATTGTCTCGCGGCGCTGGAATCCCAGAGAACTCGAACGGCTGATCTGGGCCGGCCGGGCAAAGGTATCGAAGGCAGCCACATCCATGACGAAGGTCGTTCCCTGCTGGGTAACCTGGCGCCGGTTGACTTCGGTGATCTTCGCCGCCATTTCGCCATCGCCACGCGGCTGCAGGCTGTGCCCGAACTGCGCGATCGGCGTCGTATAGCTCAAATCGGTAGAGCGCAGCGGCATGCCGCTGCTGCTCGACACCTCTGTCCTTTGCAGTTGTCCCTCAGTTTCGCGCCATGCCGTGCCGAAGGTATGGGCAGTCGTGTCGCCCGCCGGGTCGGTCACGATGACCGTCTTGGTGCGCACGCAGCCCGGACAATCATTCCAACTTGGCTCAGGGGCAGGATAGCTCGTCGACCAGACCAGGGAGCCAATCGACGAACCGCTCAGTTCCTTCCTCGTCAGTGCATAGGTATCGAACAGATACGGATACCTGACATGCTCGGCGTTGGTTTGGATATCGCGACGGCAGTCACGCTCGACCTGCGAGCGTGCGTGCCGGGTCTGTACCAGGGTGAAGCGCCCGACCGCCCCGGACGGATGCGTCATGGTTCCCGTTTCGGCAATCGGGGATAGCATGCCGGGGTTGTCGCACGAACCCTCGCCAGGATACGAAATGGCCTTTTGCAGGCTGGCGATCGGCCCCAGCGACCAGCTCGATTGATCGGGCAGGGTGACACTTTGCAACTGGGCGTAAGAGGTCGAGTTACTGTAGCCGTAGCGCCAGGTCCGGGTACCGTCCGAGACGCTGGCGACCAGGTTCGAGGCGGTCGCCCCTGGCGTGACATAGGTGAACGTGATCGTGCGTGCACTGCCGGAAGCATCGTTTCCAGTGATGGTTTTCAGCTGCCACTTGTTGGTCGTATCATAGGTATAGGTCACCGTGTTGCCGAACTTGTCGGTGATCTTCGTCGGCAGGATCCAAACCTCGCTGCGATCGAGTTGCGGCATGGACGGGATCATGTTCGGTTGCTCCGGTTCATCCTCGACCGGTGCCCCGCCAAGCTCATGAGCCCCTGCCGCGACAGCAGGGTCTCCCCTACCGTCGTCGCCGGTGATTGCACGGGCTGCCAGCATCTCCGGTGCAAGCGTTCCTTTGACGATCGGCTCGATTCGGCGGCTGACCATCCAGTCGAACCGATACTGAGTCCCATCGGGGGCGATGGCGAGGAATCCCTCGCCCGTACCTCCACTGCCGGCAGCCAGCGTGGACAGGCACTGGATTGCCCAGTTGTTCCGGGTGACCACGGGATGGCTAGCGGCCGCATTGCCTGGCGCCGCCGTGTAAAGGTGGCTGCGTTCGAGCATCTCCTGATCGCCCTGGCCCGGCACATACAAGAAATTGCCATGCCAGAACTCGACCGCGGTCCAGATAGCACCACTGTTCGGCGTGACGACCGATTGCGGTTCGCTGAAGCTGGAGCAGCGATTGGTGCCGCCGCTACTGTTGACCCACCCCTTGCGTGACTCGAAGACGCCATGCATGCGCGGTATCTCAATATCCCAGCGCCCAAAGAGGGCGCCGTCGACTGGCTCCTGCCCGACAATCAGACGGCGGCCGACCGATACCGGCAAGCTGCTATTCCCGGGCAGCGATACGTCGGTCTGGACGAACTCAAGCGCGCCAGTGTAAAGGTTCACCTTGTCGCCAAACAGATCAGCACCTAGCGTGGTTACCGCCTGCGGAGCACGGATTAGCTTGGCCTGTTCGGTGTAGGGAGTCTGTTGCGCGAGTGCGGATTGCGACAGCAGGAGAAAGGAAACCGGGATAAAGACGATCGCAAATCCCGTCACACGTAAGTTGGACCACTGGCGCACTGCAGACTCCTCGAGTTGCACAACATGGGTGAAGATTTAACCCATCCATAATGGCACCTGTGAGGCTCCAGAATTCTCATCGAATGTAACTCTCGTCACCTTTTCCATAATTTACCGATACTCCCAACGGCTTCTTGGAAATGCACGCGATTATTAAGGCCCGGTGACTACCCCATCACGATAGTCGACCCTGGCTATCACACCCGTCATAACTTATGGCGACAACGCACTTGTTAGAGCGTGACAATGACACCAGCAGTCCGATCGCCACGTCGATGCAGCACCCGCCTCATACAGAAATATCGCCGCCAGCCATGATTCCATGCCCCATTCGCAAACAGTCGCCGCGGCGGTAGCCATCGGACTGAGGTCAATTTTTGTGGCCACCTGCTCGCCTTACCATGTCAAGCAGCTACTTAAGAACCATAAGTAAGCCTGTACATTGGCATTCAATCGAAGCACTCAGCGACTAAAAAGCTCCAACGTGCGGACGCGTAGACGTTATGGGTGAAGGTGAAGGACGCCTTCGGCGGGATCGTATCGAGGCAGATGCTTGAGGACGCGCGCGTTGAACGGAATCGGCGGCGTCGGCAATGGTCAGACGACGAAATGCTCGACAAACTCCACCAGATATTTGTCGAGCATGGCAAAGTAACCCCCGACTTCATTCAAACAGTGAGGGGTGCTGAGTTACATCAGAAATTGCAAGCTAGATTACCGGGTGTCGTCGGCGCCACGACGCCGTGAGACGTGTTTCCGGTGATCGTGACTCCGCTGATATTGTCTGTTACGACTGCTGCCCTAGACGGGCACCTGGCATATGGGTCTAACGTCTGAGATACAGTATAGGATGAGTAGCTTAAGGCATTTCCGCTAACCAAAGTGTTGATGGCGTAGCCGACACCAATGCCGACTTGCATGGTTGTAGAGATACCTGCATTGCTATTATTAGAAAATTCTCCACCACTGATATAAGACGTCAGATTATTCCAAGGGCGGCGACCCGCCGATATCCCCAGCTCGAAACGTGTTCCTTCCGCTGCAAAAAAAGTATTTCCAGAGAACGAGGAGCCGGTGAAGTCGCGCACAATCGGCGTTGATCCTGCGTAGAAATAAGGCTCGTACATAAGGGCAGCAAATGCTGGAATGCCCGTAGAGATAATCAGGTTTCCCGTGACCTTACTTGCTTGAACAGTTTGCAGGCCGGCAGTGTAAAACAAGATTATTGACACGTCGCTGGCATCTATGATGGTGTTATTCTCAATTGAAGTCTTCGCACATTTTGACGTAATGCCATCACTGTAAGGATACGGCGTTGTTGCATTGCCATAATGCGTGTTCGTATATCCAGTCAACAGATTGCCACTCACACTTATATTGTTACAGGTGATGCCTGTGGGCTCTGATCCGTCGATTCCAATATTTGTTCCACCAATAGGTGTGTCGAAGCGGCTATTGCTCACTCTCGCGTTATTTCCACTCGTAATAAGAACGCTGGCCGCGGGCTGTACATAGTTGATAGTCGTACCATTTACAACGTGATCACGGTGTCCGGAAACCCAAATTCGGTCCATTACCGCGCCTGGCTGTGTATTTGTTGAGCCTTGCATAACGATAGTTGAGTCAGAAAAATTTGCACTTCTTACAATTCTTGCCATTTTGGCATATTGACCTCGAACGATGTTACCCGCAGTAGTAAGCGTGACTCCAGCAGGAATAACGATTCTCTGGTTCGCATAAACGACTGTGCCTTGAGGCAAGCTCACTACTTTATTCGAACTATTGCTAGCGGCATTGATCAGGTTTTGCAGGGCCGCAGACGTCATAGGCGCAGTGCCGGAGTCGAGTGGCATTGCTGGGTGCTGACCCCAAGTGTATGGAGTGTTCTGTCCTACAGGGATCGATGAACAAATTTTAGTGTTACGAAGGTTCACGAACTCGCTGCTGCTGACGAAGTCGCTGATTATCGCGGTGATGCGGACACCTGTATCAAGTAAGTTTGCATAGTACTGAATCGATCCGCTATCAGGCTCACGGCTTAATATTCCACGATACAAAGTCAAAACTTTTTCTTTATTAGTATAGCCGAGGGCATTATACTCTGCAGAAGTGTAAATATTGTTAGCCAGATCGGAAAAATTCAATGTTGCGCAATTCGATGGTGTCGTAAGAAAATACGGATTTGCTTTCCATGCTGCAGTATCGGGGGCACGACCTAATCCCTCAGTGTATAAGCGAGAAAGGAACTGTGCAGTAGTAGCCTGTGCTGGTAGGGCGAAGGTACTCATCGTGGCGAGCAACAAGAAAGTTTTGAATCGTGGTATAAACATCAATCATTCCTTTTCAGTGGATTAAGAACATCATGAATATAATGGGAATTTGCATTGACCGCTTTACGAGGCAATTCCACTAACACGATAACAAATAGCGCTGTTTGGATACTCACCAAAAATAACGTGCAGTAAGATCTGGCCTGACTTTAAGGATGCGCCACTTTAATCATCGGTCCACGTCGCGTCAATCCGAACTGTCACAAAGACCACTTCGATTCCTGCTGAGCCTCCACGAAGCAAACCACGTTCTCCGACGCCAGATTCGGGCACAAGAAAAGCAAACCCGCTGCGACCGGTTCCAGGCCGATATCAAGGCCGTGACGCTGTGGCTGGCACTGGTGGCGTCACCCGAAGGGCGAAGGATGCGGCCGGCCAGCGACCAGTTTGGAGCGGATGCCACGCATACATATCGCGCAGCAATGTTTCGGCCTGTGTGACAAAGGTATCGAGACGTGCTCTACAACAACCAGGCCATCCGCGGGTGCGTCAGCGTCAACATGAGGAACGAGCCGGCGCTGGACGTTCGTGACGACCGCCGGTAACGTGTCGATGTGATGCAAAACCACACGCTTCGGCATGGCGACGAAACTATGGCGTTCGGCGATGCTTGCGACCTGCCTTCGCAATGCGAGTACTTCTTTACTGCACGATGGCATGGAGATACGGCTCGCCACCGGCGCCTTCGCGGCGCGATCGGCGCTACCCATGGCGAGTCTAGCGGCAACGCCAGGCACTGTCGCTAACGTGTTGCTGGCGCGGGCGACGGGAAAGTGACGCCTGCCAGATACAAATTTGGTCAGTAAAACGGTTCGGGGCAGGAAAAGCACGGTGAGTACATTTGCTCACGTCTTCGACAGCAGGCAATACCACAATCGTGCTGACTTGCGTCCATATCAACTTCCAGTTGATTGGAGCGGGTGAAGGGGATCGAACCCTCGTCGTAGGCTTGGGAAGCCTCTGCTCTACCATTGAGCTACACCCGCGTCGCCAGCATTCTACGCGTGTTCGGGACGGTTTGACAATTTTCCGCCCCTCCCCCGCCTGCCCCGGATCAATCCGGCTGCTCGACCGCATACCCCTTCGCCGCCAGCGCCGCGATCACCCCTTGCGGATCGAAGATATCCTCGATCTTCAGCACGGCGAAGGTCGAGGCATTGGCCGCCAGCGCCTTCTCCGCCGAGGCGACCCACATCGCCTGCGCACGCGCTTTCATGTTCTTGAATTCGGGCTCGGCATCGAATGCCGCGCTGTTCATCAGTGCGCCGAAACAGGCCTCTTCGCGCGTGGCGAAGTCCAGCTTGCGCATCTCATCCATGTCGCCCTTGGCCCAGGCATTGGCGCGCCGGCTGGCGGCCTCGATGTCCTGCTCCAGCGTGGCCATCGTCCGCGCCAGGCAGGCGGCGTCGCCCAGGGTCGACTTCTTGAAGTTCTTCAGCACAGTGCGCGCATTGTCCATCGGTAGCTGGAAGGTCGACGCGGTCTCTTTCAGCTTCGCCTTCTTGACCAGATCCAGCAGCGGCTTGCGCACCGCGTAGCTGTCGATCAGGCCCGCCTGCTTGCGCGCGGCATTCGACAACACTTCCGCCGCGAAGATCGGGCGCTCGCGCTCGACGTCGTCGTTCTCGGGCAGGTATTTCGCCTTGAGCGTGGTCCAGCGCGCGTAGTCTTCAGCCGGCATCACGTCGCGCAAGGTGGCGCCATCCGGATTCTTGCGCACCCCGATCATGCTCGGCAACAGCGTGATCGACTTGAAGAAGCCTGCCTTGGCAGAGGCGCTTGGCGCCGACAGGTATTCCTGCGAATTCATGATGACGTTCTCGACTTCCTGCGAGCGCCACTGCATGTCCTTCGGTACCGGCCCGTACATGCCGAACACCCACAAGACATGCTCCCCCTTCCTTACCTTCCACATGCCCGGTCCCGGACGCTGGGCCACGACGTGGATCTGCTCCGGCGCCGGTTCGGCGGCGGTCTCGAACGCACCAACAGCGGCCTGCGCCGGGACAGCCACATCTTCCGATTGCGCCCAGGCGGGAGCGGTCAGCATGCATATGCAGAAAGCGGGTACGGCGAGCTTGTTCATGAAATGATCCGGTGATGGGAATCGCCAGATCTTACGCCAATGGCATCGCTGGCGAACCCGCTGTGACACGGCTGTTTCAATTACATGAGCAACGCATATCGCGCATATGTCAGCCTTCCGGCGGCTCCGGCACGTCGGGCCGGTCCAATAATTCCTGCGCCAGCTTCAAGCCCTCGACCATCACCGAAAACGCCTCCTGCTTGGACGCTTCGTCGGGCACGCGCAGCACGTACGACGGGTGGTAGATCGTCACCACCCAGCTGTCGCCATGGCGCACCGGCCGCCCCAGCTTGTCCTTGAGCGTCGCGCTGCCGGTCTGCAGCACCGACTTGAGCGCGGTCGCGCCCATCGCCACGATGACCTTGGGTTTACGGGTGGCGATCTCCTTCTCGAGCCAGTAGTGGCAGGCCTCGATCTCCTTCTGCGCCGGCGTCTTGTGCAGGCGCCGCTTGCCGCGCGGCTCCCATTTGAAATGCTTGACGGCGTTGGTGATGTAGACGCCCTTGCGCTCCACGCCGGCCTGTTCGAACACGCGGTCGAGCAGCTTGCCGGCCGGGCCGACGAAGGGCTGGCCGGCCAGGTCTTCCTGGTCGCCCGGCTGTTCGCCGACGAGCATGATTCTTGAATGTTCTGGTCCTTCGCCGCCCACCGCCTGGGTCGCGTGTTCCCACAGGTCGCAACGCCGGCACTCGTCCAGCTTCGACGGCTGCTGGCGCTCGGGCTGCGCCTGCTCGGCCTCGATCGAGATCGTGCGGCCGCTGCGCCTTCCTACGGCCTCGACCTGGCCGATGCGGCGCGCGCCAAGGCCGGCCTGGCTCACCAGCGACGGCACCAGCGCGCCTTCCGGCAGATTCTTCCAGAAGCGTGACGGGATGTGGCTGTTCATCACCTGCGTGTTCAGGCGCGCCGGGTTGAAGATGCTGCGGTAATAGGTCAGCCACAAGGCCTCGCCGGCGTCGTCGAGATCGGCCGCGCTCGACATCAGGGGACCGGTGTGGTGCAGGATGGCGCCGTCCCACAGCACGCTGGCGTCGGGCGTGGCGATCATCCAGCTCACCTTGCCCATGCGCGCCACAAAATGCTCGGCGACTTGCGGCAGGACGTCATGGGCGGGTTCGAACCAGGCCACGAAATGGGGCGCGCCGGCCTCGATCGGCCGTTCGCGGAATCGGATATAGGCGTGCATATCGTGTACCTCGCGCCGCACCGCCTTGACCATCGCGTGCAGCCGCTGCCCGTCCGGATCGGCGGGCGATTGCACGTCGTGCTCGCCCTGCTGCCAGCGCCAGATCACCCGGTACAGGAAGGCCCAGCGGTCATGGTCGCGGTAGCAGGCGGCGGTCTGCAACATCTCCATCAGGGAGCGGGGAACTTGTGGCCTCGGCGGCCTTGGCGTCGCTGCATTGGAAGGCTCCGGTTCGCCCGCTTGCGGTTCTGCCGGAGTCGCCAGGAGGTCGCCTCCATGATGCGCAGCGGCTTGGGATGCCGGCGCACCCGAGAACAGGTCGGCGCCCGGCGCACCCCAGGTCACCGCCTCGGGCGGCACGCCGGCGCGCAGCAGTTCGCGCGCCACCGCGCGCCATGCGGTGAAGCCGTCCACCAGCAGCGGCCGGCCCGCGCGCACGTTCTCCACCGCGGTCGCGGCGAGGGCGGCGGCGCCGGCACTCGCGTTCATGCCGCCTGCAATTCGGGCCACAGGTTCATCTGCTGCGGCGCATCGGCCATGTGCTTGCGCAGCAGGTCGGAACTGGTCGCGCCCTGCGCCGGCTTGTAGTCGGCGGTGACGACGAAGGGCGCCAGCTTCTTGAGGCTGCAGCGCAGGCGCGACAGATCTTCCCAGCGGATGCGACGCAGGCGGCGCAACTCGACGATGCGCTTGGCGTTGCGCAGGCCAATGCCGGGAATCCGCGGGATCAGGGAAGCGTCGACGCGGTTCAGGTCCATCGGGAAGTGCTCGCGATTGCTCAAGGCCCAGGCCAGCTTGGGATCGACGTCCAGCGCCAGGTTGCCCGTCTGCGGCATCAGTTCGCCGGCCGTGAAGCCGTAGCCGCGCAACAGAAAGTCCGCCTGGTACAGGCGGTGCTCGCGCAGCAGCGGCGGCGGCGCCAGCGGCACGCTGCCGGGGCTCTGCGGGATCGGGCTGAAGGCCGAGTAGTACACGCGCTTGAGCTTGTAGCTGCCGTACAGCGTCTCGGCCGTGTTCAGGATGGTGTGGTCGTCGCTGGCGTCGGCGCCGACGATCATCTGCGTGCTCTGGCCGGCCGGCGCGAAGGCCGGCGCCTTCGGCTCTTCGGCCTTCTCGTCCAGCTTGCGGCGAATGGAACCCATCGCCAGCTTGATCGTGTGGACGCTTTTTTCGGGCGCGAGGCGGGTCACGCTGTCGTGGGTCGGCAGCTCGATGTTCACCGACAGGCGGTCGGCCCAGCGGCCGGCTTCCTGGATCAGCAGTGGATCGGCGTCGGGGATGGTCTTGAGGTGGATGTAGCCGCGGAACTGGTGCACCTCGCGCAGCTGGCGCGCGACTGCCACCAGTTGCTCCATCGTGTAGTCGGCCGACTGGATGATGCCCGAGCTGAGGAACAGGCCGTCGATATAGTTGCGCAGGTAAAAATCCTGGGTCAGCTTGACGACTTCGTCGACCGCGAAGCGCGCCCGCGGCACGTTCGAGGTGCGCCGGTTGATGCAGTACTGGCAGTCGTAGATGCAGAAATTGGTGAGCAGGATCTTGAGCAGCGAGACGCAGCGGCCGTCCGGCGTGTAGCTGTGACAGATGCCCATGCCGGTGGTGGCGCCCAGGCCGTCCTTGCCCTCGGAGCCGCGCTTGGGCGCACCGCTGCTGGCGCAGGATGCGTCGTACTTGGCCGCGTCGGCCAGGATTTCGAGCTTGTCGTTGAGTTCCATCGCGCGCGCTTGACTGTATGGACATACAGTATAACGCGGCGTGCTTGCATACACGGTGCGCTGGCCCAGCCATGCATGCCTGCCGGCGGTTCAAATGCGGTGCGTTAAACGGATATCAAGCGCTCTGCCTGGGACAACTGTTGCGCTTCCATTTGGCCCGCGATCTTGCCCAGGTAGGCAGAAGCCGGAGCCACGCCGGCAGCGCCAGCCCGGTGCAGCCAGGCGTAGGCCTCGACCAGGTCGCGCTGGGCGCCCTGCCCCGCCGCATACATCACCCCCAGGTTGAACTGGGCCCGCGCATGGCCCTGGCGCGCGGCGCACAGGTACCAGAAATGGGCCGCCTCGTAGTCGCGCTCCACGCCCTTGCCGCAGTCGTAGCGCAGCCCCAGCTCGAACTGCGCCAGCGCGTGCCTGTGGTCGGCCGCCTTGTGGAACCAGTCGGTCGCCTCGACCGGGTCGCCGGTCTCCAGGCGGTCGAGCAGCGCGCCGACCATGTACTGGGCCGGTGCGTAATCCTGGCCGGCCGCGCGCCGGTACCAGGCCAGGGCCTGCGCGCTGTCCTGGTCGACGCCGCTGCCGCTCTCGTAGCGCAGGCCCAGGTCGAACTGGGCGCGCAGGTGCCCCTGCTCGGCCGCCTGGCGATACCACCCGGTCGCCTGGGCCGGATCCTGCTCGACCCCGTTGCCGGCATCGAGGAGCTGTCCCAGCTGGTACTGGGCCGCCGGCAGGCCCTGCTCGGCCGCGCGCCGGTACCAGGCGGCCGCCTGCGCCGCATCGACCGCCACGCCCTGTCCGTGTTCATAGCGCATGCCAAGGCTGTTCTGGGCCCCGGCATGGCCCTGGTTTCCGGCGCGCCGGTACCACGCCAGGGCCAGCGCTTCGTCGCGCGGGACGCCGTGACCGGTGTCGTAAATGAGCGCCAGATTGAACTGCGAGCTGGCATGCCCCTGTTCGCCGGCGCGTCCATACCACAGGATCGCCTGCCGGCTGTCCTGCTCGACGTCCTGCCCCTTGTCGTAGCGCAGGCCGAGGTTGAACTGGGCGGGCGCATGGCCCTGCTCGGCCGCCTTGCGCATCCAGGCCAGCGCTTCGCGCGGGTCGCGCGCCACGCCCTGGCCGGCGTCGTAGCGCAGGCCCAGGTTGTACTGCGAGCGCGCATAGCCCTGCTCGGCGGCGCGCCGGTACCAGTGCAGCGCCGCTTCCTGGTCCTGGGCTACGCCCTTGCCGGTCTCGAACATCATGCCCAGGTTGTGCTGCGCGCCCGGCTCTCCCTGATCCGCCGCCTGGCTGAACCAGTGCAGCGCCCGGCCCACGTCGCTGGCCACGCCGAGGCCCTTCGCATACAGCCAGCCCAGGTTGTACTGGGCCGGCGCGTAACCCTGGTCGGCCGCGCGCCCGTACCAGTGGGCCGCCTGGGCGAAATCCTGCTCCACGCCCTGGCCCTTCTGGAACATCACGCCGAGGTTGTACTGGGCCTGCGCCAGGCCGCTTGTCGCGGCCATCCGGTACCAGACCACCGCCAGCTCGTCGTTCCTGGGCACGCCCTGGCCGTTGACGTACATGAAGCCCAGGCTGTGCTGGGCCTGGACCATGCCGCGCTCGGCCTGCGCTTTTACGCGCAAGAACTGAGCGCTATACGTCGGCGTCTCACCGGACACGAGTGACGTGTCGAGCATGATCGGTCAGGCCTGCACCGCGCGCAGGCTGGCGCCCGACTGGGTGCGCAGCGCGGCCATGAAGTCCTGCAGCGAAATCGGGCGATAGAACAGATAGCCCTGCATCGTCAGGCAGCCGTTGGCGCGCAGGTAGCGCGCCTGCTCCTCGGTCTCGACGCCTTCGGCGATCAGGTTCAGGCCCAGGCCGCGCGCGATCGAGATGATCGCCAGGATCACCGGATAGTGGCCGTCTTCCTGGTGGATCTCCTTGACGAAGGACTGGTCGATCTTGACCGTGTGGATCGGGAAGCGGTGCAGGTAGGACAAGGACGAGTAGCCGGTGCCGAAGTCGTCGATGGCGATCGACACGCCCAGCTGGCACAACTTGTTGAGCTGCTCGATCGCATACTGCGGATTGCGGATGCAGATGTTCTCGGTGATCTCGACCTCGATCTGCTGCGGCGAGATGCCGTGGCGCGCCAGCGCGCCGCGCATCTTCTCGAAGAAGTCGCCGCGGTCCAGGTATTGCGGCGACAGGTTCAGCGACAGGCGGATCTCGCTGCCGCCGATCGCATTCCACTTCAGCATGTCGCGGCACAGCGCGCCGATCATCCAGTCCGAGATCGGCAGCATCAGGCCGTTCTCTTCGGCGAACGGCAGGAACTCGCCGGCCGACAGGCGCCCGCGCGTTGGATGGTTCCAGCGCATCAGGGCTTCGGCGCCGGTGATGCGGCCGCTCATCGCGTCGATCTGCGGCTGGTAGAACATCTCCAGCTCGTCGTGCTCGAGCGCGCGGCGCAGCGCCTGCTCCAGCGCGATCTTCTGGTGCGACACTTCGAGCATCGAGTCGTGGTAGAAGCTGTGGCCGTTCTTGCCCAGCGCCTTGACCTGGTACATCGCGATGTCGGCGTGGCGCAGCAGCTCGTCGATCGATTCGCCGTCCTTCGGGTAGATCGCGATGCCGATCGAGGCCGAGATGTGCACCTCGTGGCCGTCCAGGTCGAACGGCTCCTGCAGCACCTCCAGGAATTTGTCCGCCACCATGCGCGCGTCGTCGCGGTCGCGCAGCTCGGGCAGCACGATCGTGAATTCGTCGCCGCCCTGGCGCGCCAGGGTGTCGCCCTTGCGCAGGCATTCCTTCAGACGTCCCGCAGCCTGCTGCAGCAACTCGTCGCCCTTCACATGGCCCAGCGTGTCGTTGACCAGCTTGAAGCGATCGAGGTCGATGAACATCACCGCGAGCTCGGTCTGCTTGCGCTTGGCCTGGATCACGGCCAGGCCGAGGCGGTCCTTGAACAGGATGCGGTTCGGCAGGTCGGTCAGGATGTCGTGGTAGGCCTGGTAGGAGATGACCTCTTCGGCGCGCTTGCGGTCGGTGATGTCGCGCGCCACGCCATAGGTGCCGAAGAATTCGAGCTTCTTCACTTCCTGGTCCGGCACGTGCATGCCGATCGCGTTGAGCGAGATCGTCATCAGGGTGGTGTTGAAGGTGCGGTCGTGGCGCTCGAGACCATTTCCTCCGCCGCGGCATTTGAGGCGCAGCTCGACGTTGCGCGAGGCGCGCTCGTCGACGCGGCGCTCGTTGAACACATAGCGCGCGCGCTCCAGGTCTTCCTCGTGCACCAGGATCGAGTAATGCTGGCCGATCAGCTCCTCGCGGGTGTAGCCGAGCAGCTGGTAGGCGCGGTCGTTCACAAAAGTGAAGCGGCCCTCGTGGTTCAGCGTATAGATGATGTCCGGCGACGAGTCCACCAGGTAGCGGTACATCTTCTCGGAGTTCTCGAGCTGGTTCGCGATGCGCGCGTTATCCAGCGTCAGGCGCCGCCGCTGCAGCGCATTGCTCACGGTGGAGAGCAGCTCCTCGCGGCTGTAGGGCTTGCGCAGGTAGCTGTAGGCGCCGCGCTTGAGCGCGCCGATCGCGGCGTCGATGCCGATCTCGCCGCTCATCACGATGACGTCGGCGTCGATCCCCTTCTGGTTGATGAAGTCCATGATCTCGTGGCCGCCGATGTCGGGCAGGCGCAGGTCGAGCAGGACGAGGTCGAAGTGCTGGCGAGACAGCTGAGCCAGGGCTTCAGTCCCCGACGGCGCGGTGACCAGGCGGTAGCCGCGCCCCTGAAGCAGTTCGTACAGCGAGGACAGCAGGCGTGGCTCGTCGTCGACCAGCAGCAGGCGCGGCTGGCTGTCGGTCTCGAGAGTCTGGGAAAAGGGAGCGGGTTCGCCGGGAAGCATGTTGGCGGGATGCGCGTGCATGGTGAGGGTTAAGCGGAACCGAGGGCGCGCGCCGGCAGCGCGGGGGCCGCACCGGCGCCGGACCACGCCGGCAAGAGGATTTCAAAGGAAGTGCCGGCGCTGCCGCTGCGGCAGGCGATGTGGCCGTCCAGCTGCTTGACCAAGCCGTGGACGATCGACAGGCCCAGGCCGCGGTTGGCGCCGGCGTTGGCGCCGTCCTTGGCGCTCCTGACCGGAGAAAACAGGTTGGCCAGCACCTCGCGCGACAGGCCCGGGCCGTTGTCGCTGACGACGAGTTCCAGGTAGACCCGGCGCTCGCGGTTCACGTGGCCGCGGTTGACGATCTCGATCCGCCCCGCCGGGCGCGAGCCCAGGGCCTCGACCGCGTTCTTGATCAGATTCACCAGGATCTGCTTGAGCACGTCGGGTTCGCCCTCGATCGCGCCATCGCCTTCCATGCGCGCCACGATCTGGGTCGTGGCCGGCACGTAACCGCTGCCGCGGAACAGGCGCAGCACGTCGTCCACCACCTTGGCCGCATCGAGCGGACGCGGAACGGCGTCCGGCGTCCTCTGGTCGGCCAGGCTGCCGATCAGCTGGCCGACGCGGTCGATCTCTTCGTTCAGGATCGACAGCTCGCCGCCCACCGGCTCCTGGCGCGCCAGCTTGCCGTCCAGGACACTGAGGTAGTTCTTGATGATCGCCAGCGGATTGTTCACTTCGTGGATCACGCGGCGCGAGGCGTCGCGGAATTCCTCGGCCACGCTGGCCAGCTGGCGCCGCGCGTGGCCGCGCTCGAGCAGCAGGTTTTCCAGCGCGCTCGCGGCCTGCGCGCCGAAGGCCTGCATGAAGCGCTCGCGGCGCTGGCAATGCGGCAGCTGCCAGCCCGGCACGCCGCCGACCAGCACGCCCAGGCAGCGCGGACCGGCGACCAGCGGCACCACCACCAGGCTGTCGGTGCCGAGCATGCGCAGCAGCTGTTCCTCGGCCAGGCCCAGCTGATCCCGCTGGCGGTCGCGCTGCACGAAGGCCGGACGGCGTTCCAGCGCGCTGCGCGCAACCGGGCCGCCTTTCGCCAGCGGCAACGTGAACTCGGCGATGCGCTGCGCGCCGAAGGTCGGGGCGCCGGCAAGCAGCTGGCCGGTCGGGTTCTCGAGCAGCACCACGGCGCTGTCGAAATCGAACAGGATGCGCGCGGTGCGCGTCATCGCGTCCAGCAGGCCCGACTCGCCCTGCTGGCGCGCCAGGCTCTGGCCGACTTCGGACACCAGCACCATATTGCGCACTTCCTCGTTCAGGCGCTGCTGCACCGGATCGACGGGCGGCGGCGGCGCGTAGGCCGGTGGCCTCGGGATGTCGTCGGCGCCCGCCAGGTCGATGCCCAGGTGGGCGGCGGCCTGCTCGACCTGGCGCGCGGCCTTCTCGACCAGCCGGGCCGCCTGCGCGGCGTCGACGCCGCACAGCGCGCCGGCCTCGCTCACCATCGTCGCATCGTCCGCATGATGGGACAGCACGTGCGCCAGGCGCACGATGCGGATCAGCGGATGGCTGGACTCGAGCCGCTCGCTCGGTTCGTGGTGGTAGAGCACCGCGTCCGCCAGGAAGGAATCGAGCTGCCAGCGCTCGATCAGCCAGGCGCCGGCCTCGGTGTGGGTGATCTGCAGGGTGCGCTGCTCGACCGCGCACAGGTCGTCGTCGTCGCGCGCGGTGAAGTTGAAGCCGTATTCCTTGGGCGCCGCGGCCAGCAGCGCCAGCCGGCCGACGTTGTGCAGCAGGCCGGCCAGGTAGGCTTCTTCGGGATGCGCGTAGTCGATCGCGCGCGCCACGTCGCGCGCCAGCACCGCCGCGCTGAGCGAATGCTTCCAGAACGCGCGCAGGTCGGTGCTGTTCGAATGGGGAAAGCTGTTGAAAGTCTGGAACACCGAATCGCTGATGACCAGGGTCTTGATCATGTCGGTGCCGAGCGCCACCAGCGATTGCTCGAGGTCGGCGCTGCGCGTGTGGCGGTGGTAGGCGGAGCTGTTGGCGACCGCCAGCAGCTTGCCGGTCACGCCGGCATCCTTCGCGATCAGGGCGGCGAGTTCCGGCATGCCGAGGTCGTCGGCCTGCAGGTGCTCGATCAGCTTGACCAGGATCTGCGGCATGGCCGGCAGACGGGCAATCAGCAAACGATTGCGAATGTCCTGGTCGGATTGGTGCATGTTTTCTAGCACGGCCGCCACTTGTCGAAGATTGGGTTGGTGGCGTTGCCCGCTACCCGGGGCGGCCACAACATCTGGCACTTCAGTCAATGGAACAGGCGCGTGAATTGCCCTCTGCTCCGGATGTAAAAAACGTATCGTAGCATATATACATTTCTGATCAGGAACAATAGTTTCAATAGTAACTCTTGCCGAAGGCTGGCTCTAACTGTAAGACAGAGGAAAAGCAGACTTATGCTTGTTGCATCGATACGACTGTTGCATAAAATTTCGTGAATTTCAGGCACAAACACCCGGCATGCGCCGGGTTCGCACTCAGGGGACGTGTTCTCCCCGCGCACGCAATTTGCGCCGGTGGCGCCGCGCCGTGTCCCAGAACGCCAGCGAGACCAGCACGAAGAACATCTGGCCGACGGCCAGCGCCAGCACCGAGTGCGACAGCATCGGGGCGACGACGCCGGCCACGATCGCGCCCAGCAGGGTCGAGACGAAGGACTGGCACGAGGCCACGGTGCCGCGGATGTGCGGGAACAGGTCGAGCGCCAGCAGGGTCGCGCCGGGCGCGATCAGCGAGCTGCCGAAGGTGAAGAAGAACATCGGCGCCACCGTCCACGGCAGCGCCGGCGGCAGGAACGCGTGGTAGGTCACGTTGAAGGCCACCGCCCCCAGCATGAAGAAGTAGCCGATGCGGATCTGGCGCGCGAAGTCCATCCTGCCGGCCAGGCGGTTGGCCATCAGCGAGCCGAGGAAGATCCCGCTCACGGTCGGCACGAACAGCCAGGCGAATTGCGACGGCCCCAGGCCCAGGCTTTCGGGCAGCATGACCGGCGCCGCCGCGATGTACAGGAACAGGCCGCCGAAGTTCAGGGCGGTCACGCCGGCCTTCATGTGGAACAGGAAGGAGCTGAAGATGGCGCCATAGCTCTTGGCCAGGAAGCGCGGGTTGAACGGCTGGCGCTTCGGTGCGGGGATGGTCTCGGGCAGGTGCTTCCAGCAGAACCAGCCGAGCAGCACGGTGTACAGGCACAGGGCCAGGAAGATCGCGCGCCAGTCGAACCACAGCACGATCCAGCCGCCCACCACCGGCGCGATGGCCGGCGCGATCGAGAAGATCATGGTCACCATCGACAGCAGGCGCGCCGCCGCGGTATCGGAATACAGGTCGCGGATGATGGCCCGTCCCACCACCACGCCGGCCCCCGCCGACACGCCCTGCATGATGCGGAACACCCACAGGTAATGCACCGAGGACGCCGAGGCGCAGCCGAAAGTGGCGACGGCGAACACCACCAGCGCCACCAGGATCACGTTGCGGCGCCCGAAGGCGTCCGACAGCGCGCCATGCCACAGCACCATGCCGGCGAAGGCCAGCATGTAGGCGGTCAGGGTCTGCTGCACCTCGAGCGGGGTCGCCGCCAGCTCGGCCTGGATCTGCGGGAAGGCCGGCAGGTAGGCGTCGATCGAGAACGGCCCCAGCATCGACAGGGCCGCCAGCAGGGTCGCCAGGCCGCCGGCCGACAGCATCGCGATCTTGTGGGGAGTGGGGAGCGGAACCGGGGTGACGGGGTCCTTCGGAAGATCGGGCGGGTCGGTTGGCGGCAGCATCGTCAGTCCAGGTCAGTCCTGCTTTGGTTTTGCTTCTTCGCGACGGTTGAAACCGGCCACCATGTCGAAGCGGAACAGGCGGCATTCGAGCGCGCCGTTGAAGAACGGCGTCTTGCGCGATTCCTTCAGGCGCAGCATCTTGGGCAATCCCAGGTCGGCGGTGAACAGGTAGGCGGTCCAGCCGGCGAAGCGCTGCTTGAGCGTGGTGGAAAAGGCCGAGTAGAAGCCCAGCGCCATCTCGTCCTGCGGCACGGTGCTGTCGCCGCGCACGCCGATCCGTTCGCCGTACGGCGGGTTGGTGAGCAGGATGCCCGGTTGCGCGGTCGGCGCCGACACGTGCTGGGCCTCGATCTGCTTGAGCGGCACCTCGAACAGGATGCCGGCCACCTTCAGGTTATGGCGCGTCATGGCGACCATATCGCCCGAGATGTCGGAGCCGAAGATGGTCGGCTCGTTCGGCAGCGGGTTCGGCTTGATCGCGGCCTTCATGTCGGCCCAGGCCTGGCGGTCGTGGTCGGCGAACTGTTCGAAGGCGAAGCGGCGGCGCGCGCCGGGCGGGATGCCCTGCACCATCTGGGCCGCCTCGACCAGGATCGTGCCCGAGCCGCACATAGGGTCGAACAGCGGCACGCCCGGCTTCCAGCCCGAGACGCGCAGCAGGCCCGCGGCCAGGTTCTCGCGCAGCGGCGCGTCGCCCGTCTCTTCGCGCCAGCCGCGCTTGAACAGCGCTTCGCCCGAGGTGTCGAGGTAGATGATGAAGTTGCGCTGGTCGAGGAAGCCGACGATGCGCATGTCCGGCTCGCGCGTGTTGACCGAGGGACGCTTGTTGTACTGGTCGCGGAAGCGGTCGCAGATCGCGTCCTTGATCTTGAGCGTGGTGAATTCGAGGCTCTTGAGCGGCGACTTGACGGCGGTGACGTCCACGCGGATCGTGTGGTCGGGGCCGAACCAGTCTTCCCAGGGCTGCTCGAGCACCAGGTCGTAGATGTCGTTCTCGTTGCTGTAGCTGCGCTGGCCCATCCGCATCAGCACGCGCGAGGCGATCCGCGAATGCAGGTTGACCAGCCAGGCGTCCTGCATCGTGCCCGAGCAGTGCACGCCGCCCGGCACCTGGTTGTGCACCTTGAAGGTGGTGGAGAGTCGGGCGATCTCGCCCAGTTCTTCGGCCAGCGCCGCTTCCATGCCGCGCGGGCATGGGCAAAAATATGAGGCCATGAGGGGTACCCTTTGTCCGTTGATGAAACTGTGTTGACAACGCGTCAGCCACGTCAGTGGCTGACCGTTTGATTATTTAAAGCCACCTGCTTCAAGACGTCATCCCCGCGCGGGCGGGGATGACGTTCATGCGTAGCGCGAGAAAGCCCGCCACACTCTGCGCATACTACGTCAGAACGGCTTGACGGTCGCCAGGATCACGATCACCAGCAGCAGGATCACCGGCACTTCGTTGAACCAGCGGAACCACGTATGGCTGCGCGTGTTCACGCCGCGCTCGAATTTTTTCAGGATCGAACCACAGGCGTGATGGTAGCCGATCGCCAGCACCACCAGCACCAGCTTCGCGTGCAGCCAGCCGTGCTTCATGCCGATCATCATCGCCAGCCACAGGCCGAGCAGCAGCGCCGGCACCATCAGGATCGTGGTGAAGCGGTACAGGCGGCGCGCCATGCCCTGCAGGCGTTCCAGCGCGGCCGGGTTGGTTTCCTGGGCCAGGTTCACGAAGATGCGCGGCAGGTAGAACAGGCCGGCGAACCACGAGGCGATGAAGACGATGTGCAGGGCTTTGATCCAGAGGTACATGCGGTTCCTTGTTATGGTTATTGACGAACTTCGCCGTGCCCGAACACGACGTACTTGAGCGACGTGAGTCCTTCCAGCCCGACCGGCCCACGCGCATGCAGCTTGTCGTTCGAGATGCCGATCTCGGCGCCCAGGCCGTATTCGAAGCCGTCGGCGAAGCGGGTCGAGGCATTCACCATCACCGAGGCCGAGTCTACTTCGCGCAGGAAGCGCATGGCGCTCGTGTAGTCCTCGGTGACGATGGCCTCGGTGTGCTTCGACGAGTACGCGGTGATGTGGTCGATCGCCTCATCCATGTCGGCCACCACCTTGACCGCCAGGATCGGAGCCAGGTATTCGGTCGCCCAGTCTTCTTCTAGCGCGGCGGCCAGGTGCGGATAGCCGGCCAGGATCTCACGCGCCTCCGGGTCGGCGCGCAGCTCGACCTCCTTCGTCGCATACAGCGCGGCCAGGCGCGGCAGCACGGTGGGCGCGATCCCGCGCGCCACCAGCAGGGTTTCCATCGTGTTGCAGGTGCCGTAGCGGTGGCATTTGGCGTTGAACGCGACCGCCAGCGCCTTCTCGACGTCGGCCTTGTCGTCGATGTAGACGTGGCAGATGCCGTCCAGGTGCTTGATCATCGGCACCGTGCTTTCCTTCATCAGGCGCGCGATCAGGCCCTTGCCGCCGCGCGGGACGATCACGTCCACGTACTCCGGCATCGTGATCAGGGCGCCGACGGCAGCGCGGTCGGTCGTGTCGACCACCTGCACCGCATCCTGCGGCAGGCCGGCGCCCGCCAGGCCCTCGGCCACGAGCGTCGCCAGCGCGCGGTTGCAGTGGATCGCTTCCGAACCGCCGCGCAGGATGGCGGCATTGCCGCTCTTGATGCACAGGCCCGCCGCGTCGACCGTCACGTTCGGGCGCGCCTCGTAGATGATGCCGATCACGCCCAGCGGCACGCGCATCTGGCCGACCTGGATGCCGCTCGGACGCACCTTCATGTTCGAGATCTCGCCGACCGGATCGGGCAAGGTGGCGATCTGGCGCAGGCCGGCGACCATGGTGGCGATCGCGCCGTCCGACAGCGCCAGGCGGTCCATCAAGGCAGGGGCCAGGCCGGCGGCCTGCGCCATTTCCAGGTCCTTCTGGTTGGCGGCGCGCAGGCTGTCGGCATCGCGCTCGATGGCGGCGGCGATCAGTTCCAATGCGCGGTTGCGGGTGGCCGTATTGGCGCGCGCCATGGCGCGCGAGGCGGCCCGGGCCTGGCGGCCCAGCTGGTGCATGTGTGCGGTGATGTCCATCGTGATTCCCGTTGCGTTATCGATCAGGCGCGCCGAGCGATGCACATCCGTATCGAGAGCGGCTGCCTTAGGGAAGCACTGCTTTATTCATGGCGGGGAATCGGCCACGAGAAAATGCACCCTGCAGCGTTGCAAATCCTCGCGATACCACGGGGTATCGCTGCGGTTTGCGCCTTGCCGGGCACATTTTTCGTGACCGATTCTCTCCCGCCAGAATAAAGCAGTGCTTCCCTAGCGCGCCACCTTCAACGCCAGCTGCAACATCGCATCCCACGCATCGCCCGCGAAGCCCTTCGCGCGCAAGCCCTTGACCATGCGGTCGACCTGCGCCGCGTCCTGCAGCGCCGCCTCGAGCGTGCCAAGCGACACGCGGCGCAGCGCCGGTTCCATCATCCGCTCGCGCGGTCCCCAGATCCGGTATTCCTTCAGCAGCGCGCCCAGCGGGCGTCCCTGCGACATGCCGGTCTTTAATTTTAGCAGCGTGCGGATCTCTTCGGACACCGCCCACAATACCAGCGGCAGCGCCTCGCCCTCGCCCTTCAGGCCTTCGAGCATGCGCGCCAGGCGCGCCGGGTCGCCGCCCAGCATCGCCTCGGACAGCTTGAACACGTCGTAGCGCGCCACGTTCAGCACTGCGTCGTGAACCTGCTCGAAACTGAGCTTGCCCGGTTCGTACAGCAGCCCCAGCTTCTGGATTTCCTGGTGCGCCGCCAGCAGGTTGCCCTCGACCCGGTCGGCGATGAAGTCCAGGCTCTGGCGCTCGGCGCCCTGGCCCTGGTTCGACAGGCGCTGGCCGATCCAGCCAGGCAGGTGGGCGCGTTCGACGTTCGGGATCTCGATATAGACCGCCGCCTGCTGCAGCGCCGTCACCCACGACGACTTGGCGGTCTGCCAGTCCAGCTTCGGCAAGGTGATCAGGGTGAGGTTGTCGGGGCTGAGGTCTTTCGCGTAGCTCTGCAGCGCGGCGCTGCCGTCCTTGCCGGGTTTGCCGGTCGGGATGCGCAGCTCGATCAGCTTCTTGTCGCCGAACAGCGACAGCGCCTGGTTGGCAGCCAGCAGCTCGCCCCACTTGAAACTGCGCTCGACCGTAAGCACGTCGCGCTCGGTGTACCCTTGCGCGCGCGCCGTCTTGCGGATCCGGTCGGCCGCTTCCAGCGCGAGCAGGTGCTCGTCGCTGGTGATCACGTACAAGGGAGCCAGTCCCTTGCCCAGATGGCCGTCGAGTGCCTCGAGCCGCAACTGCATCGTCGCTTACTTCCTCACGCCGGCTTGATCGCCGCCAGGCGGCGCAGGATCTGCTGCACCAGGTCGGACTGCATGTCGCGGTACAGCAGCGCTTCTTCCGATTCCTTGGCCAGCACCTGCGATTCGTCGAAGGCGATATTGCGGCGCAGGGTGATCTCGGTCGGCGCCAGCAACTGGCGGTTGTTGGCGTCGCGTACCTGGAACACCAGCGTATAGCTGAGCGAGTACTCGCGCACCCGGCCCAGGCTGTTGAGCGACAGGATCGATTTGCCGCGCGTTTCGCTGATCACGTCGAACAGGGCCTGGGCCTTGGAGGCGTCGGTCTCGATGCGCACGGTGTCGCCCGCGCGCAGGTTGCGCTTGAGCTCCGTGCCCAACGGCGAGGCCTCGTTGAACGACAGCCAGATGCTCTGGAACGGCAGGTTGTACTGGCCGTCGCTGCCGCGCAGCTGGAAGCCGCAGCCAGCGAGCACCGCCGCCATCATGCATGCGGCCAGCGCACGCACCAGGAACTTGCTCGACACGAATTTGATCATGCGGAACCCTTACACGACGATGTTGACGAGTTTGCCCGGCACCACGATGACCTTCTTCGGCGTGCCTTCGATGAACTTCTGCACCGCTTCCGAAGCCAGCGCCGCGGCTTCGATGGCGGCCTTGTCGGCCTCTTTCGGCACCTTGACCGAGCCGCGCAGCTTGCCGTTCACCTGGATCATCATCTCGATCTCGGACTGCTCCAGCGCGGCCGGGTCGACCTGCGGCCAGGCTGCGTTCAGGATGTCGCCATGGGCGGTGGCAAAGCCCAGCTCCTGCCACAGCGCGTGGGTGATGTGCGGCGCGACCGGGTTCAGCAGGCGCAGGAAGATCGAGAAGCCTTCGGCGATGATGGCGTTCGAGGCCGCCGAGTCGTCCAGCTTCGCGGATTCCAGCGTATTGAGCATCTTCATGCAGGCCGAGACCACGGTGTTGTACTGGATGCGCTTGAGGTCGTAGTCGGCCTGCTGCAGCACCTTGTGCACTTCGCGGCGCAGCGTCTTCTGGTCGTCGTTCAGCGTGCCTTGCGCTTCACCGTTGAACGATGCCGCAATGCGTTCGCGCTGGGCATAACCGAAGGCCCACACGCGACGCAGGAAGCGGCTGGCGCCTTCGACGCCGCTGTTCGACCATTCCAGCGTCTGTTCCGGCGGCGAGGCGAACATCGTGAACAGGCGCGCGGTGTCGGCGCCGTACTGCTCGATCTGGGCTTGCGGGTCGATGCCGTTGTTCTTCGACTTCGACATCTTCTCGGTGCCGCCGATCTCGACCGGCTGGCCGTCGGCGCGCAGGATCGCGCTCTGTGGGCGGCCCTTGTCGTCGAAGGTCAGATCGACGTCGGCGGGGTTGAACCAGGTCTTCTTGCTGGTCTCGTCCTCGCGGTAATAGGTCTCGTTGAGCACCATGCCCTGGGTGAGCAGGTTGACGAACGGCTCGTCGAACTTCACCAGGCCGAAGTCGCGCATCACCTTGGTCCAGAAGCGCGCGTACAGCAGGTGCATGACGGCGTGCTCGATGCCGCCGATGTACTGGTCCATCGGCATCCAGTAATCGTTGCGGGCGTCGACCATCGCCTCGTTCGAACCCGGCGAGGTATAGCGCATGTAGTACCACGACGAATCGATGAAGGTGTCCATCGTGTCGGTCTCGCGGCGCGCCGGCTTGCCGCATTTCGGGCAGTCGCATGTCAAGAACGCTTCGTCCTTGTTGAGCGGGTTGCCGGTGCCATCCGGGACCAGGTGCTCCGGCAGCACGACCGGCAGGTCGGCTTCGGGGACCGGCACCGAACCGCATTCGCCGCAGTGGATCATCGGGATCGGGGTGCCCCAGTAGCGCTGGCGCGAGATACCCCAGTCGCGCAGGCGGAAGGTGGTTTTCTTTTCGCCCAGGCCCTGTTCGGCCAGTTCGCCCGCGACCGCGTTCACGGCCGAGGTGTAGTCAAGGCCATCGTACTTGCCCGAGTTGATGGTGCGGCCGTTTTCCTTGTCGCCGTACCACTCCTGCCAGGCTTCCAGCGAGAATTCCTGGCCCTCGACCGCCACCACCTGCTTGATCGGGAGGTTGTATTTCTTCGCGAAGCCGAAGTCGCGCTCGTCGTGCGCCGGCACGCCCATCACGGCGCCGTCGCCATAGGTGATCAGGACGTAGTTGCCGACCCAGACCGGGATCTGCTCTTGCGTGACCGGATGGGTGACGAACAGGCCGGTCGGCATGCCCTTCTTCTCCATCGTCGCCATATCGGCTTCGATCACGGAACCCATCTTGCACTCGGCGATGAATTCCTGCAGGGCCGGGTTGTTGCGGGCCGCGTGCTGGGCCAGCGCGTGTTCCGGCGCCACGGCGCAGAAGGTCACGCCCATGATGGTGTCGGCGCGGGTGGTGAACACGTACAGCTTGCCGTCGTTGATCGGCTCACCGTCGTCGTCCTTCACGCTGTGCGGGAAGGCGAAGCGCACGCCGGTCGACTTGCCGATCCAGTTGGCCTGCATGGTGCGCACGCGCTCCGGCCAGCCCGGCAGCTTGTTGTCGACGTGGTCGAGCAGCTCGTCGGCGTAGTCGGTGATGCGCACGTAGTACATCGGGATCTCGCGCTTCTCGATCAGCGCGCCCGAACGCCAGCCGCGGCCATCCACGACCTGTTCGTTGGCCAGCACGGTCTGGTCGACCGGGTCCCAGTTCACGGTGCCGGTCTTCTGGTAGATGATGCCTTTCTCGAGCATCTTGAGGAACATCCACTGGTTCCACTTGTAGTAGTCCGGTTTGCACGCGGTCATCTCGCGCGACCAGTCGATCGCCAGGCCCATCGATTCCATCTGGCCACGCATGTGGGCGATGTTCGAATACGTCCATTCGGCAGGGGGCACGTTGTTGGCCATCGCCGCGTTTTCGGCCGGCATGCCGAACGCGTCCCAGCCCATCGGCATCAGGACGTTATAGCCGTTCATCCGCAGGTAGCGGTACATCACGTCGTTGATCGTATAGTTGCGCACGTGACCCATGTGCAGCTTGCCCGATGGGTAAGGCAGCATCGAGCAGGCGTAATACTTGCCTTTCGGGAAACGCGGATCGTTTTCGACGGCCTTATAGGCGTCGATCGATTTCCAGTAGGCCTGGGCGGCTTGTTCTACTTCGGCTGGACTATATTTTTCTTGCATGATTCTGCAGACGTAATGTGGGATGTGGAACCGGTCATTATAACCCGTTCATTTTGCACTGCGGCGAAGGCGCGGTGCGTGAGGGAAAATGCAAAGAAGGCAGCATCCCGGTGAACGCTGCCTTCGAGGATTAACGCAGGACCAGTTCCAGCGCCGGCTTTTCGCCATAGTCCTCGTAACGCTCGTTGATGCCGCCGACGCAATAGCTCAGCTCTTCGAGCAGGTCGGGCGCCGCCGCCTTCATCTTGTCGGCCTCGAGGATGACGATTTCCAGCACCTCATCCGCTTTCAGGCGGAACCTGGTCATGTTCTCGTCGTCGCGCAGATAGCTCATGCAGTCGACCCAGGCGTCGATGCTGTCCGCATACGAGGCCGGGAAACCGAAGGCCTCGCGGCTCTGCTGGTGAAACGATGCCTCATCGACAATGACGGCGCCGTTCAGTTGTGCCACCGCCATGATCAACCCTTCAGGCCCAGCACGTCCTGCATGTCGAACAGGCCGCTGGCCTTGTCCGCCAGGAAGCGCGCCGCGCGCAGCGAGCCGTGGGCATAGGTCACGCGGCTGCTCGACTTGTGGCTGATCTCGATGCGTTCGCCGGTGCCGAGGAACATCACGGTATGGTCGCCCACCACGTCGCCGCCGCGCACGGTGGCGAAACCGATGGTCGACGGATCGCGCTCGCCGGTGACGCCTTCGCGGCCATAGACGGCGCACTCGTTCAGGTCGCGGCCGATGGTGGAGGCGACGACTTCGCCCATCCTGAGCGCGGTGCCGGACGGCGCATCGACCTTGTGGCGATGGTGCGCCTCGACGATCTCGATGTCATAGCCTTCCGAAAAACTTTTTGCGGCCATCTCGAGCAGCTTGAGCGTGACGTTCACGCCCACGCTCATGTTCGGGGCGAACACGATGCCGATTTTTTCGGCCGCAAGCGCGATCGCGGCCTTGCCGGCCTCGTCGAAGCCGGTGGTGCCGATCACCATCTGCTTGCCGTTGGCGGCGCAGTATTCCAGATGCTGCAGGGTGCCCTCGGGGCGGGTGAAGTCGATCAGCAGATCGGCATTGTGCAGGCCGTGCTTGATGCTGTCCTCGATCGGCACGCCGGTCAGGATGCCGGCGAAGGCGCCCGCGTCCTGGCCGATGAAGGGCGAACCCGGCACGTCGAGGGCGCCGGCCAGGCGCATGTCGGGCGCCTCCTGGATGGCTTCGATCAGCATGCGGCCCATGCGGCCGCTGGCGCCGGCAACGGCGATGTTCAACATGGTCATGCTCGCCCCCTTATTGCTGCGTTGCAGGCGCATTGACCTTGGCCGGCTCTACCGGGCGTCGGTCGGGATGGGCCTTGCTGCCCTTCGACGGACCGGCGATGCGGTCGATGTACTCGCGCTCGCTCGGCAGATTGCCGCCCTCGAAACGCTCGACCACGTCATTCTTGAAGAACACGGTCACGCGGCTGGTGGTCAGCTCGCCATTGCCGCGCGCCAGGTAGAACGGGTAATCCCAGCGGTCGGCGTGGAAGGCGTCCATCAGCAGCGGCGAACCGAGCAGGAAGCGCACCTGGTCGCGGGTCTGGCCGGCCTTGAGCTGGTTCAGCATCTCTTGCGAGACGAAGTTGCCCTGCTGGATGTCTGGGCGATACGGCGAGAAGATCCACAGGAAGCGCTGCAGGCGCGTGGCCTGGACGGTCTGGGCGCCGGCATTGGCGATGGCGGCCGACTTTTCCGCGTCGGACGCACTGGCGGCCGCATCCGTCGCCACCGGCGGCGCCGGACGCGTCTGGTTACGCCAGGAGGCGCAGCCGGACAGCGTCAACGTGCAGGCGAGACCCGCCGCCAGCGCCGCTTTGGTGGAGAATCGATGGAATACGGCTTGTTTGACAGGCATAGTTAACCTCAATACGTTCGAGCGGGAGCTTCCAAAACGCTATATCATAAAGCACTCCGCCAATATTCGAGTGACAAACATGAGTAACAACCCGACCGACCTGAAGGCGAGCGGCCTCAAGGCCACGCTGCCACGGCTGAAAATCCTGGAAATCTTCCAGAACAGCTCCGTGCGGCATTTGACGGCGGAAGATGTCTACAAGATCCTTCTTGCTGACAATATGGACGTGGGCCTCGCGACCGTTTACCGCGTATTGACCCAGTTCGAGCAGGCCGGCCTGCTCAACCGCAACCATTTCGAGACCGGCAAGGCCATCTATGAGCTCAACGCCGGTTCCCACCACGACCACCTGGTGTGCGTCACCTGCGGCCGCGTCGAAGAGTTCTACGACGACGAGATCGAAAAGCGCCAGCAGATGATCGCCGAACAACACGGCTTCACGATCGTCGAGCACGCGCTGGCGATCTATGGCAGCTGCCCGCAGTGCCGGGGTATCGCCAAGCCGGAGTGATTCCGCAACTGGTACGGCCGGTGTAAAGCTAAGTAAAAAGGGCGCATGGGAACCATCCCACGCGCCCTTTTCTATTGTTGTTGGCAATTCAGCCGTGACTGAGGGCGTTCGACAGCAGCTTGGCCGTGATGTCGACGATCGGGATCACCCTTTCATAGGCCATCCGCGTCGGGCCGATCACGCCCAATGTGCCGACGATGCGGCCGTCGACCGCATACGGCGCCGTCACCACGCTCATCTCGTCCATCGGCACCAGCTTCGATTCGCCGCCGATGAAGATCTGCACGCCGCCGGCTTTGCTCGACACGTCGAGCAATTGCATCAAGCCAGTTTTTTGTTCGAACATCTCGAACATCTGGCGCAGCGAACTCATGTTGGACGACAGGTCGGACACCGACAGCAGGTTGCGCTCGCCGGCGATGACCATGTCATCCCCCTCGGCCATCGCCTCGCTGCCGGCCTCGACCGCCGCCTGCATCAGGCGCCCCATATCGTCGCGCAATTGCTGCAGCTCGCCACTCAGGCGCTTGCGCACTGCGTCGAAGGACAGGCCGGCGAAGTTCTGGTTCAGGTAATTGGCCGACTGGGTCAGTTGCGCGGGAGAATAATCCTTATCGAGCAGCAGCAGCCGGTTCTGGACGTCGCCGCGCGGATCGACGATCACGAGCAGGATCCGCTTTTCGCCCAGGCGCAGGAATTCGATCTGCTGGAATACCGACTCGCGGCGCGGGCTCTGCACCACGCCGGCGAATTGCGACAACGAGGACAGCATCTGCGCCGCGTTGGCGATCAGCTTCTGCGGTTGCAGGTTGGATAAGGGCTGCGGCAAACGCATGCGCTCGGCATCGACCGCCTTGTCGTCGATCGGCCCCACCGTCAGCAGGGTGTCGACGAACACGCGGTAGCCGCGCGGGGTCGGGATGCGGCCGGCCGAGGTGTGCGGACTGGCGACGAATCCCATCTCCTCGAGGTCGGCCATGACGTTGCGGATGGTGGCTGGCGACAATTCCAGGCCCGACAGCTTGGACAGCGCGCGCGAGCCTACCGGCTGGCCGTCGGCGATATACCGTTCGACGAGGGCTTTGAGCAGGGTTTGGGCACGTTGGTCGAGTTGCATGATTCCGGGAAACGTTCGAGAGCGTCCTTGTTTAAGGTGTGCATTATAGGCAGGTTGGGGCATGGTACGGGCGGCACAAGGCTTGCTGTGACGCATGTCCAACGCTCTTGCCCTTGTACTACATGAAGCCGAGCCAGTCGAGCAGCGCGTCGAGGCTGGCCACCTCGACGTCGGGCCGGACTTCATGGGCGAGCTCATTGACCTTGCCGGTCCGGTTCATCCAGGCCGCGCGCAGGCCCGCGCGCTGGGCGCCCTGCACGTCCAGCAGCAGGTCGTCGCCCACGTACAGGGTCTCGCCAGGCTCCACGCCGAGCGCGGCGCAGCCGGCCAGGAAGATGCCGGGGTCGGGCTTGGCGCGGCCATACTGCCGCGCCGCCACCGAGGCCTGGAAGTGGTGGGCCAGGCCGATGGTCTGCAGGTCGGCCACGCCATTGGTGACCGAACCGACCAGGACGTGTTTCTTCAGGCGCTCGAGGCCCGGCACGACATCGTCATAAGGCGTCACGGCATTGCGGGCGGCAAAGAACACGGTCATCGCCAGTTCGACCTTGCCGGGATCCTCGCCCACCTGTTCGAAGGCGGCGACCAGGCCGGCGTGGCGCAGCGCGCCCAGGTCGATCCCGAATTCGGGGCGCGCCGCCAGCAATTCCAGGCGCGCCGCGCGCAGGCTGTCGATCGTGAAGCGTTCGGCCACCAGCGGCGCATGCTCGGCCAGCCAGGCATACAACAGTTTTTCGGCTTCCAGGATCACGGGCGCGATCGGCCACAGGGTATCGTCGAGGTCGAACAGGACGGCTTTCGGCCAGGGTTGGCGGGTCATCGGCTTCCAGGTCAAGAGGGGAGAAAAGGTGCGCCCCAAGCATAGCGATGCGCCACGCCGAATGCAATGCGCACGCCGTCAGCGCCCCGGAATGTTGCCTTTGTTGAATTATGGTTACACCAAGATACAAAACCAAATGCGCCCGAAATGGACCAGCTGCTTGCCAAATGGACTAAAATGTTGAGCGATTTTTCCATTCTCACCGCGCAGCTGCGCTTTCCCGCTAGATTTTTTGGAGATGTTATGAAGAGTTCCTACCTGCGTGCCGGCGCGGCGCTGGCCTGCGCGGTCGCCTTGTCTGCCTGCGGCGGCAGCGATGGCCAACTGATATTGGGCGGCACGTACCAAGGCGTGACCAAGACCGGCCTGGTCGTGAAGAACGGCGGTCAAGAAAAGAAAATCGATCCGCCTGCCAATGGTTCCGGCGCGGGACAATGGTCGTTCGACAATCTGATCTCGACCGACGACCGGTATACCGTCGAGTTCGTATCGAAGCCATCGAACGTCAAGGATTGCACGATCGAAAATGCGAGCGGTCGTGCCGGCTACCACGTCTACACCGTCTACATCACGTGCGAGCTCAACCGCCATGCGCTGTCCGGCAGCGTCAGCAACCTGAAGGGCAATCTGGTCCTGGTCAACGGATCCGACAAGGTGACCGTGCCGGCTGGCGCCACCGGGTTCAGGATGGCCGACATCGCCGAAGACTCGCCGTACGGCGTCGCGATCCTGGAACAACCGGCCGGCCAGACCTGCACCGTCGCCAATGGCAGCGGCACCGTGGGCCCCGCCGCCGTTACCAACGTGGCCGTCACCTGCACCCCTTAATTTTCCCTGGAGCGTTACGCATGAAGTCTTCCCTGATCCGTCCGGCGCTCGCGCTGGCGCTGGCCGCGGGCCTGGCCGGCTGCGGCGGCAGCGACAAAGCCGAGTTCGTTGTCAAAGGCACCATCACCGGCATCGTCTACCCGGGCGCCGTCCTGACCACCAATGGCATGGAAATCGCCATCGCGCCACCGGCCAAGCCTGGCGACCCGGTCAGTTTCGCATTCCCGAACAAGCTCGAGTACGGCGATGTGTACAACGTCCAGTTCAAGAGTGAACCGAACAACCAGAATTGCGGTACGCCGCCCCAGACGATCGCGAACTTCAGCGATACCGCAGGTCGCCTGGCGGACATCAACATCACCTTCGCCTGCGCGGTCGATGTCTATACGATCGGGGGCACGGTGAGCGGACTGACGGCAGATGGCCTGGTGCTGGCAAATGGCAGCACCGGCGGTACGATCACGGTGGCCAAGCCGGCAGCGGGAGTCACCACGCCAATCACCTATACCTTCGCCGGACCGGTTGAATTCGGTCAGACCTATGGGGTGACCGTTCTGACCCAGCCAACCGGCCAGGTATGCACTGTTGCAAACGCCACCAACACCATGGCCGCCGCAAACGTCACCAATATCAACGTAACCTGCGTGGCGACCCCAGGCTGATCAGATATACACAATTCTTATGTCGAGTATTTGAAAGGAAAATTGGATTTATATGCTGTCGCGCAGCATAATAACTCCTGTCTCCTCCAACTCTCCTCAGAAAAGAATTGGATTTCAGCCCGCTCCTTGAGCGGGCTTTTTTTTGTCCGCATCATCGGGGGGCAATCTGCCAGCAGCGCTCAGCGGGCGGCGCTCACCTTCACCACGGCGATCTTTTCCATGCCGACCGACACCTGCGACTGATACGCCTCCACCGAGCGCGCGTTGGCGGCGACGGCGTAGCTGCTGAAGCCGGCGAGGATGGCGGCGGCGATGAAGATGGCTTCCATGTGCTTGAGGACGTTCATGATGTGCTCCTGTTGGTCGGTTGAGGCGCCGGATCGGCTGTCCATGTGAGCACTATAAGAAATTGGTCCGACGCTCTCCAGCGGCATGCGACAGACTGCACAAATCGGCGACCCAGCCCCCGGAAATACGTGATAACCCGTATGTTGCGGCGCAACATGGACATCGTTGGGCGTAAAAAGAGCGCCGACCGGCGGCGCTATCATGTTTTGTGCGGCAAGCCGCACAAAACTCGGGTTTCCGCCTTCGCGGGAAGTCATTGCCGCCAGCGGCAGGAATGACGTGTCAGGGCAGGTTGGCCAGCGCCACGTATTGCTCCAGGCTGACCGCTTCCGGACGCACGCCCGGATCGATGCCGGCCTCGACCAGCTGCGCCTCGGTGAACATGCCGGCCACGCAGTTGCGGATCACCTTGCGCCGCTGCGAGAAGGCCTTGGCCACCACCGCCTCCAGGCGCTTGCCGTCGCACGGCAGCTGGCGCCGGGTCGGCACCATGCGCACGATGGCCGAATCGACCTGCGGCGGCGGATCGAAGGCGGTCGGCGGCACGATGAAGAGCATGGCCATGTCGTAGCGCCATTGCAACATCACCGACAGGCGGCTGTAGGCCTTGGTACCCGGCTCGGCCACCATGCGCTCGACCACTTCCTTCTGCAGCATGAAGTGCTGGTCTTCGACCAGGTGGGCGAACTCGGCCAGGTGGAACAGCAGCGGGCTCGAGATGTTGTATGGCAAGTTGCCGACCACGCGCAGTTTTTGTCCGTCCGGCACGGGAATCGACCCGAAATCGAATTTGAGCGCGTCGCCCGAATGCACGGTGAGACGCTCGCGCGGGTAGGCTTTTTCCAGGCGCGCCACCAGGTCGCGGTCGAGCTCGACGACGTGCATATGATCGAGCGACTTGAGCAGCAACGCCGTCATCGCCGCCAGGCCCGGGCCGATCTCGACCATCGTTTCGCCGCGCCGCGGTCCGATGGCGTCGATGATATTGTTCAGGACATGGTCATCGGTCAGGAAGTTCTGGCCGAAGCGCTTGCGTGCGACGTGTTTCATGCTTGCTTTCTTGATGATTCGAGAGTGGCGGCTGCGCGGCGCGCGGCCACCATGTGCATGGCGGCGCGGATCGCCTCCTCCATGCTGCCGCAATCGGCCAGGCCCAGGCCCCGGGCCGCCAGGTCGAGGGCGGTGCCGTGATCGACCGAGGTGCGGATCAGGGGCAGGCCCAGCGTGACGTTGATGCCGCGCCCGAAGGTCGCATGCTTCAGCACCGGCAAGCCCTGGTCGTGGTACATCGCCAGCACGCAGTCCGCATCCTTCAGGTACTTGGGCTGGAACAGGGTGTCGGCCGGATACGGGCCGCGCGCGTCGATGCCGCGGCTTCTCGCATCCATGAGCACCGGCGTGATGACGTCGATCTCTTCGCGGCCGAGATAGCCGTTTTCTCCGGCGTGCGGATTCAGGCCGGTGACCAGGATCACGGGCGCCGCGATGCCGAATTTGTCGCGCAGGTCGGCGTGCAGGATGTCCAGCACCTGGGTCAGGTTGTCGCGCGTGAGCGCCCCCGGCACGTCCTTCAAGGGCAGATGGGTCGTGGCCAGGGCGACGCGCAGGTAGGGCTGGTCGCCGCCAGGCGATCCGGCCAGCATCATGACCACCCGGGACGTGCCGGTCTTCTCGGCCAGGTATTCGGTATGTCCGGAAAACGCGATGCCGGCGTCGTTGATCGTGCTTTTTTGCAACGGCGCGGTGACGATGCCATCGAACCACCCACGGCCGCAACCTTCGATCGCCAGGTCCAGCGTGGCCAGCACCGCCAGGCCATTTTCGGGATCGAGCTGGCCCGGCACGACATGCGCGGCCAGCGGCACGTCGACCACCGCCAGGCGCCCGGCGCCGAAGTGCGGCAGGCCGCCATTGCGCAGGGCCTGGGTCGACAGCGCCGACAGGCGGATGGCGGGATCGATCAGACTGGCGGTGAGCGCCAGGAAGGCGGCGTCACCGACCAGCACGCAGTTGGCCTGCTCGCGCAGGGCCCAGGCGGCGCGGATCGCGATCTCGGGACCGATGCCGGCCGGCTCGCCGACCGTGATCGCCAACACTGGCCTCGATGTGGCCGACTGCGGCGCCAACGGGCGCCCGGGCGCCTGTGGCGCAGCCATGGTCTTACTGCTCCTCGCGGAACTCGACGTAGGCGCGGTCGCGCACCTGGCGCATCCAGTCTTCCATTGCTTCCTGCATCTTGCGGTCGCGCAGGACCTGGCGCGCCACATTGCGTTCCTTCTGCTGGGTCACGTCTTCGCTCTTGCGCCCGATGACCTGGATCAGGTGGAAGCCGAACGGCGACTGGATGACGTCCGACACCTCGCCGGGCTTGAGCGCATTCATCGCGGTCTCGAATTCCGGCACGGTGTCGCCCGGGTACAGCCAGCCCAGGTCGCCGCCCTTGGACGCCGAACCGTCCTGCGAGTGCAGGCGCGCCAGGTCCTCGAAGGTGCCGGCATTGTTGTCCATCTTTTCCTTCAGCTCGAGCAGCTTGCGCTTGACCTCGCCCTCGGTCATGGTCGGGGTGACCTTGATCAGGATGTGGCGCGCATGGGTCTGCTCGACCACCGACTTCTCGGTCTCGCCGCCCAGCGGACGCTTGCCGGACAGCTTGAGGATGTGGAAGCCGACGTTGGTCTTGAGGATCGGCGTGACCTGGCCCGCTTCGAGCTTGCGCAGCTCGGTCGAGAACATTGGCGGCAGCCGGTCGGCGTCGCGCCAGCCGATCTCGCCGCCCTTGAGCGCGTCGGGCGCGTCGGAATACGTGGAGGCCATGCGCGCGAAGTCGGCGCCGGTGCGCAGCTGGCGCATCACTTCCTCGGCGCGCGCGGCGCGCGCGGCGATCTGCTCGGGCGAGGCGTTCTCTGGCACGCGCACCAGGATCTGGGAGATGTCGACCTCGATGCGGTCGGCCTCGGCAGCCTTGGCGGCGGCCATATAGGTGTCGATCTCGGCTTCCGAGACCTGGATCTTGCTGTCGACCTCGTGCTCGCGCAGGCGCTGCATCATGATCTCGTTGCGGATGTCTTCGCGGAACTGGGCGAACGGCATGCCCTCTTTTTCCATCTGGTTGCGCATGTCCTGCACCGACATCTTCTGATTTTCGGCGATGCGGCCGATGGTGGCGTCCAGGGTGCGGTCGTCGACCTTGACGCCCATTTCTTTCGCCAGCTGCAGCTGGGCGCGCTCGACGATCATCGCCTCGAGCACCTGGCGCTCCATGGTGGCCGGGTCGGGCATCTGGGCGTTACGCGCCTTCATGTTCTGGGTGACCTGGGCCACGCGGCCGGTCACTTCGTTGCGGGTGATCACTTCGTCGTTGACGACGACCTGGATCGAATCGACCACCTTGGCGTTGGCCGAGGCCGGCGGCAGGAAGCCGCCGCCGGTAGCGGCTGAAGTGTCGGCCTGGGCCAGCGCCTGGCCCGCGGTTAGCGCGCACAGCAATGCTGCCGCCATCTGGAGGGACTGCAAACGGGTAGTACGCATCATCTTGATAACACTCATTTCAGGATAGTTCACATCATGGACGACGAATTATGGACGGCTAGTCTGAACGCTTGCTTATGGACGTCCAATTCCGGTGTTCAGTCGCGTATAGCCCGGGATGCTCTTGTTGAACGAATCGAGCGGGTTACCCAGGCCCAGGCGCGACAAGCCATTGAGCTCGAGCTGGAAGAAGATCGGCGTCGATGCCTCGCGCGCGGCGGTCACGAAGCGCTGCGCGCCCATCCGGAACACCCAGCAATCAGCCTTGTATTCGAGACCGATCAGGCTTTCGATCAGCTTGCCGCCGCCAGCCGGTGAATTGGCTGGCAGCCCCACGCCGTACGACCGCAACGCGTAACTGACCCGGCCCACGCCATACCAGCGGCGGCCGATCGGCCACTGCGCCGACAAGTCGACGTTGCGGAAGCTGTCACGTTGATAACGGTATTCGGCGTTCAGCACCTTCATCTGCCCCGGACGCCACTGTACACCCACATTCGAGCTGTACAAACTGCTTCCGCTGGCATCGTATTGTACGCCGCTATCGAAGCTCCAGGACTCGGAAATGGTGCCGGAGGCCGCCAGCAGCATGTCGGAACGGCTCTGGTGTGGCGGCTCGTTCTGGTAGAGGCCCACGCGCGGCTGCTTGAGGTACTGGCGCTGGCCAAAGGCCAGCCGCAGGCGCTCGGAGCCATCTTCCTGGATGAAGCGCGACACCAGGGCGGCCGTGACCTGGTTGGCGTCGGACACCCGGTCCAGGCCCACGTAGCGGTTTTCGGAGAACAGCTGGGCGTAGTTGAAACCGGAGCGGCCGGTGTCGAACAGTGGCACGTCGTCCTGGTTCTCGTACGGCGTGTAGACGTAGAACAGGCGCGGCTCAAGGGTCTGGGTGGCGCCGCTGCCGAACAGCGAGGTCTTGCGCTCGAACACCAGCCCGCTGTCGAGCGAGAAGGTCGGGATCGTGCGCGAGATAGTGGTGGGCTTGCCGACCCGGCTCTCATGCCTTTCGAGATCGTACTTGGCCGCGTTGTACATCAGCTTGGGCGTGACGAACCAGCCCGGACGCACGATCGGATAGCTGACCTGGCCCTGCACCACGGCGCGGTTGCCGCCGATATCGGTAGGGTGGTCGAAGCGGGTCGCCTCGGCGTCGATCGCCCAGTCGAAACCGGCCACGTCGTAGCGCGCGGCGCGGAAGTTAATTTGCGGCAGGCGGTCGTAGGGGCGCGGCACCCTCAGGTTCGGGTCGATGTCGGCGGCCGGATCCTGCAGCACCTGGTAGTTCTGGGCGCGCGCGGAGAGGCTCCAGAACTGGCCATGCAGATCGGTGCGCAGTTCGCGCAGCAGCTGGCGCTCGGCGCTGGCCGAGACGTTGCGCGAGAAGTCGGACGGGTATTCGTCGTCCGAGGCGCCATGCAGGTTCCAGCCGTACGACCAGTTCGGCCTGATCGACTGGCTGTGCAGCGAGTCGACGCGCCAGCGCGTGGTCTCCGTCTTGCGGTCGTCCGGCAAGACCTCGACATGGGTCTCGCCCTGGTAGGTGCTGCCCAGGTAGCGGCCGGTGGCGCCCATCTGGAAGCCGCGGTCGAACATCATGCGCGGATACAGCGTCAGGTCGCGGTTGGGGGCGATGTTGACGTAGTACGGCACCATCACCTCGGCCTTGCCCTGGGAGCCGAAGCCCACCGTGGGCGGCAGCCAGCCCGAGCGGCGCTGGCCCGACAGCGAGAACGACATCGCCGGGGTGCCGATGATGGGCACGTCCTTGAAATAGATGATGGTCTTGCCGGCGGTGCCGACGTCGCGGCCGCTGTCCAGGCGCAGGGTGCTCGACTTGAGGTACCAGTCGGGATCGGGACCTTCGCAGGTGCTGTAGGTGCCGTTGCGCACCAGGGCCTGCTGCTCGCCCAGAAAGTCGATGCGGTCGGCCTGCCCCTGGCCATTGCTGTCGGCCAGGAAGTAGGTCGGATTGAGCAGGTAGCCCTTGCCGGTCTCGAGGTTCAGCTGCAGCTCGTCGCCCTTGTAGCGGTCGCCGAAGCGCCACATGTTGACGTTGCCGGTGGCGGTGACTTCGTCCTCGACCCGCAGGTAGCAGGCGGTATCGGCGGTGATGCCGCTCTGGCCGCGCGTGATCTCGACGTTGCGGTTGAGGTCCAGCCGCCGGTCGGGACGGCCGCCGATCTCCTCGGCCTGGATAGTAACGGGAAGTTCGTCTTCAGCTTGTGGCGCGGGGGGACACTCTGGGCGAATGCCGGAACCGCGGTCGCGGAAACCAGTGCATAGAGCGCGAGGACCTGCCGCGGCGGGAAAGGTTGGCGTGACGACCAGCTCATGGAAAATCGCAGCTCATGGAAAATCGGACATGCACCATAAAGGGCGGTTTTTTTAGAATGAATCCCTTATTATATGGGAATTAGCTCAACCAACCGGATTCATCAGGCCGCTTCATGTCAACTTTGTATCAAAACTCTTCCACTTCCTCCAGTGCCGACGCGCGCTTGGCGCAGCTGAACGATTGGCTGGCCTCGACCGGCCTGGTGGAAGTCGGAACCGGCCGTCCGGCATCGATCGATGCGAGCTTTCGCCGCTACTTCCGCTACGACGTCGTCCCCGCCATGCAGGACAAGCTGGGCGCGACCCTGATCGCCATGGACGCGCCGCCGGAACGCGAGAACGTGCCGGCCTTCATACACGTGCAGGGCCTGCTGTTCGACGCCGGCGTGACCGTGCCGGCGATCGCCGCGCGCAACGTCGAGCAGGGCTTCCTGCTGCTGGGCGACCTGGGCAACACCACCTACCTGTCGCGCCTGGACAGCGACAACGCGGCCTTCATGTATTCGGACGCGGTCGACGCCCTGCTCAAGTTCCAGATGGCCAGCCAGCCTGGCGTGCTGCCCGAGTTCGACCGCGCCTTCATCCTGCGCGAGCTGAACATCTTCCCTGAGTGGTACCTGAACCGCCACCTGGGCGTCACGCTCGACGACAAGCAGCAGGCGCAGCTCGACAAGGTATTCGAGGCGATCGCCTCGAACGTGCTGGCGCAGCAGCAGGTCTTCATGCACCGCGATTTCCATTCGCGCAACCTGATGTTCCTCGACCACGGCAACCCCGGCGTGCTCGACTTCCAGGACGCCGTGTACGGACCGGTGACCTACGACCTGGCTTCGCTGCTGCGCGACGCCTACATCCAGTGGGACGAAGAGATCGTGCTGGACTGGGTGGTGCGCTACTGGCAGAGCGCCAAGGGGGCCGGCCTGCCGGTCAACCCGGACATCGACGCCTTCTACCGCGACTTCGAGTTCATGGCCATGCAGCGCCACCTGAAGATCCTCGGCATCTTCTGCCGCCTGAACTACCGCGACAACAAGTCGCACTACATGGGCGACCTGCCGACGGTGCTCGATTACGTGCGCAAGACCGCGAACCGCTACACCGAACTCAAGCCGCTGCTGCGCCTGCTCGACGCGCTCGAAGACAAGGCGCCGCAAGTCGGCTACACCTTCTGAGGTCCAGCATGAAAGCGATGATTTTCGCCGCCGGCCGCGGCGAGCGCATGCGGCCCCTGACCGACAGCTGCCCCAAGCCCTTGTTGAAAGTGCGCGGGCGGCCCCTGATCACCTGGCACGTGCTGAACCTGGTGCGCGCCGGGATCCTCGATATCGTGATCAACCACTCCCACCTCGGCCACACGATCGAGGAAGAGCTGGGCGACGGCAGCCGCTACGGCGCGCGCATCGTGTATTCGCACGAGCCGACGCCGCTCGAGACGGCGGGCGGCATCGCCAACGCGCTGCACCTGCTGGGCGACGAACCGTTCCTGGCCGTGTCGGGCGACATCTATGCGCCCTACTTCGATTTCTCGCTGGCGCTCGACGCGCTCAAGGATATCGATGCGGTTGGCGTTCCCTACCCGGTCGACAAGCGCGACATCGCCTGGCTGTGGCTGACGCCGAACCCGTGGCACAACCCGGATGGCGACTTCGCGCTCGACCTGTACACGCTCAAGAACGACGGCGCCACCAAGTGGAACTTCGCCGGCATCGGCGTATACCGCGCCGAGATGTTCGACGGGATCCAGGCCGGCGAGTTCCTCAAGTTCGGGCCGCTGATGCGCAAGTTCATCGAACAGGGCCGCGTCGGCGGCGAAATCTACCAGGGCCAGTGGGTCAACGTCGGCACCGTGGGCCAGCTGGAAGAGCTGAACGCGCCGCTGCGGGCGGCCAAGACGGCTTCATGATGCCGGATTGCGCCGCGCATGCCGCCCGGCGCGCGCATCTGCTGGGGCGGATGCAGCCGGGCGCTGTCGCCGTGCTGGGCACCGCGCCCGAAGTGCCGCGCAACGGCGACAGCGACTACCCCTACCGCCACGACAGCCATTTCTATTACCTGAGCGGGTTCGCCGAACCCGAGAGCTTCGTGGCGCTGGTCGCGGCCCAGGGGGAACGGCCGGCGCGCGCGATCCTGTTCTGCCGCGAGAAGAATGTCGAGCGCGAGATCTGGGAGGGTTTTCGCTTCGGCCCCGAGGCGGCGCGCGCCGCGTTCGGCTTCGACGAGGCGTATCCGATCGACGAACTCGATGCGCGCATGGCCGAGGTCCTGGCCGATGCGCCGGCGCTGTACTACGCGCTCGGCTCCGGCGCGGCGCTCGACGCCAGGGTGGCCGACTGGCTCAAGGCGGTGCGCGCACGCGGCCGCACCGGCGTCACCGCGCCGCAGACGACGCACCACCTGCTGGCCATCCTGGACGAGATGCGGCTCTTGAAGGACGAGCACGAGATCGCCCTGATGGCGCGCGCCGGCGCCATCTCGGCCCAGGCCCATGCGCGCGCGATGCGCGCCACCCGGCCCGGCATGTTCGAGTACGAGATTGAGGCCGAGCTGCTGCACGAATTCCGCCGCAACGGCGCCCAGTTCCCGGCCTATCCCTCGATCGTCGCTTCCGGCCCGCAGTCCTGCGTGCTGCACTACAACGCCAACAACCGCCGCATCGGCGACGGCGACCTGGTGCTGATCGACGCCGGCTGCGAGTTGGACGGCTACGCCAGCGACATCACGCGCACTTATCCTGCCAATGGCCGCTTCAGCGATGCCCAGCGCACCCTGTATGAACTGGTGCTGCGGGCGCAGTCGGCAGCCATCGCCGCCATCAATCCGGGCCGGCCGTACAGCGCCATCCACGATGCGGCGGTGCGCGTGCTTACCGAGGGCATGCTCGACCTGGGCCTGCTGGACCGGAACAAGGCGGGCCCACTCGACGATGCGATCGCGTCGCGCGCCTATGCGCAGTTCTACATGCACGGCACCGGCCACTGGCTGGGCATGGACGTGCACGACGTCGGCGCCTACCGCGACGTCGCCTCCCCCGACAAACCGTCCCGGTCCCTGCAGGCGGGGATGGCGCTGACGGTGGAGCCGGGCATCTATGTGCGGCCCGGCGAGGGCGTGCCGGAACGGTTCTGGAACATCGGCATCCGGATCGAGGACGACGTGGTCGTGACCGGCGCCGGCTGCCGCATCCTGACCGCCGACGCGCCGAAGGACGTGGCGGATATTGAAGCTTTGATGCGAAAGCACTGATGCGGGAAACACGATGACGGAACAAACCCTCGACTTCGACGTGGCGATCTGCGGCGCCGGCCCGGTGGGCCTGGCGCTGGCCGCCTTCCTGGCGCGGCGCGGGATGCCGGGTGCGCGCATCGCCCTGATCGACGGCAAGTCGCTGGGCCAGGCGATCTCGGACCCGCGTTCGATCGCGCTGTCCTGGGGCAGCGTGCAGCTGCTGGACGAGCTCGAGGCCTGGCCGCTGCCGGCCACGGCGATCCACCAGATCCACGTCTCGCGCCGCGGCCAGCTGGGCCGCAGCCTGATGGACCGCCGCGACCACGACGTCGACGCGCTGGGCTACGTCACGCGCTACGGCGCCGTGGTCGACGCCCTGGCGCGCCGCTGCGATGCGGCCGGCGTCGCCGTGCTGCGCCCGGCGCGCGTGCAGTCGCTGGACGAAACCCCTGATGGTGCGCTACTCGCGCTGGACGACGGCCGTACGGTGCGCGCGCAGGTGGCGGTGCAGGCCGAAGGCGGCATCTTCGGCCAGCAAGAGGGTCGCGCCAGGAGCCGCGACTACGAACAGACCGCCGTGATCGCGCGCGTGACGAGCGACGCGCCGATCGCGCACCGCGCCTTCGAGCGCTTCACCGACGAAGGCCCGCTGGCCCTGCTGCCGGAAGACGGTCCCGATGGCCACCAGTATGCGCTGGTGTGGTGCGTGCGTCCCGAACGCGCCGGCACGATCCTCGACCTGGACGACACCCTATTCCTGCAACAACTTGGCGAGGCTTTCGGCGCCCGCCTGGGAACGTTCACGAAAGTCTCCCCCCGCGTCGCCTTCCCCCTCGGGCTGAACGCCGAAGCGCGCGCGACGGCGCGCACGGTCGCCATCGGCAATGCCGCGCAGACGCTGCACCCGGTGGCCGGCCAGGGCCTGAACCTGGGCCTGCGCGACGCCGCCGTCCTGGCGCGCCAGCTGGCGCGTGGCGCCACGTCGGCCGCGATCGGCCGCTTCCTGGAAGAGCGCGCGCAAGACCGGAAGCTGACGATCGGCCTGACCGACACCATGGCCCGCGCCTTCACCGCCAGCAAGCCGCTACAACCCCTGCTGGGCCTGGGCCTGGCCGCCCTCGACCTGGCCAAGCCCGCCCGCACGCTCCTCGCCGACCTGATGATGTTCGGCCGCCGCTAACCACCGCAGGCGCCAACCCAATAATTAGGGTCAGAGTAGAATTATTGAGCAATTTCTCAGCTCGATGTTGTCACTTAATTCGACTCCGACCCTAACTATCTGGGTGGCAATTGGCCAATAAATCAACTCTGACCCTAATTGTCGGGCTATTGATTATTCGACGGCTTTGACCATCGATTCGATGACTTTCTTGGCGTCGCCGAAGACCATCATCGTGTTGGGCTGGTAGAACAGGTCGTTGTCCAGGCCGGCGTAGCCGGAGGCCATCGAGCGTTTGTTGACGATGATGCTTTTGGCGCGGTAGGCCTCCAGGATCGGCATGCCGGCGATCGGGGATTTGGGGTCCTTCGCGGCCGGGTTCACCACGTCGTTGGCGCCCAGGACCAGGACCACGTCGGTCTGGCCGAAATCGCCGTTGATGTCTTCCATCTCGGCCACCTGGTCGTAGGGAACTTCGGCTTCGGCCAGCAGCACGTTCATGTGGCCCGGCATGCGGCCGGCCACCGGGTGGATCGCGTAGCGCACCGTCACGCCGTGTTCCGTCAGCTTGTCGACCAGCTCCTTCACCGTGTGCTGGGCGCGCGCCACCGCCAGGCCGTAGCCGGGGACGATGATCACCGACTCGGCGTTCTGCAGGATGAAGGCGGCATCTTCGGCGGAACCCGATTTCACCGGGCGCTGCTCCTTGGCGCCGCCGTCGTCGGCGGCGGCTTCTCCGCCGAAGCCGCCCAGGATCACGTTGAAGAAGGAGCGGTTCATCGCCTTGCACATGATGTACGAGAGGATCGCGCCGCTCGATCCGACCAGCGAGCCGGCGATGATCAGCATCGAGTTGTTCAGCGAGAAGCCGATGCCGGCCGCCGCCCAGCCGGAGTAGGAGTTCAGCATCGACACCACCACCGGCATGTCGGCCCCGCCGATCGGGATGATGATCAACACACCGAGCACGAAGGCCAGCGCCGCCATCACGATGAAGGGCGTCCAGGCCGGCGCCACGCCGTCGGCGAAGCAGAACATCAGGCCCAGCACGACGATCGCGATCGCCAGCACCAGGTTCAGGATGTGCTGCCCCCCGAAGCGCACCGGCGCCCCCTGGAACAGGCGAAACTTGTATTTGCCCGACAGCTTGCCGAAGGCGATCACCGAACCCGAGAAGGTCACCGCGCCGACGAAGGTGCCGATGAACAGCTCCAGCCGGTTGCCGAAGGGGAGCGGCATCTCGCGGGTGGCGATATTGAAGGCCCAGGGTTCGGACACGGCGGCGATCGCGATGCACACCGCCGCCAGGCCGATCAGCGAGTGCATGGCCGCCACCAGCTCGGGCATCTTGGTCATCTCGACCTTCTTCGCGGCGTAGGCCCCGATCGCCCCGCCGACCACCACGCCCAGCAGCACCAGGGCGAAGCCCGAGCCGCCTCCCTGCCCCAGGCTGTCCTGCAGCTTGAGCATCAGCGCCACCGTGGTCACCACGGCGATCGCCATGCCTGCCATGCCGAAGGCGTTGCCGATGCGCGCGGTCGAGGGCGAGGACAGGCCCTTGAGCGCCTGGATGAAGCAGACCGAGGCGACCAGGTAGAACAGGGTGACGAGGTTCATGCTGATGGCGTTCATGCCTGCTTCTCCTCGATCTTCGCTTCGACCGCCGTCTTCGCGGCCTTCGGCTCCTTCTTCTTGAACATCTCCAGCATGCGCTGGGTGACCAGGAAGCCGCCGAACACGTTCACCGCCGCCAGCGCCACCGCGACCGTGCCCGCCACGCGCCCGGCCATGCCCTCGGTCAGGCCGGCGGCCAGCATGGCGCCGACGATCACGATCGCCGAGATGGCGTTGGTAACCGCCATCAGGGGCGTGTGCAGCGCGGGGGTGACGGTCCAGACCACGTGGTAGCCGACGTAGATCGCCAGCACGAAGATGATCAGGTTGATGATGGTGTGGCTGATGTCCATGCCTTGTCTCCTGTCCTGTTCTGGTCCTGCCTGAAACGATCTATTTACGCAGCACTTCCCCGTTCGCGCACACCAGCGTCGCGGTCACGATCTCGTCCTCGCGGTCGATGAAGAAGCGGTCGTCCTTGTCGATCACGAGCTTGAGGAAGTCCAGCACGTTGCGCGCATACAGGGCCGACGCATCGGCCGCGACCAGCGCCGCCAGGTTCGGTTCGCCGATGATGTGCACCCCATGCTTGACCACTGTCCTTCCCAGCTCGGTCAGCGGGCAGTTGCCGCCCTGGGCGATCGCCATGTCGACGATCACGGAACCCGGCTTCATGGCGCGCACCGTTTCTTCGCCGATCAGGATGGGCGCCTTGCGGCCCGGGATCAGGGCGGTGGTGACGACGATGTCGGCCAGTTTCGCGCGCTCGTGCACCAATTCGCCCTGGCGCCGCATCCAGTCGGCCGGCATCGGCCGCGCATAGCCGCCGCTGCCCTGGGCGATCTCGCGTTCCTCGTCGGTGAGATACGGCACGTCGATGAATTTGGCGCCCAGCGACTCCACCTGCTCCTTGACCGGCGGACGCACGTCGGACGCCTCGATCACGGCGCCCAGGCGCTTGGCGGTGGCGATCGCCTGCAGCCCGGCCACGCCCACGCCCATGATCAGCACGCGCGCCGCCTTGACCGTGCCGGCCGCCGTCATCAGCATCGGCATGAAGCGCCCATAGGTATTGGCGGCCAAAAGAATGGCCTTGTAGCCGGCGATATTGGCCTGCGAAGAGAGCACGTCGAGCGACTGCGCGCGCGTGATGCGCGGCGCGGCTTCCAGCGCGAAGGCGGTGAGACCGCTCCCGGCCAGCGCGGCGAGATTGTCAGCGTCGAAGGGATCGAGCATCCCGACCAGCACCGCCTCGCGCCGCATCAGGCCGCGTTCGTCGGCGTCCGGGCTGCGTACCTTGAGGACGATGTCGGCGCCGAAGGCGGCGGCGCCATCGACGATGCTGGCGCCGGCCGCTTCATAGGCGCTGTCGGGCGCCGCGGCATGCAGGCCGGCGCCGGACTGCACCAGGACCTGGTGTCTGGCGGCCAGCTTCTTGACGGTTTCGGGAGTTGCTGCAACACGCGTCTCGCCCGGCCTTGTCTCGGCCGGTATGCCTATCCTCATGACACCTCCGTACGTTGGAATACTCGAGTGCACAACCTGTCTTTACGGCAAGTGTTCCAATATACCTTCTTTTAATGAATTTGCAATGCTTATGACAAAACTCATGCCGCTTGGGCGATTTACCGGCATTTTTGCGACAGATCAAGCCGAATTAACGACAGGCAAGCACCGCAGGCTGGGCAAGGCTGAGCAAAGCACCCCTCGACCGAGGTAGAATACCGGCTCATTTTCAAGGACAGGCATGAGCGACATCTTCAAACCATCGGTTACCGTGGCTGCGATCATCGAGCACGAAGGCCGTTTCCTGCTGATCGAGGAAGAGACGAGCGAGGGCGTCAAGCTGAACCAGCCCGCCGGCCATCTCGACCCGCACGAATCGCTGGAACAGGCGGTCGTGCGCGAAGCGCTCGAGGAAACCGCCCACGAGTTCATACCGCGCACGCTGGTGGGAATGTACATGTCGCGCTACCACTCGAAGTCGCGCAATGCCGACGTCACCTACCTGCGCTTCACCTTCGCCGGGGCCGTCGGCCGCAAGTTCGACCAGCCGCTCGACGAAGGCATCCTGCGCACCCTGTGGATGACGCGCGACGAGATCGCCGCCACCGCCGACCGCCACCGCAGCCCGATCGTGCTCAAGTGCGTGGACGACTACCTGGCGGGCCAGAGCACGCCGCTGTCCCTGCTGCACACCCATCCCTCGGTGTTCGAGGGCGGGATCTGAATTCAATACGGACGTAACATGAGCAAGAAAAAAGTCGTGATCGGGATGTCGGGCGGGGTCGACTCCTCGGTCGCGGCGTGGATGCTGAAGGAACAAGGCTACGACGTGGTCGGCCTGTTCATGAAGAACTGGGAAGACGACGATGACTCCGAATACTGCTCGACGCGCCAGGACTGGATCGACGCGGCCAGCGTGGCCGACGTGGTCGGGGTCGACATCGAGGCGGTCAACTTCGCCTCCGAATACAAGGACCGCGTGTTCGCCGAGTTCCTGCGCGAATACCAGGCCGGCCGCACGCCCAACCCGGACGTGCTGTGCAACGCCGAGATCAAGTTCAAGGCCTTCCTCGACCATGCGATGAAGCTGGGCGCCGACCTGATCGCGACCGGCCACTATGCGCGCGTGCGCCAGAACACGGGCAGCGGCAGGTTCGAGCTGCTCAAGGCCTTCGATGCCACCAAGGACCAGAGTTACTTCCTGCACCGCCTGAACCAGGCGCAGCTCTCGAAGTCGCTGTTCCCGCTGGGCGAGATCCCGAAGACCGAGGTGCGCAAGATCGCCGAAAAGCTCAAGCTCCCGAACGCCGCCAAGAAGGATTCGACCGGCATCTGCTTCATCGGCGAGCGCCCGTTCCGCGACTTCCTGAACCGCTACCTGTCCTACAAGCCGGGCCCGATCAGGCTCGACGACGGCAGCAAGGTCGGCGAGCACGTCGGCCTGTCGTTCTACACGCTGGGACAGCGCAAGGGCATCGGCATCGGCGGCCTCAAATCGCGCAAGAACGCGGACGGCACCAGCGAGCCATGGTTCGTGGCGCGCAAGGACATCGAGGCCAATACCCTGTACATCGTGCAGGGCCATGACCACCCATGGCTGCTGTCGAACCGCCTGGAAGCCGGCCAGGCCAGCTGGATCGCGGGCGAAGCCCCCGATCCGCGCGCGCTGTCGGCCAAGACCCGCTATCGCCAGGCCGACGTGGCATGCAGGGTGCAGGCTGCAAGCGACGGCCGCTTCGCCCTCGACTTCACCGACCCGCAATGGGCGGTCACGCCCGGCCAGTCGGCCGTGCTGTACGACGGCGACGTCTGCCTGGGCGGCGGCATCATCGACGCCCGCTCGGGTCCGGCCTGACCCGCGCGTCTCAGCCAGCCCGTCCGGCCAGCCATCCGGCCAGCGCGTCCGGGGCCAGCGGACGCGCGTGCAGGTAGCCCTGCACCTCGTCGCAGCCCGCCGCGCGCAGGAAATCTTCCACTTCCGCCGTCTCCACGCCTTCGGCCACCACCTTGTGGCCCAGGTCGTGCGACAGCTTGATCATCGCCCCCACGAGCGCGCGCCTGCGCTCGTCATGCGCCAGGTTTCGCATGAAGCTCTGGTCGATCTTGACCACGTTCGCAGGCAGGCTTTGCAGATAGGACAGGCTGCTGTAGCCGGTGCCGAAATCGTCGATCGCCAGCTGCACGCCGGCGCGCGCCAGGCGCTCCAGCGTGGCCTGCGCCACCTTCGGATTGCGCATCAGTGCGCTCTCGGTGAGTTCGAGCGCCAGGTTTGACGCCGGCAGGCCGTGGCGCACCAGGAGCTTCAATACGCGCTCGCAGAAATCCGGCTCCTCCAGGTTCACCGCCGACACGTTCACCGCCACCTGCAACGCCACGCCATCTTGGCGCCAGGCGGCCATCTGGCGCATCGCGGCCGCCAGCACCCATTCGGTGGTGGCGCGCGCCAGCGAGGTGCCCTCGATCACGGGGATGAATTCGCCCGGCGAGATCACGCCCTCCTCCGGATGGGTCCAGCGCAGCAGCGCCTCGACGCCGACGCAGGCGCCGTCGCCCAGGCCGACCTTGGGCTGGTATACCAGGTGCAGCTGGCTGCGGCTTTCGAGCGCGGCGTTGAAGGCGCTCACCAGCCAGAAACGGCGCTGCAGGATGGCGTCGTGCTCGGACGAGAACACGCGCACGCAGCGTTCGGCGGCCAGGCCGTCGTGGGCGGCGCTGTGCATATTGCGCAACAGGTCCAGTCCTTCGGTCTGGCCGACCGTGAACGGTGCGATGCCGATGGTAGTGGTGGTGATGAAGCGCGCCGGGCCACAACCGGAGCGGGCGTCGAGCCAGGACTGCAGCTGGGCGCGAAAGGTCTCGAGCGAGACGCCGGGCGGCGCGAAGAAAGCGAACTGGGTACTGGCCACGTGGTAGATCTTGCCGGCGCCGCCCAGGCGCAGCTGCGGAACCGTATCGCGCATCAGCTCGTCGAGGTAGCCGGAGCCCATCACGCGCTGGGCGTCGCTGAGCTGCTGCGGGCTGGCCAGGCTGACCAGAGCCGCCAGGCGCATGTCTCCCGTCGGCCCGGCCAGCTCGAGGTCGGTGAAGTCGCTGATGAACTGGTTACGGTTGGGCAGGCCGCTGGTCGGATCGATCCGGCCCAGCGCATGCTGCAGCTCGATCTGCGCCATCACCATCGCCGCCAGGTCCTGCAGCGCCTGGCTCTCGGCCGCCGTCACCTGGCGCGGAGCGGTGCCCAGCACGCACATCGCGCCCAGCGCAAAACCGTCGCTGGTCATGAGCGGCGCGCCGGCATAGAACCGGATGCCGTCCGCTGCCAGCTTGCTGTCGCGAAAGCAGGCGTTGTCCAGCAGATCAGGTACGATCAGCACGCCTGCGGTGTCGGCAACCTCCGCGCACGGCGCGCGCAGTCGGGGGATCGAATCATGCTCGACGCCGACCTTCGACTTGAACCACTGGCGGTCGCTGTCGGTCAGCGACACCGCCGCGATCGGCAGACCGAACAGTTGGGCAGCCATTCGCGTGATGCGGTCGAACGCCTCGCTCGGCGGCGTATCCAGCAACTCCAGGCGATACAGCGCGTCCAGACGCGCCGCTTCGTGGCTGGACGGGGCCAGTAGTGCTGGTTTGATCGGTGAGTTCATGGTCGGCCTGGCTGGCGCACACGCGCCGGAAATGACGAAATTGACGGATTTTCATTCATTGTTACAACAAAAATTCTTTCAGTCAACAATTATTGCCAATTTTATCGTCATATTCGTCATTTTTTGTTGCTTCATGTAAAATCGGTGTATTGCAGCAATACGCCATACCATGACAACCAGAGCCGACGACGATCCGATCCTGACCACGCGCGAAGCGGCGCGCCTGCTGGGCGTGGCGGTGAGCACCGCCCAAGTCTGGATGGAAGGCGGCGCGCTGCCGACCTGGAAGACTCCCGGTGGTCATCGCCGCGTGCGCCTGAGCGCCGTGACCCAGCTGATGCGCCAGCGCGACGCCGGCCTGCCCGCTTCGCTGGCCGCGCCGCTCGGCGGCGAGTTCCTCCCGACGCCATCCCCCGCCTATCCGGTGGCGCCCAACGAGGCGCAGCGCCTGGCGGCGCTGGCCGCGTCGCAGCTGATGGCATCGCCCGAGGAAGCAGCGTTCGACCGCGTGACCTGGCTGGCCAGCCACGTGACCGAATGCCCGATGGCCCTGCTCACGCTCCTGTCCGGGCAGCGCCAGTGGTTCAAGTCGCGCATCGGCATCGAGCAGCGCGAGACCCCGCGCGAGGTGGCCTTCTGCAGCCACACGATCATGCAGGACGGGGCGTTCGTGGTGGAAGATGCCGGCGCCGACCCGCGCTTCGTTGCCAATCCCCTGGTGACGGGCGCGCCGCACATCCGTTTCTATGCGGGCTATCCGGTGCGGGACGCCAACGGGCTGGCGCTCGGTTCGCTGTGCGTGCTCGACCGCGAGCCGCGGCGCCTGCGCGAGCGCGAACTGCGCGCGCTGCGCGAACTGGCCGCCATCGCGTCCGACGAAGTCAGGCGCCGCGGCTAGCGGCATTCACTCCGGCTTGGGGGCCGCCTGCTGTTTCTTGACGAAGGCGATCACGGTATTGCGGATGGTCTTGAGCACGGTGTCGGCCTTGAACGGCTTGACGATGAAGCCGTGCACGCCGCGCGCCACGGCCGACTGCACGGCTTGCGCATCGAGCGTCCCCGAGACCAGGAAGATCAGGGTCTTGGGCAACTCGGCGCGCAGCTGTTCGACCACGTTGTTGCCGTCCTCGACCTGCTCGCGTGCGATGCAGAGCACGTGCGGGCGGTGCTTGATCGCCAGGCCGTAGCCGAGCGCGCTGGTGTGGGTCGCCCCCACCACCTCGTAACTGCCATCGGCCAGCACGGTGCCCAGCATCGACCGCGAGACCGCGTTTCCATCCACGATTACCGCCTTCAGCATTGCGTCGCTTTCCGTTTAGTGAGAGTCATAGGCAAGCATATTCCAGGTCACGCCCAGGCGCACGTCGAGCTTGAGCGACACCAGGCAACGCGAGATCTCGAGTATCTCACGCTCGGCGCGCAGCCTTTCGCCCAGCGGCGTCTTGAGGATGCCGGCGCCGGCGATGACGGCGTCGAGGCTGCCGTAGGCATTGAGCAGGCGCGCGGCCGTCTTCATGCCGACCTTGGACACGCCCGGCACGCCGTCGGTCGGATCGCCCATCAGCGCCAGCAGGTCGTGCAGCCGCTCGGGCGCGACGCCGAAGCGCTGGCGCACCCAGGCGTCGTCATGCCATTCGTTCTTGAAATGGTCCCACACCAGCGCGCCATGCGCGATCAGCGGATGCAAGTCCTTGTCGGTGGTGGCGACGATGGCCTCCCCCCGCCCTTCCGACAGCCAGCGCATCACGCCGGTGGCGATCACGTCGTCGGCCTCGACCTCGGGAATCGACACCACGTGCAGGCCCGCCGCGCGCAGGCGCTCGTGGAATTCGGGCAGGGCCGCGCGCAGCTCGAGCGGCATCGCCGCCCTGCCCTCGCGGTAGCGCGGATACAGGGCGTGGCGCCAGTTCTCGCCGCCGTGGTCGAAGGCCGCCAGCACATGGGTCGGCGCATGCGTCTCGAGCACGTTGCGAAACGACGAGAAGGCGTGGCGCAGCGCGATGCTGGCCTTCAGGTCGGAATCCGGCTCAGGACTGGCCTCGTACACCCGGCGTACGATGTTCAGGCCGTCGATGGCGAGCAGCTTGGCCATGCTTGATGGATCCTCTTACGCTTTGCCGATCTCGTATTTGCCGCCACGTTCGAGCGCGCGCCCGTAAGCCGGGCGCGCATGGATGCGCTTCAGGAAATCAAGCAGGTTCGGGTACTTGCCATCGAGCCCGCCGCGCGAGGCGGCCGCCTCGAGCGGGAAGCTGAGCTGGATGTCGGCCGCCGTGAATTCTTCGCCGGTGAACCAGGGATGCTTGCCCAGTTCCGCTTCCAGGTAGCCCAGGTGCAGCGCGATCTGCGGCAGCACGAAGCTGCCCTTGACCTTTTGCGCGATGCCGCGCGCGATCGGCTTGACGAAGAACGGCATCGGGCTGTTCTCGACCTTGTCGAACACCAGCTTGAGCAGCAGCGGCGGCATCGCCGACCCTTCGGCATAGTGCAGGAAGTGGCTGTAGCGCAGGCGCGCCGGAGTGCCGGCCGCCGGTTTCAGGCGTCCCTGGCCGTACTGCTCGACCAGGTATTCGACGATGGCGCCGGATTCGGCCACCACCAGGTCGCCGTCGCTGATGACGGGCGACTTGCCCAGCGGGTGCACGGCCTTCAGCTCGGGCGGCGCCAGCATGGTCTTGGGATCGCGCTGGTAGCGCTTGATCTCGTATTCCAGGCCCAGCTCTTCCAGCAGCCACAGGATGCGCTGCGAGCGCGAATTGTTCAGGTGGTGGACGACGATCATGGCGGCTTCGATAGTAATAATGGTCGTTAGCTTAGCACTGTTGCGCCTTTGCCAAAAGGGCGCCGCCGCCATTGGCGCCGGCTGGGTGCGCCAGCGCACGACCGCGTGCACGCGCCCCATGTATCGTGGCAGGCATGAGCGGAAAGACCTGTATCGGCATCTCGGGGTGGCGCTATGCGCCGTGGCGCGGCGCGTTCTATCCGCCCGGCCTGGCCCAGCGCCGCGAGCTCGAATACGCGTCCGGCCAGCTGTCCAGCATCGAGATCAACGGCTCGTTCTACGCGCTGCAGCGGCCGGAAAGCTATGCCGCCTGGTACGAGGCCACGCCGCCCGGCTTCGTGTTCGCGGTCAAGGGCAACCGCTTCATCACCCACATGCTGCGCCTGCGCGACGTCGAGAAGCCGCTGGCCAATGTGCTGGCCTCGGGCGTGCTGGCGCTGCGCGAGAAGCTGGGCCCCATGCTGTGGCAGTTCCCGCCCAATTTTTCCTTCGATCCGGAACGCTTCGAAACCTTTCTCTCGCTGCTGCCGCATGATACCCAAGCCGCCGCCGAACAGGCGAAGGGTCACGAACAACGCATGAAAGGCAGGGTGACGCTCGATCCCGGGACCAAGAAGCGGCCGCTGCGGCATGCGGTCGAGATCCGCCACGAAAGCTTCATTGACCCCGCCTTCATCGCCCTGCTGCGCAAGTACAAGGTGGCGCTGGTGGTGGCCGACACGGCCGGAAAATGGCCGCAGATCGAGGACGTGACGGCCGACTTCATGTACCTGCGCCTGCATGGCGACAAGGAACTGTATGCGAGCGGCTATGACGACGAGGCCATCGAAAACTGGGCAAGGAAGATTCGCGCCTGGCGCGATGGGGGACAGCCCGAAGATGCGTGCCTGGTAGCGAGCAAGGCGCCGCGCAGGCGCGCCAGGCGCGACGTCTACTGCTACTTCGACAACGACGTCAAGGTGCATGCGCCGTTCGACGCGCAGCGCCTGATCGCGGCGCTGCAGGATTGAACCGCGTCGCGCCGGTCCTCAGCGCTGGTGCAGCTTGATCACGCGGTGCTTGCCCGGCGGGTCGGGCTGCTTGGGCGCGCAGCCGCTGCCGCAACTGCCGCCGCCGCAACCGCCGCCGCCCGACTTGTCCAGCCAGCGCGCCAGGACGGACTTGCGGCCGCCCCTGGTCAGGTGCATGACCAGGCGCGCACGCAGGCCGGGCGACATGTATTTGGCGCCCAGGTACAGCGCCGAGGCAAGCACGATGACGGCAACAAGCAGTTCCTGCATGATTCAGGCTCCAGTGATGGCGAGGGTGACGCGGTAGACGATGAAGGCCGCCACGTAGGCCAGGCCGAACATATAGCCAGCCATGATCCAGGCGTACTTGCGGCTGCCGGTTTCGCGGGCCACGGTGGCCAGGGTCGGCAGGCAGTGCGGCGCATAGACGTACCAGGCCAGCAGCGCGAGACCCGTGGCCAGCGACCACGACTGCGCGATCAGCGGCGCCAGGGTGTCGCCGACTTCGTCGCCGCCCGACAGCGCGTACACGGTGCCCAGCGCGCCGACCGCCACTTCGCGCGCGGCCATGCCCGGCACCAGCGCGATCGCGATCTGCCAGTTGAAGCCGATCGGCGCCAGGATCACTTCCAGCGCGCGGCCGATCATGCCGGCCACGCTGTAGTAGATCGGCGGCTCGGTCGCGCCTTCCGGCGCGCCCGGGAAGCTCGACAGCAGCCAGAGCAGGACCATCATGGTCAGGATCAGGGTGCCGACCCGCATCAGGAAGATCTTGGTGCGTTCCCACAGGCCCGAGGCCAGGGCGCTCAGCTGTGGCCAGTGGTAGGCCGGCAGTTCGAGCATCAGCGCGTGCTGCTTGTAGGTGCTGCGGCGCTTCATGAACCAGGCCACCGCCATCGCCGACAGGATGCCGGCCATGTACAGGATGAACAGCACCAGCCCTTGCAGGTTGAGGATGCCGGCCACGGTCTGGTCGGGGATGAAGGCCGCGATCAGGAGCGCATACACCGGCAGGCGCGCCGAGCACGTCATCAGGGGCGCGATCATGATCGTCACCAGGCGGTCGCGCGGATTCTGGATCGTGCGCGCGGCCATCACGCCGGGGATCGCGCAGGCGAACGAGGACAGCAGCGGCAGGAAGGCGCGGCCCGACAGGCCGACGCTGCCCATGATGCGGTCCAGCAGGAAGGCCGCGCGCGGCAGGTAGCCCACGTCTTCGAGCAGCAGGATGAAGAAGAACAGGATCAGGATCTGCGGCAGGAATACCAGCACGCTGCCGACGCCGGCGATGATGCCGTCCACGATCAGGCTGTGCAGGATGCCTTCGCCGAGCAGGCCGCCGACGGCTTCGCCCAGCGCGCCGACGCCGGCTTCGATCAGGTCCATCGGCGTGCCGGCCCAGCTGAACACGGCCTGGAAGATCAGGAACATCAGCGCGGCCAGGATGACCGGGCCCGCGACCGGATGCATCACGACGTTGTCGATCTTCTCGGTCAGGTTGCCGGTGTCCTTCGCGGTGGAGACGGCGGCGGCCAGGATGCGGCGCACCTCACGCTGGGTCTCCTCGACCGGCACGGCGTCGATCGCCGACAGCGGATTGGCCTTGACCGGGGCATCGAAGGCCATGCGATCCAGCTCGGCCAGCAAGGCCTGCTCGCCGCCCGACTGGATGGCCACGGTTTCCACCACCGGCATGCCCAGTTCCTGCGACAGCCTGGCGGTATCGATCTCGATGCCGCGCTTCTTCGCGACGTCGACCATGTTCAGGGCCAGCACCATCGGCAGGCCGAGGCGCTTGAGCTCCAACACCAGGCGCAGGTTCAGGCGCAGATTGGTCGCGTTGACCACGCACAGCACGACGTCCGGCGCCTGCTCGCCGGCGCGCAGGCCGGCCACCACGTCACGCGTGATGCCTTCGTCCGGCGTCTGTGCGTTCAGGCTGTAGGCGCCCGGCAGGTCGAGCACGCGGAACGCGCGGCCGGCCGGCGACTTGAAGCTGCCCTCCTTGCGCTCGATGGTGACGCCGGCATAGTTCGCGACCTTCTGGCGCGAGCCGGTGAGACGGTTGAAGAGCGCGGTCTTGCCGCAGTTGGGGTTGCCGAGCAGTGCGACCAGTGGAGTACGAGCAGCCACCTGTTGTTCCATGACTCCCATGCGCTCAATCCGCCTTGATCGAGACGAGGGCCGCTTCGAAGCGGCGCAGCGCGAAGGTCGACTCGCCGACCTTGACCGCCAGCGGACCGCCCAGCACGCGCTTGAGCACGCGGATGCGCTCGCCCGGCACGAAGCCCAGCTCCATCAGGCGGCGCTGGACATCGACACCGCCCTGCGCATGCGGCGCCAGCTGGACTACGGTGGCACTCTGGCCCGCTTTCAGCGAGTCGAGTGTGGACAGGGTGGGGGCTAGGGTCATGGCAGCTTCCAGGTGGTTGTTGCGCTTATGAGACAGCGACAAGAATGATGCCGTCATCATAAACCTAAATGCGAACTATTACTATTTGCAGCTTGTCATTGCCAGGCCGGAAAGCGCAAAAATAGTGCAAACAGTTCGCAGAATTCGCTTGCTTTCGTGGCCGAGTTTACAGAAAATACCAACGCAAATGAGAATGATTCGCATTTTTCTAGTGTAATTAGCAAGGGTAGCTCCGATGATCGTCTGCGTCTGCAACAACATCTCCGACCGTGAAATCCGCCAGGCCGTCGACCTGGGCATCTCGTCGATCGCCGAATTGCGCAAGGAACTCGGCGTCGGCACCATGTGCGGCACCTGCGTCAGCTACGCACGCGAAGTCCTGCATACCCATCTCGACAGCAAGACCACCATCACCGAAGTGCGCCGCCTTCCGCAAACGGCCTGACTCGCCAGCATACGGCCTGCCCCGCCAGGCCGCGGCGCGTTGTTCTTCCTCGGGTCTTGAAAAGCGGTCAAACCGCCGCTGGCTGTACTGGCCGGTCGAAACTCTCCGGTAAGCCCATGACCATCCTGCCCGACCTCGGCCTGGCCGGCGAATAGGGCCTGTCCCTGCTGCGCAGCCTGCGCGGAGCCGGTAACGCGACGCCGATGATCATCCTCACCGCCCGCGCCGGGATATCCGGGCGCAGCGACGGCAAGACCGTGATTCAAGGTTTTCAATGCGGTAAATAAAGCCATGGATGATGCCGGGAGCGGTAAAACGAGAAGCGTTCTGATTTCCTTTTCGCGGTAGCGAGAAGCGTTATCAACGTGGAGTGAGAACGGTTTTTATTACGCCCCAATTTGTGGCTTTTTCTTCGATTTAGCGCGCTTTTTTAGGCAATTTTGTCCCTTTTGAGGGCATATTGCGCTGGCTTGTTTGCTATCATTGAGGCCATTCAAAATTATCAGGGGCACTCCAATGAAAGGCGATCAAAACGTTCTCCGTCTGCTGAACGCACAGCTGACCAACGAACTCACCGCAATCAACCAGTATTTCCTGCATGCGCGCATGTACCGCCATTGGGGCCTGGAAAAACTGGGTAAAAAGGAATACGAAGAATCGATCGGCGAAATGAAGCATGCCGACAAGCTGATCGACCGCATCCTGATGCTGGACGGCCTGCCGAACCTGCAGGCGCTGCACAAACTGATGATCGGCGAATCGACGCAGGAAATGCTGGAATGCGATCTGAAGCTGGAACGCGGCGCGCAAGTGACCGTCAAGGAAGGCATCGCCGCCTGCGAAGCGGCCGCCGACTACGTGTCGCGCGACCTGTTCCTGATGATCCTGGAAGACACCGAAGAGCACATCGAGTGGCTGGAAACCCAGCTCGACCTGATCGTCAAGGTCGGCATCCAGAATTACCTGCAGAGCCAGATCGCTTCGTGATCGCGGCATGATCGCGTCGTGATCAACCTGGGCCGGCTTGCGCCGGCCCTGTTGCATTGTGTCCCGCCCTGGCCCTCAGCGCCAGCGCGTCATCCACTTGTCGTAGAACCCCATATCCCTCGGCACCGCGCCGGGAATCGCGCAGATCGCGCCGGCGAATTCGTTCGCGCGCGCCAGACTCGTCTCGAGCGGCCAGCCGCGCATCCGTCCCAGCAGGAAGATCGCCGCGAAGGCGTCGCCCGCCCCCACCGTATCGATCACGAACGGCGGGGCCGGATGGTCGCGCTGGGTCAGGACCCGGCCCTCGCTGTCGAAGTACGCCGAGCCGCGGTGGCCCAGGGTCACGATCAGGGCGTCGAGCGAGAACATCTTGAGCAATGCCTGGCACGAGGCGTGGACCGCGTCGGCCGCCAGCGGCGGATCGTCGGGCTTGATCTGGAAATACCAGCCGAACAGCGCCTGCAATTCTTCTTCGTTGACCTTGACGATGTTCGCCGCCTGCAGCGAGCGGGTGACGCCGCGCTCGTCGTACTGGCCGTCGCGCAGGTTCAGGTCGAGAAAGCGCGTCGCCGTGCCGGCGGCGCCATCCAGTACGGCGCTCAAAGCGCCGCGCGACGCCTCGTGGCGCTGGGCCAGCATCCCGAAATAGACGATGCCCGGCGTAACGCCTTCCACGCTCGCCACCGCCGCGGCGCGGTCGATGAAATCATAGGCCTGGTTCGGCAGGATCGTGAAGCGGTGGCCGCGCGGGCCGCGCTCGACCAGCACGCGGCCGGTTTCTTCCAGCGGGTCGCGCTGCAGCCCGGCCTCGCTCATGGCGAAGCGCTCGAACTCGGCGCGCACCAGCTGGCCGCTCCTGTCGTCGCCGATGCGGGTGATGGCCAGGACCGGCGCCATGAAGGCGGCCAGGTGGCGCGCCACGTTGAACGGCGCCCCGCCGACGACCTGCTCGGGCTGGAAATCGTCGACCAGCGCCTCGCCGAACACCACGGCGGTGGACATGCCCGGCACGCCGTTCATGCGAGGACGGGAACGGTGTCCTTGAACGACTGGCGTTCGGACAGCTTGTCGAACAGGCGAGCCAGGTTCGGATAGTCGCCGCGCCAGTCGATGTCGGGGAAGCGGAAGCCGATCCAGCCAAGGGCGCAGCCGACGGCGACGTCGGCCAGCGAATAGTGGTTGCCGGCGCAGAAGCTTGACTCGCCGAGGCGCTCGGACATCACGCGCAGGCCGGCATGCACCTTGCCCCACTGGCGGGCGATCCACTCGGGGCTTTGCTGCGCCTCGGGACGCAAGGTGGTTTCCAGGCGCACCAGCACGGCGGCGTCGAGCACGCCGTCGGCCAGGGCTTCCCATACCTTGACCTCGGCCCGGTCGCGGCCGTTAGGCGGCAGCAGCTTGCAGACCGGGGTGAGCGTGTCGAGGTATTCGGCGATCACGCGCGAGTCGTACAGGGTGCTGCCGTCTTCCATCACCAGGCATGGCACCTTGCCCAGCGGATTCGTTTGCTGGATGGTGGTGTCGGCGGCCCAGACATTCTCCTGGATAAAGGAATAATCGAGTTTTTTATCCGCCATCACGACACGGACCTTGCGGACGTAGGGGCTGGTGACAGAACCGATGAGTTTCATGGGAGGTCGCAGTTGGGAATTGAAACCCAGTATAGCATCGGGCCCTGCCGCGAAACCTGCGCTGTCGCCGCCCCAACACACTCGCGCACCGCGGCATGCGCAAGGGTTCGCCGCCCGTCCGGTGGTAAAATCCGCGTTTTTGACCGCCACTGCTGCCATGACCTCTACCGCCCTGTCCCCTACCTTGTCGGCCCTGTCCCCGCTCGACGGCCGTTACGCTTCGAAAACCGACAAGCTGCGCCCGATCCTGTCGGAAACGGGTTTCATGCACCACCGTGTGAAGGTCGAGATCGCGTGGCTGCAGGCGCTGTCGCAGGCCGGCTTTGCCGAGATCAAGCCGTTTTCCGCGCAAGCGATCGCTCACCTCGACCAGATGGCGGCGAACTTCAGCGAAAAGGATGCCGCCCGCATCAAGGAAATCGAGGCGGTCACCAACCATGACGTCAAGGCGGTCGAGTACTGGCTCAAGGAACAGGTCAAGGACGTGCCGGAGCTGGTCGCGGCCAGCGAATTCATCCACTTCGCCTGCACCTCGGAAGACATCAACAACACCTCGCACGGCATGATGCTGAAAAGCGCGCGCGACGGCGTGCTGCTGCCGGCCCTGCAGGCGATCATCGCGAAACTGACCGAGATCGCCCACGCCAACGCGGCGCTGCCGATGCTGTCGCGCACCCACGGCCAGACCGCCAGCCCGACGACGCTGGGCAAGGAATTCGCCAACGTGGTCGCGCGCTTGCAGCGCGCCGTCCGCCGCATCGCCGACGTCGAGATCCTGGGCAAGATGAATGGCGCGGTAGGCAACTACAACGCCCACCTGTCGGCCTATCCGGAATTCGACTGGCCGACCTTCTCGAAGAACGTGATCGAACAGCGCCTGGGCCTGACCTTCAATCCGTACACGATCCAGATCGAGCCGCACGACTACATGGCCGAGATGTTCGACGCCATCGCGCGCACCAACACCATCCTGCTCGACCTGAACCGCGACATCTGGACCTACGTCTCGCTGGGCTATTTCAAGCAGAAGCTGAAGGCTGGCGAGATCGGTTCGTCGACCATGCCGCACAAGGTCAACCCGATCGACTTCGAGAACTCGGAGGGCAACCTGGGCCTGGCCAATTCGGTGCTGCGCCACATGGCCGACAAGCTGCCGGTCTCGCGCATGCAGCGCGACCTGACCGATTCGACGGTGCTGCGCAATATCGGCGTCGGCTTCGGCTACGCCCTGCTGGCCTACGACAGCTGCCTGCGCGGCCTGAACAAGCTGGAGGTGAACGCCGCCCGCCTGGAGCAGGACCTGGACGCGAACTGGGAAGTGCTGGCCGAGCCGGTGCAGACCGTGATGCGCCGCTACGGCATCGCCAACCCGTACGAACAGCTGAAGGAACTCACCCGCGGCAAGGGCATCACCCGCGAAGCGCTGCGCGAGTTCATCGAAACGCTGGCCGTGCCGCAGGAAGCCAAGGACCTGATGCTGGCGATGACGCCGGCGAACTACACCGGGCTGGCGGCAAAGCTGGCGGCCGACATCTAGGCGTTACCCTCAGCACGTCGTTCCCGCGAAGGCGGGAACGACGTTCAGGGGCCGACAAAAGAACGGCCCCTGCGCTGCGCTCAATAATCCCACCTCACCCTGACGCCCACCCGGCGCTCGAATTCCGCCAAGTACGTGCTGGAGCCAAACTCCGCATGCCCGCCGTTCAGGTTTTCCCCGTACACCGACAGCGCCAGTCCCGGCCGCACCCGCCAGCCGAAGCGCGCGTCGAGCGCCGTGTATGACTGCACCCGTGACGCCGGCATGTCGCCCACCCGGCGCACCGTGACGTCGACCTCGCGCGCATCGTCGATGTTGTAGCTCGAGCGCAGCTGCAGGGTGTGCGAGGGATCGCGCCGTGCCGTCTCCAGGCGCGCCGCGTCGTTGCCGCCCGGTTTCAGGGCCAGGCGCTGGCGCAGCGCGGTCCAGCCGCCCGACAGGCGCCAGCGCGGCATCGGCTGCCAGCTGCCCCAGGCTTCGATGCCGCTGGCATGGCCTTCCATCAGGTTGGCGAACACCAGGTAGCTGCGCGTGGGATCGAGTTCCTGCGTGCGCAGGTGGTCGTAATCGGTATGGAACAGCGTGACCGAATACGACAGCGCCGCCGTCGGCTGGCCGCGCACGCCCAGTTCGATGACGCGCGCCACTTCGCTGCGCACCGTTGGCCCGCCGCGCAGGATGAATGGCGGCTGGCCAGGCACCCAGGCGTCGGCGTCGAGCCGTGCGGGGGCGCGCACGGTGCGCGCCGCCGACGCCCAGAAGGCGTGCTGCGGCGACATGCGCCATGACAGGCGCGCGCTCGGCAGCCATTCGACGCCGGTGTAATGATTGTATTCGGCGCGTCCGCCCAATGTCAGGCGCCAGGCGTCGTCCAGCGCGATCTCGTCTTGCACGAACAGGCTGCCCCACCGCTGGTTGGTATCGGCCGGCAGGAAGGCCACCCATTGGCTGTTGCCGACCCGGTCGCGCGTCTGGCGTTAGTTGGCGCCCCATACGACGCCATGGCGGCCGGCGGCCGGCAAGGTGTGCTGGAACTGCACGTCGGCGGTGGTCAGGCGTTCGGAAAACAGCGGCGGCGATTCGCGCACCGTGTGATCGAGATAGGCCTGCACGGCGATGTCGCCGCCGCCTTCCAGGGCGCGCCGCCAGCGCGCGGTCAGGTTGGCGCCGTCCGAGCGTACCCGGCCGAGCTCGGTGGGACCGCGGGGCACCGCGATTTCGCCGGGCTGAGGCTGGTCGAGCCGGCCCTGGTAGACATTGCCGACGACCGAATAACGATCGCTCCCCTGCTCCCAGTCGGCGCGCACCCCGGCCATCGCGCGCCGGTGACTGTCGTCGATGCGCCCGCCTTCGATGCGGTCGCTGTCGCTGCGACGGGTCGTCTTGCCGAAAACGCGCCAGGCGACGCCGCCGGCGCTCGTGCCGCCCTGGCGGAAGGCGGCGCCCCCGCTGCCGTCGCTGGCGCCCTGCAGCGCCAGCATGCCGCCCTGCGTGTCGCGCGCGGAACGGGTCGTGATGTTGATGACGCCGTTCACCGCGTTCAAGCCCCATACCACGCCGCCCGGCCCGCTGACCACTTCGATGCGCTCGATGTCTTCGAGCAGCACGTCCTGCGCATCCCAGAACACGCCGGCGAACAGCGGTGTGTAGACCGTGCGGCCGTCGATCAGCACCAGCAGCTTGTTGGACAAGACACTGCCGCCGCTGTTCTGGCCGCGCGCGCTGATGGAATAGGCGTAGCCGTTGATGCGCGCCACGTGCAGATTGGGCGCCAGCCGCAGCGCCTCGGGCAGCGAATCGGCGCCGGAACGGCGGATGTCGTCGCCCGTGATCACGAACACCGCGGCCGGCGCATCCTGCAGGCGCTCGGGGCGCTTCGAGACGGAAGTCACCTGGATATTGGCCAGCTCTTCGATCGACAGGTCGGCCAGGTCGTCCTGCCCGCCAGCGGCGGCAACGGCAGGCATGGACAACGACACAACCGTACCCGTGGCCAACAAAATATGCCGGTAGCAATATTTAATAAATGCGCTCATGACCGAATTTTACATTCTGCCGAGCCCGATGGTGCATCTTTCACAAGTCCGTGCTAGTGTTTGCGACAGAAATTCGAGCTCTGCAGCACGGTGACCGCTTTTTTGCTATAGTTGGTTAGTTCTAACTCGTACTAGTTACCTAGAGACAATATGCGCCGTTATACGATGCCCGCAATCGTGCTGCACTGGCTGATCGCCATCGCCATCATCGGCACGTTCACGCTTGGCCTGGTCATGACCGATATCCAGGGTATCAGCATGGCCAAGATCCGCTACACCAATTGGCACAAATGGGCCGGCGTGACCGTGCTCGGCCTGGCCGCGCTGCGCCTTCTGTGGCGCCTGTTCAACCACCCGCCGCGATACGTCGACGACATGCCGGCCTGGCAGCGCGGCGCCGCCCACGGCCTGCACGTCCTGCTGTACGTGCTGATGTTCGCGGTGCCGCTGTCGGGATATTTCTTCAGCCTGGCGGCCGGCTTCCCGGTCGTGTATTTCGGCGAAATCCCGCTGCCGGTGCTGATCGGTCCCGATCCCGAGCTGCGCGCCGTGCTGCGCGGTGTGCACTACTGGCTCAATATGCTGCTGGCCGGCCTGGTCGCCCTGCACGTGCTGGCCGCCTTCAAGCACCTGCTGGTCGACCGCGACGGCGTGATGCAGCGCATGCTCCCCATCCCTACCCCGAAGGAAAAACGATGAAACCATTCAAGGCCTTGCTGGTTGCGACCCTGGT